>NZ_JBXVVE010000002.1:0-360462 GCF_057219325.1 Polaribacter sp. YIW18 | reverse complement strand
GGTTTAAAACTAGAATATTATCAAAAATTACAGCGTTAACAACGGTTCAGTACATCAATAAATTTATATTCGATAGGAATATTAATAATATTAAAATTAGCATTATTTAAAATGCACAACGGGTTCGTTAATAATTTTGTACTAAAAAAAAAGATTGATACTAAAATAAAGTGCAATTAAACTAATTTTGATTTAAGAAGTCTAATTATTTTATAGGTTATTTATTTTCTAACTGATTTATTATTACTTTTAGAAAAATTTTTACCAGAAAAAAATTTATGCAAAATTTAAAACCCTCATTTTTCTTAGTACTCTTTTTTTTTATTGGAGTAACAACCATAAATGCACAATTAAGTAAAAAACATTTTATACCGCCTTTAACGTATGCAGAAACAGGAAATGCCAATCCTGAAGAGCAATATTTTTATATTTCAACCCCTAGTTCTAATAATGTTTCATTTACCATTAAACAAATTGGTTTCCCTAATAACAATATTACAGGTTTTGTTTCTAAATCTAATCCACAAGAAATTTTTATAGAATCTGGAGATTCGCAATTATTTGTTTCTTCTCCTCAAACAAGTGTAATACATAACAATAAAGGCTATATTATTGAAGCAGATGATGTAATTTATGTTTCTGTTAGAGTTTTAGCTGGTGGTGGTGCACAAGCTGGGGCATTAGTTAGTAAAGGTTCTGCAGCTCTTGGCACAATTTTTAGAGCTGGAATGTACACTAATGAAAACCCCCAAAGTAATTATCTCAATTTTATTTCTGTTATGGCATCCGAAGATAACACACAGGTTACTTTTAGTGATTTACCAACTGGTATAGCTGTTAAAAACTACTCAGGAACTTTACCTATTTCTATAACTTTAAACGAAGGAGAAAGCTATATTGTAGCCACAAATGCTGCAGATAACACTATAAATAAAGATGGCTTAATAGGAACCTTAATAAATTCAGATAAACCAATTGTTGTTAATCTAGGTTCTGCTAATGGTAGTTTTCATAATGGAGGTGGAAGAGATTATGGTATAGATCAAATTGTAGGATTAGATAAAATAGGAACAGAATATATTTTTGTTAAAGGTGATGGCGAAAATGGCTGGGAAAATGTATTAATTGTTGCTCATGAAGATGATACAGAAATAAGAGTAAATGGTAACAGTAATTTTTTTGCTAAAATACCTGCTGGAGGATACGCTCTAATTGAAGGAAATCAATTTAATAATGGCAACTTATTTGTACAAACAACCAAACCTGTATTTGCTTATCAAGGAGTAGGTGCAAGTACTAGTGAAGCAAATCAAGGAATGTTTTTTGTACCTCCTTTAAGTTGTGAGAGCAGAGGAAAAGTAGATAACATTCCCTTTATAGAAAATATCGGTAATGTTACTTTTACAGGAGGAGTAACTGTGGTAACCAATGCAAACGCAACTGTTACCATAAATTCGGAGCCAATTGCTAATTTTTCTACTTCTGGTCCTTTTGAAATTGATATAAATAATGATGGAATCTCTGATTACGAAACCTATAAAGTAACAAATTTAACAGGAGGCATAAGTGTAGAAAGTAGCGAAGAACTATATTGTGCTTATTTTAATGTTAATGGAGCTGCCACATCTGGTAGTTTTTACTCTGGTTTTCCTTCTAGTCCAGAGATTAATTTTGATGCCTCTGTTGCAGCCTTAGGAAATTGTATACCAAACGTAAGTTTACAAGCAGCAAACACAGATGCTTTTGATAGGTTTGAGTGGCAATTTTTTGATGAAAGTATAAATACTTGGGTACAAAAAAGTACAAATTCAAACTATTCACCAGACATTTCTGAACCAGGAAGATATCGTCTAATTGGTACCATAGATTGTACAGGAGCAACATTTAATTCTGTAGAAATCCCAGTAAGCTTATGTCCTGACGATTATGACAACGATCTAATTATAGATAATCTAGACTTAGATTTGGATAATGACGGAATTTTAAATGTAATTGAATCTTTTGGTGATGGTATCATTAATTTTTCAGATATAGATAATCCTTCGATAAATACAAATAGTAAAGTTATAAACAATTTTTTTACTACAGAATTGACAAAATCTGGAAATGTTGATTTTGTTGGTAATCCTAATGGAAACTTCACTTCTACCATTAATGAAAACAGTACAAGTAATGCTTCAATTTTTTATATTTTAAATAGTACAGAAACCTTTAATTTTGAATTTACACAAAATCAAGCTATTACTCATTTTAGAATAGATGGAGAAGAATTTGAAATAAGTATTGCGCCATCTGCTAAAAATATAACATTAATAGACCCTGATAATATTTTAATGGTAGACACCAATTTTGATGGAGAATTTGAAACAGGAGTCACCAATTTCTCTAGTTCATTAATTCGTTTTAAATACAATCCAAATCCAAATGGAACAACACCTTTTAAGTTTGTTGCTAATGATGTAGAGAAATTCCTCTTTTTACATACAGCCACATCAAATGTGTTAAATTCTATTTTTAATGCTTCATTAAAACTTACCAGTGTTAAAAGAGATTCTGATGGAGATGGCATTGAAGATGCTTTAGATTTAGATTCTGACAATGATGGAGTTCCAGATTTGTTTGAAGCTGCCAATCAAAAAATTAGCTTAACAAATACAGATGCCAATTTAGATGGTTTAGATGATGTTTTTGAAAACTTTACATTAATCATGGATACTGATGGAGATACTGTACCCAATTATTTAGATATTGATTCTGACAATGATGGAATATACGATTCCACAGAATCTAGCCATAATTTAGACACCAATGTTGATGGTTTAATAGATGGTTTTACAGACAACAATTCAAACGGAATTACAGATAATTTAGAAAATGATATCTCTGTAACCACTCTTTCAGTTAATTACTCAATTGCAGATACAGATTCAGATGGTATTTTTAATTTCTTAGAATTAGATTCAGATAACGACGCTTGTTTTGATGTTATTGAAGCGGGTTTTACAGGTAATGGATCTGGTATTTTATTTGCCAACCCTTTTGTTGTAGATTCAAATGGTCTAGTAATTAACAATACAAATGGCTATACAACTCCTAGTATAAACTATACAACAAGTGCTGCCATCGTAATAAATAGTTTTACAAATGTTACATTTTGTGAAAACTCAACAAGTATGATTACCATAGATACTACTGCAGATGGTTTTCAATGGGAAGTTTCTATAGATAATGGTACAAATTGGAGTCCTATTTCGAACAATGCTATTTATAATGGTGCAAATACCAAAGATTTACAAATTACAAATATACCTTTGTCTTTTAACAACAATCTTTACAGAGTTCTATTAACAAAAGTAGGAAATTCATGTGAAAAAATTTCTAATGCCATTACAGCCAAAATTAATCCAGTACCTGTTGTCGTTGCAGAAGTAGACTTATTACAATGCGATGATGATTTAGACAGAATATCATCAGTAAACCTTACAGAAGCAGAAATTTCTATTTCTTCAAATTCGACAAACGAAACTTTTCAATATTTTGAAAATGAAGCAAATGCAAAAGCTGGAACACCTTTAGTGGCTGATGAAATTCGTTTTCCCGTAAATCAAACTGGAGAAGCTTGGGTTAGAACCATTTCTTCAGAAGGATGTTTTACGATTTCTAAGATTAACATTGAAGTAGAAGCTGCTACAGATGTAGCTTATAATAAAGAATTTCCTAGCGTTTGTGATGATTTTCTTCAAGAAGATGGTACAAATGGTACACTAAATGATGATACTGATGGAATCACAAATTTTGATTTTAGTATTGCTAACACAGAAATTTTAGCATTTTTCCCAATAACTTTACGTCCAGATTTAGAAGTTACTTATTATGAAACCACTGCAGATAGAACTGCTGTAATTAATGCCATTGGTAATATTTCTAATTATAGAAACATCGGTTATCCTTCTAATAATACAAGGCAAACTATTTATTTTAAAATAACCAACAAAAACAATAACAACTGTTCAGGTACTGGAGAGTTATACTTAAAGACAGATTCCACACCAACTGCAAACCCAGTTACAGATTTAGAATTATGTGATGATGTTACAGATGGTGATGCAGAAAACGGAATTATACAAAACTTCGACTTAGAAGCTCAAACAGCTACTATTTTAGGCTCTCAAAATCCTGCCGATTTTTCGGTAACCTACCACCTTTCTGCAGCTGAAGCAAATTCAGGTTCAAACCCACAAGCTTCACCTTTTGAAAATAAACTTAGAGATATACAACCAATTTTTGTACGAGTAACCAACAATAACACTGGTTGTTTTACAGATCATACCAGTTTTAATCTAATTGTAAATCCTATTCCTGTGGCAAATTTTGTGGCAGATTTAGAAATCTGTGATGATAATTCTGATGGTTCTGCAAGAAATGGCTTTTCACAATCTATCGATTTAACATCGCAAACCTCAGGCATTTTGGGGGCTCAAGATCCTGAAAATTACTCAGTTTCTTATCATAGAACGTTGGCTGAAGCTCAAAATGGAAACAACCCTTTAAGTTCGCCTTATTCGAATTTAACACCCAACAGAGAAACCATTTATGTACGTGTTGTTAACACAACAACCTCTTGTGTAAATGGTATTTCTAATTTTGATGTTATTGTAAATCCAGAGCCTACTTTTACTCCTGTTTCTAACCTTTCTTATTGTGATGATGATTTGGATGGTGATGATACTAATGGAATCATTCAAAATATCGATTTAGATAGCCAAATTCCTCTTTTATTAGGCTCACAAGACCCAGATGATTTTATTGTAACCTTCCACGAAAACCAAGCAGATGCTACTTCTGGAAACAACCAATTAACATCTCCTTATACCAATTCAAATCCTACAGAAACTATTTTTGTTCGCATTCAAAATAAAAGAACTTTGTGTATAAATGATGATGCTCGTTTTCAATTAATTGTAAATCCTTTACCTGATTTTACAGTAACTTCTCCTCAAATTTTTTGTTTGAATGATACATCCTTAACCATTGGGGTAGAAAATCCTGCAGAGGTTTACAATTATGAATGGAAAGATTCCACAGGAACAATTATTAGTTTTGCAGAAACTGCAGATGTTACAGTAGGTGGAAATTACACCATTACTGCAACCACAACCAATGGTACCAATTGTACTAGATCAGAAACCATTGTTGTGAAAGAATCTAATCCTGCAAATCTATTGCCTAGCTTTGTAACCATTGTAGATGAAGGAAATATTATTAGCAGTGATGCAAATTTATCCATCTCTATAAATACTATAAATAACGATTTAGGTCCTGGTGATTATCAATTTGCATTAAAAAATGATGATGAAAACACCACCACTCCATTTCAAAACGAACCTTTATTTGAAAACTTAGAAGGTGGTATTTACACCATTATTGTAAACGATAAAAATGGCTGTGTACCAGATGCTACTTTGCAAGTTTCTGTTATTCAGTTTCCAAAATTCTTTACACCAAATGGCGATGGTAAAAATGATACTTGGGCAGTAAAAGGCGCTAACAAAACTTTTTATCCGAATGCAAGTATCAATATTTTTAATAGGTATGGTAAATTGGTAGCACAAATTCCTATTGACTCGCAAGGTTGGAATGGTACTTACAATGGCAAATTACTAACCTCAGATGATTATTGGTATAACATCACCTTAATTCCTGCTGACAAAACTAAACCAACCATCAACAAAAAAGGAAATTTTTCTTTGGTTAGAAGATAACAAAAGTTCTTATTTTAAATTTTAAGAAACATTTATGCAATTACCAAAAAACTCAACAAGGGTTTCACAACATATTTTCTTAATTTAGCAAAAACTTAGATAGAATTTCCTATGGATTTAAACTTCAATAAAAACGAAGATTATAACAAAATTTTAGTTTCTGATTTAAAAAGAAAATTTGCAAAAGTAAAATTAGGTGGGGGTCAAAAAAGAATTGATAAACATCATGAAAAAGGAAAGTTAACAGCAAGAGAACGTATTGACTATTTATTAGACAAAAATGCAAAATCTATAGAAATTGGGGCTTTTGCTGGCGAAGATATGTATGCAGAACATGGGGGATGTCCTTCTGGAGGTGTCGTTGTAAAAATTGGCTACATTAAAGGCAAACAGTGCATTGTGGTTGCTAATGATGCCACTGTAAAAGCAGGTGCTTGGTTTCCTATTACAGGAAAAAAGAATTTACGAGCACAAGAAATATCCATAGAAAATAAATTACCAATTATTTATCTCGTAGATTCTGCAGGTGTGTATTTACCAATGCAAGACGAAATTTTTCCAGATAAAGAACACTTTGGACGCATTTTTAGAAACAATGCTGTAATGAGTAGTATGGGGATTACCCAAATCTCTGCCATTATGGGTAGTTGTGTTGCTGGTGGTGCTTATTTACCTATTATGAGCGACGAAGCAATGATTGTTGACAAAACCGCAAGTATTTTTCTAGCAGGAAGCTATTTGGTTAAAGCAGCAATTGGCGAGTCTATTGATAATGAAACATTGGGCGGTGCAACCACACATTGCGAAGTTTCTGGAGTTACAGATTACAAAGCAAAAGATGATAAGGATGCACTTGATAAAATAAAATTTATAGTCGATAAAATTGGCGATTATGACAAAGCTGGTTTTAGTAAAACAGAATCTTATCCACCAAAAGAAAACGAAGAAGATATTTTTGGAATTTTACCAAGAGAAAGAAACGCGCAGTATGATATGGTAGAAATCATCAAGCGTTTGGTAGATAATTCTGAATTTGAACAATATAAAGAAGGGTATGGCAAAACCATTTTAACAGGTTATGCCAGAATTGATGGTTGGGCAGTAGGCATTATTGCCAATCAACGTAAATTAGTAAAAACAACTTCGTCTAAAACCAAACCTACAGAAATGCAATTTGGTGGCGTTATATACAACGATTCTGCAGACAAAGCAACTCGTTTTATTGCCAATTGTAATCAGAAAAAAATCCCTTTAGTCTTCTTACAAGATGTTACTGGTTTTATGGTAGGCAGCAAATCAGAACATGGTGGAATTATAAAAGATGGTGCTAAAATGGTAAATGCAGTTAGCAATTCTGTGGTACCAAAATTTACTATTGTAATTGGTAACTCTTATGGTGCAGGTAATTATGCTATGTGCGGTAAAGCCTATGATCCAAGATTAATTGTTGCATGGCCAAGTGCTGAATTAGCGGTAATGAGTGGTAATTCTGCTGCTAAAGTTTTACTACAAATAGAAACAGCATCACTAAAAAAGAAAGGCGAAAAAATTACACCTGAAAAAGAAGCTGAGTTATTTGATAAAATAAAATCGCGTTATGATAAGCAAATTTCTCCTTATTATGCAGCTGCAAGAATTTGGACAGATGCTGTGATAAATCCCTTAGATACAAGAACGTGGATTTCTATGGGAATAGAAGCTGCAAACCACGCTCCTATTGAGAAAAAATTTAATATGGGTGTTTTACAGGTTTAAAACACCCTTAAGTACCTTTTAATAATTAATATGACTAAAATCACAATTAGTCATTTTTTTATATATTATTTTCGTGCCATATTAAAAATAAAAAATGAGTAAAGCCATCTATATTGCCACTGTTGAATCTGACAGTGGTAAATCTTTAATTTCTTTAGGACTCTTAAGAATGATGTTAATTAAATCTGCCAAAGTAGGGTATTTTAGACCTATTATTAACGAGTTTAATGAACATAGTTATGACGAACATACCAACACAGCAATCAAGTTTTTTAACTTAGATATAAACTACAAAGACTGTTTTGCTTATACGCAAAGCGAAGTTGTAGAACTTTTAAGTGAAGGAAAAGCAGATGACGTAATTCACAATGTCATCAAAAAATATAAAAAACTAGAGGCTAGTTATGATTACGTTTTAGTAGAAGGTACCGATTTTTCTGGCGAAGGTGGTTTTACAGAACTCGACGTAAATTTAATGATTGCCAAAAATCTGGGCATACCAGCACTTATTGTAGGATCTGGAAATGCTAAGAAAAAGAAAGATTTTATAAATACTATGCAACTTTCCTACAATTCTTTCATCAATAAAGAAGTAGATGTAATTGGTATTATTGCAAATAAAATAGAAGTAGATGAGGTTGATTACATTCGTAAAGAGTTGATAAAAAGTTTTCCAGAAAAACTACAGATAGATATTATCCCTAAAGTAGATTTTTTGGCTTTTCCAACGGTAAAAGAAGTGGTACAAGCTCTAAAAGGCAGAGTGTTATTTGGCAAACAATTTTTAGACAATGCTATTGGAAGCTATAGTACTGGCGCTATGCAACTTAGAAATTACTTAACCCGAATTAAAGAAAATGCATTGGTAATTACACCTGGCGATAGAGCAGATATTATTTTAGGAGCCTTACAAGCAAATGCCTCTAAAAATTATCCAAAAATAGCAGGGATTATTTTAACAGGATCTTTAGTACCAGAAGATGCTATTATTAAATTAATAGAAGGTGTACAATCTACAGTACCTATTATAGCTGTAGATGGAGGTACCTTTAAAATTACTAATAAAATTGGAGCAGTAAAATCTAAAATTTATGCTACTCATAACAAAAAAATATTACTCTCTTTAGATACTTTTGATAAGTATGTAAATGCAGAAGGTTTAACCAATATTTTAACCTCATATCATTCAGATAGATTAACACCTAGCATGTTTCAGTATAACTTGTTACAGAAAGCTAGAGCTCATAAAAGACATATTGTGTTGCCAGAAGGTGATGATGAAAGAATTATTAGAGCTGCAGCACGTTTACAATTATTAGACATTGTAGATTTAACTTTGTTAGGAAATAAAAGAACCATTCAATTAAAATGCGATCAAATAGGAATTCAAATTGATTTAGACAAAATAAATGTTCTAAATCCAGAAGACTCTATACATAATAAAGAATTTGCAAACACACTTTTTAATGCCAGAAAACATAAAGGGATGACTGAGACAACAGCTATGGATTTAACCAGAGATGTTTCTTATTACGGTACTTTAATGATTTTAAACGGTTTGGCAGATGGTATGGTTTCTGGTGCAGTACACACAACCATGCATACCATAAAACCAGCGTTACAATTGATAAAAACAAAGCCTAATGTTTCTGTAGTATCTTCCGTATTTTTTATGTGTTTATCAGATAGAGTTTCTGTTATGGGAGACTGTGCTGTAAATCCTAACCCAAATGCAGAACAACTTTCTGAAATTGCAATTTCATCTGCATTATCTGCAGAAGCTTTTGGTATAGAAGCCAAAGTTGCCATGCTTTCTTACTCTTCTGGTAGTTCTGGAAAAGGAGAAGAAGTAGAAAAAGTTCGTAAAGCAACTCAATTGGCAAAAGCTAAAAATCCTAATTTAAAAATTGAAGGCCCAATACAATATGATGCAGCTGTAGACACGTCTGTTGCCAAAACAAAAATGCCAAATTCTGATGTTGCAGGTCAAGCTTCTGTATTAATTTTTCCAGATTTAAATACCGGTAATAACACCTACAAAGCCATACAAAGAGAAACTGGCGCCTTAGCCATTGGACCTATGTTACAAGGTTTAAACAAACCTGTAAATGATTTAAGTAGAGGCTGCAGTGTAGACGATATTTTTAACACAGTTTTATTAACGGCAATTCAAGCAAATCAACAATAAATATGAATATTTTAGTATTAAACGCAGGTTCTTCTTCTTTAAAATATCAAGTCATAGAAATGCCTTCTAAACATGTAAAATGTGTTGGTTTGGTAGAAAGAATTGGGATGGAAGATGCCATATTTAATCACGATAAAAACGGTGAAGAATACCACGAAACAATGCCAATTTTAAACCATAAAATTGGTTTGGAAAAAATTGCAGATACTTTATTAGATAAAAAGTTAGGTGTTATAAATACGGTTGATGAAATTGAGGCAGTTGGACATAGAGTGGTTCATGGAGGAAATAAATTCAGTAAAACTGTAATAGTTACAGACGATGTAAAGAATAGTATTCGCGATTTATATGATTTAGCACCTTTGCACAACCCTGCAAATTTAACAGGAATCGAAATTGCAGAAACTATCTTTACAAAAGCAAAGCAAATTGCTATTTTCGATACTTCCTTTCATCAAACTATGCCAAAAGTTGCATACCAATATGCAATTCCTACTAAATATTTAGAAAAACATAAAATTAGAGCTTATGGTTTTCATGGCACAAGCCACAAATATGTTTCTGAAAAAGCAATCGACTATCTAAAGCAAGAGAACTCAAAAAATATAATTACCATTCATTTAGGAAATGGCTGTAGTATGGCTGCCATAAAGGAAGGTGAATGTATTGATACTTCTTTAGGTTTAGGACCAGCAAATGGGTTAGTTATGGGAACTCGTTCTGGAGATATAGATCATTCTGTAATTTTCTTTTTGATGAAAAAGTTAAATAAAACAGCAGAACAAGTAAGTAATTTGTTACAAAAACAATCTGGCATGAAAGGCTTAACTGGTTTTTCTGATTTGAGAGAAATTACAGAAAATGCAGCAAATGGAAATGCTGAATGCCAACATGCTTTAAATTTAGCAGCTTACAGAATTAGAAAATATATAGGTAGTTATGCAGCTGTTTTAGACGGATTAGATGCTATTGCTTTTACTGCTGGTATTGGAGAAAATTCTGCAGAAATGAGAAAAATAGCATGTGAAAATTTAACTTTTTTAGGAATTGAATTAGATAAAGAAAAAAACAAAATTCGTTCTAAAAAAATTAGAGAAATACAGTCAGCAACATCAAAAGTAAAAATATTAATAATACCAACAAATGAGGAAATTGAAATAGCCAAACAGTCTTATCAGCTTTTAAAATAAAGAACCCTCAAAAATTGCAATAAACCAGCCAAATTTTTACATTTGTAAGCATTTTAATTAAAAGAAATTATAGAAATGGGTAGAGCATTTGAGTTTAGAAAAGCAAGAAAAATGAAACGTTGGTCTGCAATGGCTAAAACATTTACCAGACTTGGTAAAGACATTGTGATGGCTGTTAAAGAAGGAGGACCAAACCCAGACACCAACTCTCGTTTACGTGCTGTAATACAAAATGCAAAGGCTGCAAATATGCCTAAAGACAATGTAGAGCGCGCTATAAAAAAAGCCTCTGATAAAGATACAGCAGACTATAAAGAAGTTTTATTTGAAGGATATGCACCTCATGGAATTGCCGTTTTAATAGAAACTGCCACAGATAATAATAACAGAACAGTTGCCAATGTTAGAGCCGCTTTTAATAAATGTGATGGTAATTTAGGTACTTCTGGTTCTGTTGTTTTTATGTTTGATCATACTTGTAATTTTACCGTTAAAAAGGAAGATATTACAATGGATATGGAAGAACTAGAACTAGAATTGATAGATTTTGAAGTTGAAGAAATTTTTGATGATGAAGAAGGCGTAATAATTTATGCCCCTTTTGAACAATTTGGAGCTTTACAATCTTATTTTGAAGAAAATAATATAGAAATATTGTCTTCTGGTTTTGAAAGAATACCAACAACTACCACAAAACTTTCAGAAGAACAACAAGCTGATGTAGACAAACTTTTAGAAAAACTAGAAGAAGATGATGATGTACAAAACGTATATCATTCTATGAAAAGTAACGAGTCATAAAAAACAAAGGCTGTGTAAAAAATAAAAACAAATAATAGATAAAATATATTTAAAATTGAATTAAATCCAGTGTTTTTTTACGTTGGATTTTTTTTGTTTCTGTTTCTATAAATTGTGCTACAAAATAAATTTCTTTCGGAATTTCATATTTTGATAATCCTATATCCTTGATACTTTCTTTTAAAGACATTTCAACTTTGTTTGAAATTTGGGAATCCTCAATAACTAAAACTAATTTTTCGCCTAATTTTTCATCAAAAATCCCTGAAACAAAAAAGCGTTGGGTTATCATTTCTGCCAATTTTTCTTCTATTTTTTCGGGATGTAATTTGACTCCACCAGAATTAATTACATTGTCAAAACGACCTAACCATTCAAATTGCGTATCTGAAATTAACTGTACAACATCATTTGTAAAAACCACTTTATTAGAAATTGTGTCGTTTTTTATAACCAAACAATTTCTTTGATCTTTATAAATACTGGTATTTGGTAGCGTTTGATAAAACGCTTCTTTATAAGAATTTTTAGAAGCCATCTTATTGGTTATTTTAACTCGAAAAGATTTTACATTGTTTAATCTTTTTATTGCAACATGGGTAATGGTTTCTGTCATGCCATAAGTGGCAAAACATTGCGTACTTACTTTTTGTAATTTGTTTTTTAATTGTTCAGAAACGGCTCCTCCTCCAATAATTAATTTTTTAATAGTGTGTAATTTTTCCAAAGAATTTTCTACCTGTAAAGGCACCATAGCTACAAAATCGTAAATTTTAGTAGTCGTTTTTAAGGGTTTAGAACTGGGGTTAACAACGTCTAATTGCCAACCTAAAGTAAGTGCTCTAATAAGCATTAATTTACCAGCAATATAATCTACAGGTAAGCATAATAACGCTTTTGTATTTTCTTTTAATTGAAAGTAAGCACCTGTTGCTTTTGCTGAGTTTACAATGTGGTCTTTTTGTAATGTTATTTTTTGTGGTTTTCCTGTAGAGCCCGAAGTTTGTACAGAAATCGTATCTTCCTCTGAAAACCATTCTACTAAAAAAGTATATATTTCTTTAGAATTGTTCTTTGAATACGCTAATAAATCATCAACATTTAAAAATGAATGATTGTTTAATTGAAAACGTTTATGAAATGGTTTTGGTATCAATATTATAAAACTCTGTTGTTTTCTTTTTAGTTTACTGGCTCAATAATTTTACCTGTTAGTTTTTCTTTCCAGTTTTTCCAGCCGTATTTCTCAGAAAACAAAAACAGCAATATAGGATATAAAACAAACACAGGCAAAAACATTTCCCAAGTTAAAGATGGCTCTGAAATATCTATGTACAAAGCATCTGTTTGAAAAACAGTCCAATCTGTAGTAATAAAAAAGGCAGCTGTTATGTTATTTACTGCATGTAAACCTAATGCTAGCTCTGTGCCTTCATCCATCAAAGTTACAATACCGTAAAACAAGCCGGTACCTATGTAAAAAACCATACTAAGTTGCCCCAGTTTTGCCACTTCTGGATTTGCACCATGTAATAAGCCAAAAACTACAGATGTAAAAATTAAAGGAAGCCATCTATTTTTAGCCAAAACTCCGAGACCTTGCATTAAATAGCCTCTAAAAAGCAGTTCTTCTAAACTAGTTTGAAATGGGATAAATAAAAAAGAAATGGCTACCAAAATAAAAAATGGATTTGCATTAAAATTCCAGGTAAAATTTTCTGGTGCTAATAAAATACTAATGTAGGAAAATGTAATTGCAATAAAACCCCAAACAAAAAAGCTATAAAAAAAACGTTTCCAATCTACTTTTTTTCTACTAGTAATTAAAGAAGTAATGGTTCTTTTATGTATATATTTTACACCAATAAACAGAAAAAGTAAGCCCACAAAAAAAGTGAAAATAATAAGGAATAATAAAAGATTTTTATCTATTCCTGCAGTCATAAAATTAGTTTGTGCAAACTCTAAAAACTCTGCTATATTTTTAGATGTTGCTGCTGCAGCCATCACTAATGGTATTACTCCTAAAATTTGCCAACCTAAAAAAACTAAAAATAGAGTTGTTAGCCAATGATACCATTCGTTTTTTCCTTTATATGCTTGTTGTATAAAATTCATTATTTTATTTCTATGTGATACTAATACAAGATTAGAATTATTTTATAAAATTAAATTTGTATTCCATTTTTTGGAATTATTGTAATGCAATGCTCCGTTTTTAACTTCTAAGGGACTATCTAAATTATTGGTAAACAAACTGCCTGTACCTAAACCTTGGGGCAAATTATTATTCAAAGTATATGTAAATTGTGCTATCGCATTTAACCCGATATTACTCTCTAAAGCAGAGGTAATCCACCAATTAATCTGATTGCTTTTAGCTACATCAATCCAATCGTTACTACCAGTAAAACCACCAATTAAACTTGGTTTTAAAATAATATATTGGGGTTGTATGATTTCTAATAATTGTTTTTTCTGTTGATAAGAAAAAACTCCAATCAACTCTTCATCTAAAGCAATAGGCAAAGGTGTTTTTTGACACAACAAAGCCATTTCTTCAATTTGCCCTTGTTTTATGGGCTGTTCTATCGAATGAATATCTAGTTCAGAAAGAATTTTTAATTTTTCTAAAGCCTCTTTGGGAGAAAATGCACCATTTGCATCTACTCTTAACTCAATTTCTTTTGCAGAAAATTCTTTTCTAATCGATTTTAGCAGGTTGATTTCTTCTTCAAAATTAATCGCCCCAATTTTCATTTTAATACAAGAAAAACCTTTTTTTAATTTTTCTTGAATTTGTTGTTTCATAAAATCTTTATCTCCCATCCAAACCAAACCATTTATGGATATTGCTTGGTTACCTTTGGTAAATTCTGACGGAAATAACTCGAAATTATTAACACTTTTTAAAGATAAAAATGCTTGTTCTAAACCAAATTGAATTGATGGAAAATTAAAAACTTCAGCTACTAACTTTTGTAAACCTAAATGAATATTATTACAAACCCATTCTAGTTTTTTCTCGTAATTTGGTACATCATCTATACTTAAGCCTCTAAACAAACCTGTTTCACCAATACCAATTTTACCATTTTCTTCTAAAATGATAAACCAAGTTTCTTTGGTTTTTAAAATACCTCGAGATGTACCACTGGCATTTTTAAATTCTAAGACGTATTTTTTGTAGCTGGCTTTTATCAAAATAAATTATTTTTCTTCTAAAAATGTTTTAAAATTGTTTAAATACGATTGATCTTGCTCTCTAAATGTACTTTTAAAATAAGGAAAAATACACGCCATTAAATAAGAATCGCTTTGACAACTAGCGTTTAAACGAATGGTAGTAACCCCATTTTTTTCAGAAAAAAGATAATCGTCTTTTTTTAACATATTTTCTGCATCGTAAAACAGGGTGATTTTTTCATTGGGTATGTAAGCCATTATTTTTTCTGTCATGGTAATTTCTTCACCTTGATTTAAAACCACCAAACTATACACATTACCTGTAATTCCTGGGTTTTTATGAACAGTTTCTACAGACTGTATTTCTGGAATCCAGTTTTTTACGCTATCTATTTTTGCAAAATTACTAAAAACCTCTGCTATTGGTTTGTTTATAGTAACTTCTGCTGTATACCTCGTTTCTTTAACAATTAAACCTGTTACCAAAAAAGCACCCACTAAAGCTGATATTGTTATTAATATTACTTTTATTGTTTTCATTATATTTTTATTTTATTAAAATGATGTACTTGCAATACTGAATAAAATCGAAAATAAAAAAGTGCTTAATGCTACTTTTTTTAATTCGCCATCTAATTCAGATGGAATATTATTTTTGGCTACTGTAACACAATTTTTTATTAGCGGTACAAATGCAATTAAATAAATGCATTGATAAATAGATCTGAAATCTAAAAAAGTAAATACTAACGCTGTAATTAAAGCTCCAAAAATTAAAAAATAGTGATATTTTTTTGCGTTTTTAGTACCTAACTTTACCACTAAGGTATTTTTATTGTTCTTTTTATCTTCTTCTCTATCGCGTAAATTATTTAAATTTAATACTGCTGTACTTAACAAACCAATAGAAATTGCTGGTAAAAATATTTTAAAATTGATGGCTTTGGTGTATAAAAAATAACTACCTACCACACTTAATAAACCAAAGAATAAAAATACAAACAAATCTCCAAAACCACTATAACCATAAGCAGAATTACCTACTGTGTATTTTATAGCTGCAGCTATTGAGGCAATTCCCAAGACAAAAAACAAAATAGAATACCCAAAATTTTTACTACCAAAAGCAACGTAAATTAATAATAGTGCAATAATTAAAGTGATGATTGTTGTTATTATCATTGCTATTTTCATTTGCTTCGGTGAAATGACCCCAGAGGAAACCATACGAGCTTCACCAGTTCTATTTTTATCTGAACCTTTGATGCCATCTCCATAATCATTAGCAAAATTTGATAACACTTGAAAACCTATGGTGGTTAGAATGGCTAACCAAAAGATTGGTGTACTCCATAAAGTGATTGTACTATTTGCATGCATTAGATCTCCAAGCCCTAACTTACTCCCCACAATAATTCCAGAAATAGACAAAGGCAACGTTCTTAAACGAGCAGCTTTTATGTAACTTTTTACATCCATGATTTTTTACTTATTTCTATTTTATACAAGGTATAATTGTAAATTAATAATGCTTTTTCTTTAGGTATACAAGGTATTTTAACTTTACCAGATGCAGTTTGAAAAACGATATCTGCTACGTTTTTTTTTGCTTGAAAGATGGTTTGCTTCAACTTTACATTTTGAACTTTAAAAAATGGTAAAATTGTTTTGTGTGTTTCTACGCTTCCTTGGCCAACTACTAATAATTCTTCGTTAAAAAAATAATATCTTTTCTTATATTTTAATTCGATAAACAAAATAAAAATTGGTAAAATAATAACATTTAACCCAAAAACATAATTGTTTTCGAAACCAAAAAACAATCCAATATTTATTAAAATTAATAAAAACAAAGTTCTAAAATACAGTCTAAATTTAAAATAAATATCTGGTAAGTTTTTTGTCAATCCTTCTAAATTTTCATTGGGAAAAAGTAGGTTTTTTATTTCTAAAACTTGGGCTTTTTTACAACCTACAATTTTAATAACCTTGTCTTGCTTTTTTTTCACTTTCCCGCTAATGGCCTGTTTAAAGGTGATAAAAGAAATACCCAACCATTTTTTAATGGGGTTTGTAGACACTGTAATGTGCTGTACTTTTGCTTTTTTTAAAACTACTGATTTTTTTGTAGTTAAACCTTGGTTAATTTCTAACGCATTATTTTTTATAAACACCGTTAAATCAAAATGCCTCAACACAACTCTAACTACAGAACTTAATACAGCTATAATAGTAAAAAAGATAAGCAACCCAATAATTAAAACAACACTTGTTTCTAAAGTAGATGTATTTTCGGAAATATAATTATCTATAATTTCTCTTTTTCCTAAACCATCAAAAAGATCGCTAATCTGTTGAAAAAAACCAACCAATAGTGCAAATAAAATTAATAAACTTTGCAAGTGATTTTCTGTTAGACTTACTTTTATCAACTCAAAAAAACCAATTTTTAATAAAGGTTTTTCTATAATTTCTTCTTCGTTAGCAGCATCTTTTTTGTCGTAAATAGTAATGGCTTTTTTTAATGCTTTAGCCTCTATAATAGACAAGGCTTTTATAGATATTTCTGCTTTACTAGATCCAGCAGTTTCTATATTTACTTCGTGCACATTAATTATTTGCTGTATAATATTTTGTTTGTAATTTATGTTTTGAATCCTATCAAAAGGAATAGAAGTATTTGTTTTTTTTAAAATTCCTTTTTTTAAAATAAAATGATTATTATCTATTTTAAATTGAAAATTTTTAAAAATTAAAAAAGCTCTAATTAAAAAAAATAACAAAACAAACCCCAGGCCAATATAGATGTGGGTTAGTGTATTTTTAGGAATTTTAGCAAATTTCTGAAAGAATAAGAATAACAATAACCAAAAAGCTTTAAAAACTTTGTAGAGTAGGTTTAGATAAATAATAACAATGCCTTTTTTAGATTGATGTCTAAATTGGCTAAAATTTAGTGTATTATCCATCTATTTGATTGCTAATATACTCTTTAATCTGTTGGGCATCTTCTTTTAAAAGACCACTTATTTTTAAATCGTCACTACTATCACCAGCAGTAAAAACACTTAAAGAGGCTAAATTAAAAAACCGAGCTATAGGACCTTGATCTATTTCTACATGCTGAATTCTATTAAAAGGAACCGTGGTTAAACTTTTAAAAAATAGACCTTTTTTGTAAGAAATGTCTTTTTCTCTAACTGCATATTTTCTTTTTTTTAAACCAATAATTTTAATAAAAATTACAATTAAATAGACAAAAGATAAACTAATATAAAATCTTAAAAAGGTATATTGAAGCTCAAAAAAATTTATATAGTCTGCTACAAATAAAAGTGCAAACAATACTAAAAAAAGTAAGGATAGATTAATTAAAATAACTTTTAAATAGCTTTTTTCTATTTTTCTAAAAGTGATATTAGCAATTTCAGGAAAAGTAATAACTTCTAAATTTTTGAAAGAATCTATCATAAAAACTACTCTATAGCCTCTTTTATAGAAATTGGCTTATTATTTTTTAAAACTTGTACAAATGCACCTTTGTAAGAATTTCTTAATTGATTTCTATAATTTCTAGCTTCTAAATAGGTATAAAAATTACCCAATCTATACTTTATAAGTCCATCTTCTAAATATAATTGTACCCCTTCTAAATT
Organism: Polaribacter sp. YIW18; assembly: GCF_057219325.1. NCBI lineage: Bacteria > Pseudomonadati > Bacteroidota > Flavobacteriia > Flavobacteriales > Flavobacteriaceae > Polaribacter > Polaribacter sp. YIW18. The sequence continues at coordinate 341,924 of NZ_JBXVVE010000002.1, read as the reverse complement.
TGCAAATTTTGCATTTTTCTTTTTTAAAGCAGCTATTTGTACGGTAAAAATCACAGTATCTTTAATTGACTTTGTTGTAACTTCTGATTCGTTACTAACTGTATCTATTTTTGTAGTATTTAAAATAGTTTCTTTTTGTGTTTGCTTTTTTGAGCAAGAAATAAAAAATAGCAGCGTTAAAACGGTTATTAAAAATAGTTTTTTCATAATTACAATTTATTAGCTTCAGCAATTAATTCGGCAATATCTTTTACAATAACTGAATCTTCTTTTTCTTTAAATTTGATACCATCAGTCATCATTGTATTACAATAGGGGCAACCTGTAGCAATAATTTCTGGTTTGGTTTCAAGTGCATCTTCTGTTCTTAGTATATTAACCTCTTTATCTCCAGCTTCTGCATCTTTAAACATTTGTGCACCACCTGCACCACAACATAAAGCTGTTCTTTTGTGGCGTTTCATTTCTGTTAGATTTACACCAAGTCTTCTAATTAAATCTCTTGGAGATTCGTAAACCTCATTAGCTCTCCCTAAATAACAAGGATCATGAAATGTTACTCTTTTACCCTGTAAAGTATTGTCGTCTATTTTTAAACGTCCTTCTGCAATTAAGTTTTGTATAAATTGTGTATGATGAAAAACGTCATATACACCCCCTAATTCTGGATATTCGTTTTTTAAAGTATTGAAAGAATGAGGATCGCAGGTCACAATTTTTTTTACTTCGTAACCATTTAAAACCTCAATATTCATCATAGCTTGCATTTGAAACAAAAATTCATTTCCAGCTCTTTTTGCAGCATCTCCTGTAGAAGATTCTTCGGTTCCTAAAACAGCAAAATCTACATTGGCTTGATGTAATATTTTTACAAATGCCCTAGAAATTTTCTTTGCTCTATCATCATAACTTCCTGCAGCACCAACCCAAAACAACACTTCTGGTTGCTTGCCTTGAGCCATCATTTCTGCCATTGTTGGTACGTTCATAATACTTTTGTTTAATTGTTAAAACTTATAGATACAATTTTTATTTACGCTTCTTAAAAATCACAATAAGCGGTACTTACTGTTTACTGCCGCTATAAAACTGCTTGCTTTATTAAACTTCTTTAGTCCAATTTAATCTGTCTTGTTGGTTGTATTGCCAAGGTGCACCGTTGTTTTCTACATTGGTCATCATCATATTTAATTCTTGTGGCGCTGCACTTTGCTCCATCACTAAATATCTTCTCATATCCATAATAATAGATAGTGGATCTATACTTACAGGACATTCTTCTACACAAGCATTACAACTTGTACACGCCCACAATTCTTCTGGAGTAATGTAATCGTTTAGAAGTTGTTTTCCATCGTCTTTAAAAGTACCCCCATTTGCATCTATATTTCTACCGACTTCTTCTAAACGATCTCTGGTATCCATCATAATTTTACGAGGCGATAATTTTTTACCTGTCAAGTTTGCAGGACAAGCAGATGTACAACGTCCACATTCTGTACATGTGTAGGCATTCATTAATTGTACCCAATTTAAATCTGTTACTTCAGAAGCGCCAAATTTCTCTGGTATTGGTTCTTCTTCTCCTTCTGCAGGTGCTGCGTAGGGGTCTGCACTAGGATCCATCATTAATTTTACTTCGTTGGTAACTGACGCTAAATTATTAAATTGTCCTTTTGGTTTTAGATTTGCATAATAAGTATTTGGGAATGCTAACAAAATATGCAAATGTTTAGAATAGTATAAATAATTTAAAAATACTAGAATTCCTAAAATATGAATCCACCAAGCTGTTCTTTCTACTGCATGTATTGTTTCTGTTGAAAACCCATCAAACAAAGGTGCTAAAAACTGACTTATTGGATTACCTACACCTGCTTGTTGAAAAGCTGGATCTGTGGCATTCATCACCAAAAAAAGTGTCATTAATACCATTTCGAAATAAAGGATTAGGTTTCCATCCATTTTTGGCCAACCTTTCATTTCTCTACTTGAAAAACGTTTGATATTTGCTACATTTCTACGTGTCCAAAATACAATTACAGATACAAAAACTAAGGCTGCTAATATTTCGAAAGTTCCTATTAAAAAGCCATAGAAAGCATCACCCAAAAACCCCTGAAAAACTCTGTGTGTACCTAACAAACCATCTACAACAATTTCGAGAACTTCTATATTTATAATTATAAAACCAACGTAAACCACTACATGTAAAATACCTGAAATAGGTCTGCGAACCATTTTATATTGCCCTAACGCAATTTTTAGCATATTTTTAAAACGTAGGCTTGGATTGTCGGTTCTATTAACGTTTTTACCTAATTTAATGTTTCTAGTTAGTTTGCGAATATTCATCACAAAAAAACCAACACCTGCAAGTAATGCAATGAAAAAAAGTATATTGGGTAAGTATTGCATTGTAAGTAATTATTTAGTTAAACTATTCTTTTTTATCTTCTGCTACTTCGAAAGGGTCTGAGTTTTTACCAAAGATAGAAAAATGTACATATCTTTTGGGGTTTAATTTAATATCTCTAAGTAATTCTTCTAACTCTTTGGTGGCAGCTTCTAAATTATTATACATTTTTTTATCGTTAATTAATTTAGCTATGGTACCATCTCCTGAGTTTAGTTTTGTAGACAAATCGTTAAAATTATCTACTGCATTTTCTGCTTTTACTATAATTTTTTTAAAGTCTACAGCTGTTAAACTATCTGTAACTTTATTGATGTTTTCTGTAATGTTTTTTGTTTTTTCTAAGGTAACCTTTAAATTATCTTGATTATCTACCACCATAGAATTTACAAATTTCACAGTCTCTTTAATATTTGCAATTGTTGCAGCTAAATCTGTTACAGAACTGTTTATACTATTTACAGTTTTTTTATTTAAAATTTTGTTGATATTTGCAAAAAGCGAGTCTGCTTCTACAATTACAGCCTCTATTTTATTTTGTAACGGGTTTAGTCTTTCTCCTATTGATGTAAATAAACTTTCTTCTATTTCACCTTCTAATGTATCTCCAGAAACCGCCCAATCACCTTCGTAACTGGGTACAATTGCTAAACTAGAATTGCTTAATGGATTAGGTGAATATATTTTTACAATACTTTTTTTTGAGAATTGAAAATCGTTTTCTACAATAAAAGTAACTATTAAATTACCTCTTTTTTTATCTGTTATATCAAACTCTATTTTATCTACTTTGCCAACTTTAAACCCATTAATGGTTACAGGGCTAGACTTAGAAAGGCCTCCAATTTTAGGATACTCTACCTTAAAAACTCTTGTGCCAGAGTCTAGTAAGTTTTGTCCTTTTAAAAAATTATAACCCCATATAAAAATTGCAATTATAAGTATTGCAGCAATACCTGTTTTTAGTTCTTTTGACATACTTGTAATTTTTAAACAATATTACTAATATTTTTTAGGAATAAGTGCCAATTTTACCTCATTTTTAAGACTTCTTTTAGAGAAACTTTCTTACCATCTTTAAAAGCAACTATAAATGCTGTTTTATATCCTTTAGCAACAGCTTTTTGCAAAGCTTTCTTAGTTTCTTTTAAACTACTTGAGTTACCGTAGTAATATTTATAATTAGAACCTACCTTAATTCTTTGTATATTTTTTAAACCTTTAAAGTTATAAGATTTAGTTGCTAATTTATTTTTACCAGAAGCTAATTGCACCTTAAACTCAATAGAATTTTTAAGTTGTGTTGATGGTAATTCTGCTGTTACTTCTTCTATAACTGTATTTAATTTTAAGTTTTTTATGTAGTTGTAAATGGCCTCTGAAATGGCTGAAGACATTTCATTTTGACCTTTTTTAGAATTTAAATATCTACCTTCTTTCTTATTGGTTAAAAAACCCAATTCTACCAAAACACTTGGCATGATAGTTTCTCTTAAAACTTGGAAATTATCTTGTTTTACTTTTCTATTATTTCTTTTTAGTTTAAAAGCAAAGTTATTTTGTATTAAACTTGCTAAAGTTAAACTTTTGTCTAAATTTTCTTCTTGCAATAGCGATAAACCAATAACAGATTCTGCAGAATTAGGATCAAAACCCTCATATCTTTCTTTAAAGTTATCTTCTAATAAAATAACGGCATTTTCTCTTTTTGCTATTTCTAAATTCTTTTTATTACCTCTTAAACCTAAAACAAAAGTTCCTGCTCCATAAGCATTAGAGGTATGCGAATCGCAATGAATAGAGACAAATAAATCTGCTTTTGCGTGGTTTGCAATGTCTCCTCTTTTCCATAAATCTATAAAAACATCTTTTTTTCTGGTAAATATTACTTTAACATCTTTATTTTTGGAGAGTTTTTTACCAACAGCTAAAGCAACTTTTAAGGCAATATGTTTTTCTCTAAAACCGTTACCAAGATTACCAGGATCTTTACCACCATGACCAGCATCAATTACAACAACATATTGTTTTTGTGCAGAAACAGTATTAAAATTGAATAATAAAAGATAAGTAAACAATATTGTAAATAAAATTTTACTTGTATTGATATTTTTAGGTTTTTGTTGGGATTGCATCAATAAAATTTAACTAATTTTGAAATCTAATAATTTGGAGCTTCAAATATTGCACCACATTTTTAATCATATACAAAAATAGTATTTATAGCATTGCAAACAAACCTATCATACCTACTTTTATTTTGCTGCTTGTTTTTTACCAAGATGGTTTATTGTCAAGACATTAAATCTACTAAAAAAACAATAATCCCGATAGTTACAAAAGATACAATTAGTACAACTAAAGAAAAACTTTTAGCCAGACAAGATTCTGTAATTATTAAAAAAAGAGACACTATAGGTTTAGATACTATAAAACCTAAAGAAAGTATAGAAGATCTTATTACACATATTGCAACAGATTACACGGTGCAAGATGCTAAAAATAAAACTGTAACACTTTATAACGAAGCCAATATTACTTATACTAATATCGATTTAAAGGCGGGAATTATAAAAATAGATTATAAGAAAAACACCTTATTTGCTAAAGGAATTATAGACAGTACAGGCTATGTACAAAGACCTGTTTTTAAACAAGGTAATGAAGAATCTGAACAAGATTCTATCATCTACAATTTTAAAAGTAAAAAAACCATAATTTATGGTTTAAAAACAAAACAAGGTGAAATGTTTACTTATGGTGAAAAAACTAAACGAGTAAACGACTCTACCTTATATATCAGAAAAATTAAATTTACAACTTCAGAAAAAAAGAACCCAGATTATTATATTGGAACAAATAAAGCAAAAATAGTACCTGGTAAAAAAATTATTGTAGGTGGAAGTCAGCTATATATTGCAGACATACCAACACCTTTATTTTTACCTTTTGCATATTTTCCCATAACAGAAACTAGTATTTCTGGTTTTTTAATTCCTGCTTTTGATACGGGTAGTAGTGCCAGAGGTATTGGTATACAGAATGGTGGCTATTATTTTGCTATAAGTGATTATATAGATTTAGCTGTTACTGGTGATGCTTATTCTAACGGTAGTTGGGGCTTACGAGCCAATTCTAGTTATAACAAAAGATATCGATTTAATGGTAGATTTAATTTTAGTTTCGAAAATAATATAAACGGTATTAGAGGTTTTGATGATTTTAGTAAAAACAATAATTTTAACATAAGATGGTCACACAACCAAGACCAGAAAGCAAGCCCAAATTCTAGATTTACAGCTTCTGTAAACTTAGGAAGTAGCAAGTTTTTTAGGCAATCTCAAAATCAGTTTAATGTTGCTCAAACACAAACCAATACATTTAACTCTTCTATAAATTATAGTAAAACTTTTGTTGGCACTCCATTTAATATGAATGTTACTGCAACACATCAACAAAACACCAACACAGAAGAAATTACAATGACCTTGCCTTCTTTAACATTAAATATGAATCGTGTTTTTCCTTTTGCAGGAAAAGATGGAGTAAAGAAAAACGCCATACAAAAAATGGGGTTTAACTATATTTTAGATGGTAAATACTTAATTAACACAACAGATGATGAGTTTTTAACTGCTAAAATGTTTGAAACTGCTAGAGCAGGCATGCAACATAAAACTAGCACAAGCACCAACTTTAAGGCATTTAAATATTTTACAGTATCACCAAACGCGAGCTACGAAGAAGTTTGGCAGTTTGATTATATTCAGAAGAATTATGATGCTGGAGAAAATGTAGTTGTAACAGATACTTTAAGGGGTTTTAAAAGTTACAGAGAATACAATACTGGAGTTAGTTTATCTACGAATATTTACGGTACTTTCAACTTTAAAAAAGGAAGATTAAAAGGGATAAGACATACCTTTAGACCCTCTATTTCTTATTCTTACAGGCCCGATTTTAAAGATAAATATATACAGCAAGTTAGAGCTAGTAATGAACCTAATGATTTTGAAGAATATACTGCCTTTGATAGAGGTCTTTTTGGAGCTCCTTCTTCTGGTTTAAGCAATTCTATTGGTATAAGTTTAAACAACGTTCTAGAGGCAAAAGTAGCCCCCAAAGATCCAGAAAGTGATGATGAAGAAGATGAAAAAATTACACTTTTAAATAATTTAAACTTTAACACCTCTTATAATATTGCCGCAGATAGTTTACGTTGGTCTCCCGTTAGTTTTTCTGCTGGAACTCGTTTATTTAAAGACAAGTTAGCGATTAACTTAAGTGGTTCTTTAGACCCATACAAAGTAATTAGAACAGCCTCTGGTGGAACTGCTAGAATTAATGAATTTAACTCTAACATATTAAGATTAACCAACGCAAGTCTAACTGCAAACTACTCAATTTCTAGTACCGATTTTAAAAAGGATAAAAAAGGAGGAAAAAAAGAAAATAATAGAGACCCAAACAACACTTCTGATGTTATTGGAGCTACCATAAACCCCAATAATAGAGATGAATTTGGAAATACAAACAAAAGTGCAGCGCCAGACAATGATAAAAATAAAGACAAAACTGCAAAATTATATCAAGCAGAAGTGCCTTGGTCTATTAATTTAGCCTACTCTACCAACTATACAAATAACGGTTTAGATGGTGGCCAAATTGGTGTACATAGTATTATGTTTAGTGGTAATTTAGAACTTTCTCCTAAATGGAGTTTAGGTTATTCTTCTGGTTACGATTTTAAAAATGGTGCTTTTACTTTTTCTAGATTTAATTTTTCTAGAGACTTAGATAGTTGGAATTTTAATTTTAATTGGGTACCTTTTGGAACCAATTCTTCTTACACATTTTTTATTGGTGTAAAATCATCTGTATTATCAGATTTAAAATGGGATAAAAACAAACCTCCAGATAGAAGACTGTTCTAATTGGAAGTTGGAAATTGGAAAACAAAACTTTTTAAAATTATCTTTTTTGTTTAAAAAATAACCTAAAAATTTTAATTTTATAGTTATCAAAAAAACCAAAAAACATGAAAACTATTATCACTACAAAAAATGCACCTGCTCCAATAGGCCCTTACAATCAAGCTGTTTTAACAGGAAATACCTTATATACTTCTGGTCAAATTGCCCTAAACCCAATATCTGGAAAATTAGTTACAGGCGATATCTGTATGGAAACAAAGCAGGTAATGGAAAACTTAAAAGCTGTATTAGGAGCTGCTAAAATGACTTTTGAAAACGTTATTAAATCTTCTATTTTTATTTCTGATATGAATAATTTTACTGAAATCAATAGAATTTATGGAGAGTATTTTGATAACGAAACAGCACCCGCAAGAGAAACTTTAGAGGTTGCTAATTTACCTAAGTTTGTAAATGTAGAAATTAGTATGATTGCTGTAAAATAAGCTTTTGTAGTATATCATTGAAACATCAGAATAAATGGCAGAAAAAATAGACAATATAGACAGCTATGTAAAAAATCATTACATACACAAAAGTAATTGGTTAAGAGCCGCTGTTCTTGGAGCAAACGACGGAATTTTATCAACTGCAAGTATTGCTATTGGTGTTGCTGCAGCAAGTGATGTTAGAGAACCTATTATTTTAGCAACTTTAGCAGGACTAGTGGCTGGAGCTTTATCTATGGCTGCAGGAGAATATGTTTCTGTAAGTTCTCAAACTGACATAGAAAATGCCGATATTGAACGCGAAAAGCAAGAGCTAAAAGAAATGCCTGAGTTAGAATTACGAATGCTAGCAAAAATTTATGAGGAAAGAGGTCTAAAAAAAGAAACTGCCTTAACTGTTGCAAAAGAATTAACCGAACATGATGCACTTGCCGCACATATTAGAGATGAATTAGGTATTAATGAAATAAGTCAAGCTAGACCTATACAAGCTGCATTTGCTTCTGGAGCAGCATTTACTGTTGGTGGTTTACTTCCTTTTTTAGTTACTTTATTTCACCCTTTAAAAAGTATGGAATATTCTCTTTATGGTTTTGCTATATTTTTTCTAATTCTATTAGGTGCTTTAGCTGCCAAAACCGGTGGCTCAAGCATTATAAAAGCAGTACTTAGAATTACATTTTGGGGCACAATTGCTATGGGACTTACAGCTTTAGTTGGGTATTGGTTTAATGTAAATGTTGCCTAAAATTGGATGGTAAAACATATAAAACAAAAAAACCTGATAGAAAAATCTATCAGGTTTTTTTGTTTTCTATAAAATATACTTTCTACAAAGTAGCAGCATATTCTATTAAATCTACAATTTTTGTAGAATATCCCATTTCATTATCATACCAAGAAACAACTTTTACAAAGTTATCATTTAAGGCAATACCTGCTTTGGCATCAAAAATAGAAGTTCTAGTATCTCCAACAAAGTCTTGAGAAACTACCAAATCTTCTGTATATCCTAAAACACCTTTCATAGCTGCACTTTCTGAAGCTGCTTTCATAGCTGCACAAATATCTTCATAAGAAGCCGCTTTTTCTAACTTTACAGTTAAATCTACCACAGAAACATCCATAGTTGGAATTCTAAAAGCCATACCCGTTAATTTACCATTCATTGCAGGAATTACTTTACCTACCGCTTTTGCAGCTCCTGTAGAAGAAGGAATTACGTTACCAATGGCAGAACGCCCGCCTCTCCAGTCTTTCATAGATGGGCCATCTACTGTTTTTTGAGTTGCAGTTGCAGCGTGTACAGTTGTCATTAAACCTTCTACAATACCAAAGTTATCGTTTAAAACTTTAGTTATTGGTGCTAAACAGTTAGTTGTACAAGATGCGTTAGAAAAAATCTTTTGGTCTGCTTTTAATTCTTTGTTATTTACACCCATTACAAACATTGGTGTATGATCTTTAGAAGGTGCAGATAAAACTACTTTTTTAGCTCCTGCTTCTAAATGCTTTCCTGCAGTTTCTTCTGTTAAGAAAAATCCTGTAGATTCAATTACATATTCTGCTCCTACTTCATCCCACTTTAAGTTTGCTGGATCTCTTTCTGCAGTAATTCTAATTTCGTTTCCGTTTACAACTAATTTACCGTCTTTTACGTCTACAGTTCCTTGAAAAGCTCCATGAACTGAATCGTATTTTAACATGTAAGCTAAATAGTCTACATCTAATAAATCGTTAATTGCAACAACTTGCACGTTGTCTCTTAATACTGATGATCTGAATGCTAATCTTCCTATTCTTCCAAATCCGTTAATTCCTACTTTTATCATTTTTTAATCTTTATATAATTAATATTCTACGTGGTCATAATATCAGAAACTCTTAAAAGTTCTTGATCGATTACGTGCCCACCTTTTATTGCATCTGCAATGCTTGTACTTATTACTTCGTTATCTTTTAAACCTACCATTAAATTGGTTTTGCCATCTAATAATAGTTCTACAGATTTTACACCCAATCTACTTGCTAAAACTCGGTCAAAACAAGATGGAGCACCACCTCTTTGCATGTGTCCTAAAACAGATACTCTAACATCATATTCTGGTAAGTTTTCTTCTACGTATTGTGCAAGCTCGTACACATTTCTACCAGACTTATCTCCTTCTGCAACTACAACAATACTAGAAGATTTACCTGTTCTTCTACTTTTTTTAAGAGATTCTAACATTCGGTCTAAACCAAGGTCTTCTTCGGGTATTAAAATTTCTTCTGCACCTGCCCCAACGCCAGCATTTAAAGCGATAAACCCAGCGTCTCTACCCATAACTTCTACAAAAAATAATCTGTTATGTGATGATGCGGTATCTCTAATTTTATCGATTGCTTCTACAGCTGTATTTAGTGCTGTATCATAACCAAGCGTGTGTGATGTTCCAAAAATATCGTTATCGATAGTTCCTGGAATTCCTATAACTGGGAAGTTGTATTCTTCGTTAAAAACAACAGCTCCAGTAAAAGAACCATCACCTCCAATTACAACTAAGGCTTCTATTTCCTCTTCTTTCAATTTCTCAAAAGCCTTAGCTCTTCCTTCTTTTGTTCTAAATTCTGTAGAACGTGCAGACTTTAAGATTGTACCACCTTTGTTAATAATATTATTAACACTTCTTGCTGTAAGTTCTATAAAATCTCCTTCTATAAGGCCTTCATAGCCTCTATAAATACCTACACAACTTACTCTATAGTAGGCACAAGCCCTTACTACAGACCTAATTGCTGCATTCATTCCTGGAGAGTCTCCCCCAGAAGTCATGACTGCTATTTTTTTAATTTTTTTCATATTTATCTTTGGTAAAATTACTGTTTTTTAAACACTTGAAATAATAAAATTACGAAATCGTTTTAGCGTTTTCGTCCTTATTTTTATAGGTTTTTTTTAATTATATATTCCTTTATTTTTATCTGTTTTATGTATCATTTTTAAATTTTTTAAAAACAGTTTAAAAATATGCCTAAATGTAATTTAAAAGCCTGGTAATTATCGCTTTTAATTAAAAATTCATTTAGATCTTAATTTCCTTCAAAATTTTTAATATTGTTTTCAATTGTATTTGTAGAGTTTTTAAAAACCTCTTTTTTTGCGTTCTGTTTGAGTTTCTTTTTTAAGCCAATTTTTTGCAATAAACCAGAGAGTGTGTTAAAGTTTACTTGGTAAGAAAGTCCAACACCCTGTGTATAACCTTGATCTTCAATTGTGTATTGAATTTCATTTTGCCTATTAAAAATTACACTTCTAAAATTACCTTCTTTATTTAAAAGCACCTCTACTTTTACCTCTCCAATAACACTAGACTGAGTTTGTGTACCAATAGGCACTCCTACTTTTCCGTTTATAATGACTCGATCACTTACTTGTGTGCTTACAGATAAATCTACTTGGTTATCTATATTTAATCTGTCTAAATCATTATCTCTTTGTCCTTGTTGATAATCTACACCTAGCTGAAATTTGCTATCTGGACTGTTTAACAAACTAGAAAAGGCTGTTGCAATGGCACTAGAAGCGGTACTTGTAATCGTGGCATTGGCATCAAAATTTACTCTATCTGGATTTACAAAGTTACCGAATGCCAATAAAGAGATAAACTGTGTTGTTTTTTCGTTTACGTTATTATCATTTAAAATAAACTCAAGCTCGTTTGCAATAGTTGGATCTACATTGGTTAATTGTATGTCTAATTCTTGTTTAGAGGTAAATAAACCTCCTGTAATTCTTGCTACTAAATCTACCTCAATATTTCTGTTTGAATTAAAGTTTTCTAGTAAAACACCTGGGTTTGCTTTTGCTTTATACACAGCAGTCACATCTAAATTGGCGTCTGCAGGGTTTCCGTTCCAAGATACTGTACCTCCTTTTTGTATCACAAAAGGTTTGTTTACAATTCCTCCATATTTAAAATCGTACACTCCACTATCTACAACATAGTCTCCAAACATATTAAATTTACCTCTAGTATTTATTTCTATTTGTAAATTACCAGAACCTCTACCAGAAAGTTGACTTCCATAAACCTCATCTATAACCACTTGAGCAACAGCATCTTTAGTTATCTCTAGGTTAATATTTAATGACAAACCTTTAAGAGCCTCTAAAGCAACTTCATTTTGCCTTTCTTCTACAATTACCTCATCAGATTTAAAATGAATTAAACCAAAACTATCTACTGTTTCAACGTCTTTTAAAGGGACAACAAAAACGGTACCTGCCATTGTTTTGGCGTTGATATCTATGGTTAACCTATCTGTTAAGCCATAAATATCTGCAGAACCATCAATAAAAGTAGAACCATAATACAAAGCTTCTTCTGTATTATCTGTATCTAAAACCAGTAAATTATCGCTTTCTATTTTTAATTGTAAAAACCATTGTTTAAAGTTTAAGTGAGAAATACTTCCTTTTAAAATACCTCTAGTGTTGTTTTTTGTATCTAATAGATTAAAATTTTCTAAAATAAAAGATTGTTGTGCTAATGTAATAACAGATGGGCCTTGAAAATCATAATCTACATTTAAATATGGAAATTTTAAACCTGCATTTTCTAAAGTTAGGGTACCATCCATATCTGGATTACTTAAAAACCCTCTTAAAGAAAACGCACCAGATGCAGAACCCCTTAAAGAAGACAACACATCTTGACCTAAAGGACTAAAAGCATCAAGTTTAAATTCTTCTAAAAAAACATCGAGGTCTATTAAAGGCCTTTCTTCAGAAAAATCTAAATTACCATTTGCCGCAATACTTTTAACGTTTTTATTTTCTATGGCTAAATTTACTTTGTATTTCTTGTAAGAATTTTCTCCAATCACATTTACAAACAAATCTCCTTGTTTAAAATCGTTAACTTCAAAATCTTTTACTTTTAAAGAGGCTTCTGGTAAATAGCTACCTTCTTTTTGAACAAAATCTAAATGACCAGATAGTTGTCCTTTTAAGGATAGGCTATCTATAACTGGTAGAAAGCTTTCTAATTCTACTTTGGTAAAATCGGCTAAAAGTATTTTTTCATCATCGCCTCTTAAACTTCCGGTAAATTCGATTTTTTGTTCTTCTGAAACTAGTTTAAACTGGCTAAAATTAAATTCATTGGTTTTTAGATCAAATATAATTCTATCTGTATTTTTCTGATCTGGGTTAATATTCCAGGTATTTCCTTTAAAAATAAAAGAGGATTTTTCGAAACCTAATACAGATTTTCCTTCTTCATTAAACGTGTAGAAAAAGTCTAAATTAAAGTCTTCATTTTTCTTTTTTCCTCCAATAAATTCTGATTTAAAAAAAAGTGTATCATTTCTAGTTAAGTTTAACAACCTTAATTTAGAAACTTTATAATAATCTGTATTTAATTCATTTGCAGATAAAAAAGTATTGTATAAAGGATTTTTATTGTCAGTAATTAAAGAAAAATCTTTTACCTCATTACCATATGCATTTATTCTTGGTGATGAAATGTTTGCTCGAAATAAATCTTTATCAGAATTTATTTTCCCTTTAATTTTTGTTTGATCATCTATAGAAATATCAGGAAAAAAGACGGCTACAATTTGATTGTAAATGGTGAAATTGAAATCTAAAAACTGATTTTTTTCAACTTCATAAGGCTGGTAGTTTGTATAAATACTACCCAATGCATTTTGTGCAACATTAGGTAGTTCTGCAAAAGAAAATTTACCAGAAATAAAACCATTTGCAATGTCTTTAGAGGCAACCTCTATGGTTTTTATACTATTTTTTATAGATGATGTAACTTGGAACTTTTTAAAAATGTATTCTTGTTGCTGATTTGTGTAAAGTACATTTTTAAAAATGGATTTTCCAACAATATCATCTAAAGTATTACCTTCTATATCTAGAGCAATAGTACCTTTAACAACAGATATGCTGTCTCTTGTAAATAAATTGGTTTCTTTTAAGTTTAAATATGTAATGTTAGAAGTAAAATCGAATTTATGGGTTTTAGAAGATAAATCTGCCAAACCTTTAAAGTTCATTTTAAAATTTTCATCATCTATGGTTAAATCTCCATCAAATTTATTGTTTTGATACTCGCCATTTGCTACTAAATTTTTGTAGGTATAGTCATTAAAATTAAGTTCAGAAATTTTACCTACAAAACTGGTATTAATATTGTTTAATGTAAACCCACTTCCATCTACATCTCCTTTTAAAGAAATTTTACCAAAAATAGAATTTTCAAAAAATTTACCCATATCAAAATTTATCAATTCTAGATCTCCTTTATAAGAAGCTGTATCAATTTCGTCTATATTATCAATTTCTAGATCTGAAACAGCACCACCTATTTGAGAGTTTACACGAATGCCTGCCATCATTTTATCTGGAGTTATCGATATATTTCCTTTAATTATAAACTGCCCTAACTTTCTAAATTCTGATGGTAAAGTTTTTCCTAGAACATTGGGTAAAATATTTTTTAATTCATTGTAGGTTGCTGTTAAGTTGTTTAATTGTCCTTTAAAGGTAAAACCTCTTTCTGTGTTTACGGCATTTTTAAATGCTAAATCTCCATTTACTTTTATTCCTTTTTGGGTAGATAATATTAAATTTTTAAGTGTAAAATCATTAAGTAGACCTTTTATTTTTCCAGAAAAACTAATAATATCTTCACCACTTAACTCGTTGTAAAACTTTTTTAAATCTTGTACTTTTAATTTACTTTTATCAAAGTTTCCCGTAATTTTTACTTTGTCTGTAAAGTTGGCTAAATCTTCTCTTTTATAATTAAAAACAATATCTCCTATCACTTTGGAGTCTTTGGTTTCTAAAACTGTATTTTTAAAGTTCATTGCAGTTTTAGTATAGCTATAATTGGTGGTTAGATTACTAACCTTTAAACCTTGATTTGTTTTAAAATATAGACCTCTAATATTTGAAGAAAAATCGGCTCCATTTACAATTAAATTTTGCAAATTACCACCAGTATTAGAAGCAGAAAATCTAAGCTCTCTGTCTTTATTTAGATCGGTAATTCTAAAGTTTAAATTTTCCACGTAAATATTGCTTGCTTTTAAAATAAATGGAGGTGCAAGCGAATCTTTAGGTTTATCACTCTTAAAACTATCAATAAAAATACCCATATTATCTGTAGTTTCACCTTTATAGGTTTTCATGTAATAATAGGCATTTTCTATGGTAATGTTGTCAAATAGCAATTGACTATTTACAGCTTTTCTAGCACTTAAAATAGAAGTACTTATTTTTTTTACAAAAATTAAAGTATCTTTATGATGATCTCTAATTTCAACCTCTTTTAACTGTATACTTCCCAAAAAAGACAAGTTTACTTTTCCAATTTTTAGATTGGTGTTATAAGTTTTGTTGATGTTTTGGGTAACGTAATTACCTAACTTAGTTTGCACGTAAGAAGTAGAAAGTAAAATACTTAGAAATAGTAAAAAGAGCACAAAATACCCAAACCATTTTACTATTTTTTTTCCTACTTTTTTGATGATAATTTATTTTTAAGGTGATGCAATACTGAATTAAATAAACAAAAATATTGCCAAATAATACAAATAACGTGCAAATTTAATAAAGAATTAAATTTCTATTGGTAAAAAAAGAAAATGACTATAAAATATACTTAATTTTGTGCAAATTTGCAGTATGGAAACACCCATTTACATTTTAGGCATAGAATCTTCTTGCGATGACACTAGTGCATCTGTAATTTGTAACGCACAAATATTAAGTAATGTTGTTGCAAACCAAGAAGTGCATGCAAAATATGGTGGTGTGGTTCCTGAATTAGCTTCTAGAGCGCATCAACAAAATATTGTACCAGTGGTACAACAAGCGTTAGCCCAAGCAAATATTGGCAAAGAACAATTAGCTGCTATTGCTTTTACAAAAGGCCCAGGCTTAATGGGTTCTTTGTTAGTAGGTACTTCATTTGCAAAATCTTTGGCATTAGGTTTAAACATTCCTTTACTAGACGTTAACCACATGCAAGCGCACATTTTAGCGCATTTTATTAAAAGTGATGACAACAAAATGCCTCCTTTTCCTTTTATTTGTTTAACCATAAGTGGTGGCCATACTCAAATTGTAAAAGTGACCAATTATTTTGAAATGGAAGTTTTAGGAGAAACAATAGATGATGCAGTTGGAGAAGCTTTTGATAAATCTGCCAAAATCTTAGGGTTGCCTTATCCTGGAGGTCCTTTAATAGATAAATATGCTCAATTAGGAAACCCAAAGGCATACCCTTTTACCAAACCAAAAGTGGGCGATTTAGATTTTAGTTTTAGTGGTTTAAAAACTGGTATTCTATATTTCATTCAAAAACAACAGCGCATAAACCCTAATTTTATAAAAGAAAACTTAAATGATATTTGTGCATCTATCCAATTTACAATTGTAGAAATTTTAATGGATAAACTAAAAAATGCTGTAAAAAAAACCAATATAAAACACATTGCCATTGCTGGTGGAGTTTCTGCAAATTCAGAAATAAGAAAAAGATTACAACTAGCTGAAAAACATTTGGGTTGGACTACCTACATACCAAAATTTGAATACACAACAGACAATGCTGCTATGATTGCAATTTCTGGGTATTTAAAATATTTAAATAAAGATTATTCTGATGTTTCTGTAACCGCAAAAGCACGTTTAAAAGTTACCGAATAAAATTTTATGAGACATTTTAAAAACAGACTCGTATTTAACCTTAGTTATTTTTTATTTTGGATGGGTTATTTTGCCTTTGCAAGATTATTTTTTCTTTCTTTTTACTTTGAAAAAACAAAAGAACTAGGGTTAACAAACACTTTAAAAACCTTTTTATATGGTTTGCAATTAGATGCGTCTTTTGCAGCCTATTTAAGTGTTATTCCGTTTTTAGCAACTATAGTTACCGTTTTTAGCAACGCTAAAAAAATCTATAAAACAATCTTATGGTACACCATAACAATACTTATTGTTTTAAATTTATTTTTAATTATAGACGCTAGTTTGTACCAAGCTTGGGGTGTTCGTTTAGATACTTCTTTGTTAGCCTATATAAATACTCCAGAAGTTATGTTGGCTTCTGCATCTACTTTTCAAATGATTGCTGGCAGCTTATTTTGGATTGCATCAACCTATGTGTTTATTATCGTTTTTAAAAAATTACTACACTCAAAACACCTAAAAATAAAAACCAGTAATTGGTCACAAGCACCTTTACTTTTAATTCTAACAGCATCATTAATACTACCAATTAGAGGTGGCTTACAAACCATACCCGTAAACCAAAGTAATGTGTATTTTTCTAATAAAATGTTTGCAAATCATGCTGCTAATAATTTTATATGGAATTTTGCTAACACTATTACACATAAAACAAACGGAAAAAATATTTATAAATTTTATGATAAACATGTAGCTAAAAACATCATAAAAAAAAGAAAAAATCAACTATTACAACCAACCACAGATTTTATTTTAAACACTACAAAACCCAATGTTATTTTAATTATTTGGGAAAGTTTAACAGCCAAAGTAGTAGGTTCATTAGGTGGGGAGCCAAATGTTACAGAAAACTTAAACAGACTCTCTAAAGAAGGGGTTTTATTTACAAATTTTTATGGAAATGGAGACAGGACAGACAAAGGTTTACCTGCTATTTTAAGTGGTTATTATCCACCTCCTGTAAAAAGAATTATGCGAATGCCAAATAAAACAAGAAGTTTACCAATGTTGCCAAAAAAAATGAATAATTTAGGTTATAAAACTTCTTTTTATTATGGTGGAGATACCAATTTTGGTAATATGAATACCTATTTAAGAAATGCTGAAGTTTCTAAAATTGTAGATGGTAGTGAGTTTGATAAAAAAGATTGGAACTCTAAATGGGGCGCCTTTGATGATGTTTTTATGAAACGTTTTGCCAACGATTTAACCACTAAACAAACTCAGCCTTTTTTTACAGTAGCTTTAACCTCTACAAGTCATGAGCCTTACGAATTAAATAGCACCTATAAATTTGGCAAAGATTCTGAAGACAATCTTTTTAGGAGCTCGCATGCATATACTGACAAAGTTATTGGTAATTTTATCAATTTTGCAAAAAAACAAGACTGGTATAAAAACACTTTAATTGTAATCATGTCAGATCATGGGCATAGCTCTCCCAAACATACAGGAGAATATTTTTCGCCAGAAAAGTTTCAAATCCCTATGCTTTGGTTAGGTGGTGCTTTGCAGAAAAAAGGAATCGAAATTGACAATATGACGAGTCAAGTAGATTTTGCTTACACCTTATTAGATTTATTAAAAGCAGATAATTCCGATTTTAAATTTGGTAAAAATTTGTTTAACTCTTCAGAAAAACAATACGCGCATTACATTTTTAATAAAGGTTTTGGCACACTTACTAAAAAGGGTTTTTACTTATTTGATTATGTAAGCAACAAGCCTATTTTAAAATATGGTGATGAAGCTAACAGGTTAGATTCTTTGGGTAAAGCTATTACACAAGATGCTTATCAAGATTTTTTAGACAGAAAATAATTATTACTTTTTTTCTAGATGTTCTTCTATATCTGCAATATGATGTTGCAAAGCTTTAGCCGAAATTTGTATTTCTTTAATTAATAAAGCAAGGGATATAATTAATAATACCAACGCAAAACCAAAAATATAGGCAGCTATTAAAAAGAAATTAATGTAAATTAAAAACATCGTTAATACACAAAAAAGCAAGCTTGATATTCCAAAAATCTGCATCCATCTTGTTAGATTTAAACGCAGTTTTAAGTTTTTAATTTGTCTTAATAAAGATTTATCTTTTTTTTCTAAATAAATATCATGTAAGTTTCTAATTACAGAAGCATATGCCAAAAATCGATTGGTATATGCTAACATTATTAAAGAAATTGCAGAAAATAATAAAGCTGGCGTTGTTAATGTTAGTTGTTCCATATCCCAAAATTAAGTAATAATTTTTGATGTTTTCAATTTAAAATCATTCTAAAATTAGAAACTCCCTTTAAATATTGTATTGCAAATAAATAATTAATAACTTTATAAAGATTTAAAACATCGCTATCATAAAAAAAATGGGTTCAGTAGACAAAAATGTAAGAATTAGTATCGCATTTGTTTTAGGTTTTGTGCTTTATACAAATGCAACTTCTAGTACTTTGGTTATTAATCTATTAGTATTAGTAGGTATTTTTGTTTTTATTAGTTTTTGTCCATTATATTTAACTTTTGGCATCTCTTTATCAAAAAAAAATTAAAAGTAATTAGCCTATGAAATACAACTTTCTAATTATTTTATTCTTTAGTTTGTCCTTTTCTGCCCAAAACTTACCTAAAGAATTTGTGTATTTAAAAACAATTGATTCAAGCATAAAAAGTGAATTACGTTATTTTTCTAATAATAATTTCATAGGAAAACCGATAGATGGTTATGAAGACAATCGTGTTATTGTAACTATTGAAACAGCAAAGGCTTTAAAAAAAATTCAACATATTTTATCAAAAAAAGAGTTAGGTTTAAAAATTTTTGATGCATACAGACCACAAAAGGCCGTAAATCATTTTGTAAAATGGGCTAAAGTTTTACAAGACACTTTAAAAAAAGCTAAATACTATCCCACCGTCCCGAAATCTGAATTATTTAAACAAGGGTATATTGCCTCTAAATCTGGTCATTCTAGAGGAAGTACAGTAGACTTAACAATTATTAATTTAAAAACAGGAAAAGAATTAGACATGGGAAGTCTTTATGATTTTTTTGGTCAAAAATCGCATCCCTTTTCTAATAATATCACAAAAAAACAACGCGAAAACAGAATGCTTTTAAGAAATATTATGTTATCAAATAATTTTAAACCCTATGCAAATGAATGGTGGCATTTTACACTTAAAAATGAACCTTTTCCTAATATATACTTTAACTTTCCTATAAAATAAATAGTTTTAACAATTCTTAAACACCAACAATATAAATCGGCATTATATTTGCTCTAAATTGTTATAAATAACACAATGATATTTAAAAAAAATAACATTATACTTCTTATATGCATTTTATGTAGCTCACCTTTTTTTGCGCAGTTAGATAAAAGTAATGGCAATAACGAAAAAGGAAAGGTAAAAGCTATTGTTTTAAAAAACACCAAAGCTGTAGAAAAACCAAAATCTATAGAATTAAATGGTAACGAAGGTTTTAAAAAAGCATATGATAAAGAGCAAGAAAAGTTAAAAGAAAAACAAAAAAAAGACGCATTAAATAACAAAGGTATTTTAACTCAAAAAAAAATAAACGAAGCCCGTTTTTTAAAAGCATTTAAAAAAATAAACGGACAATACATTTATCCTAAAATAGACCAAGATTTAGGTAGCTTTAGAACTACTTCAAATAGTGTAAACATTATTTGTAGAGATTTTCAATATCCAGATGGAGATAGAGTAACCATTATGGTTAATAACATACCTGTAATTACCAATATTTTATTAAAACAAAATTATCAAAGTTTTAAAATACACTTAAATAAAGGTATCAATAAAATTTCTTTTGTGGCATTAAATCAAGGTACTTCTGGCCCCAATACAGCCGCTTTTAAAGTTTATAATGATGCTGGCATGCTACTATCATCCAATGAATGGAATTTAGCCACAGATGCCAAAGCAACTTTGGTAATTGCCAAAGAAGAATAACAGAGAAATAGCAACGCTACGAAAACGATTGAGTTAAATAAAAAAATGATGTTTTTTTATTCTATGTAAAACAGTTATTTTTGTATTCCAGTTTTTAAAACGATAAACGAACAACAATTTTTAAGAATGAAAAAAATCACCAAACAAACCTATTTAGATTGGTACAGAGAAATGCTTTTTTGGAGAAAATTTGAAGACAAATTAGCATCTGTTTACATTCAACAAAAAGTAAGAGGTTTTTTACACCTTTACAATGGGCAAGAAGCAATTTTAGCAGGCGCTTTGCATGCTATGGACTTGTCTAAAGACAAAATGATTACCGCTTATAGAAACCATGTACAACCCATTGGTATGGGAGAAGACCCAAAAAAGGTGATGGCAGAATTGTATGGAAAAGTAACAGGAACTTCTAAAGGAATGGGTGGTTCTATGCACATTTTTTCTAAAGAATTTGGTTTTTATGGTGGTCATGGAATTGTTGGTGGTCAAATACCTTTAGGAGCAGGTATTGCATTTGCTGATAAATACAAAGGAAGTGATGGTGTTACCTTAACTTGTTTTGGTGATGGTGCTGCAAGACAAGGATCTTTACACGAAGCATTTAACATGGCAATGTTATGGAAATTACCAGTCATTTTTATTTGTGAAAACAATGGATATGCAATGGGTACTTCTGTAGAAAGAACAGCAAACCATGATGATGTTTGGAAACTTGGTTTAGGTTACGAAATGCCTTGTGGCCCTGTAGATGCTATGAATCCTATTAAGGTTGCAGAAGCTATAGACGAAGCTTTACAAAGAGCAAGACGTGGAGATGGCCCAACATTTTTAGAAATGAAAACATATAGATATAGAGGACACTCTATGTCTGATGCACAGCATTATAGAACAAAAAATGAAGTAGAAGAATACAAAAAAATAGATCCAATAACGCAAGTTAAAGATGTTATTTTAGATAAAAATTACGCTACTGAAGATGATATTGCTGCAATTGACAAAGAAGTAAAAGCGAGAGTTAAAGAATGTGAGCAATTTGCAGAAGATTCTCCTTTCCCAGAAACTCAGCAATTATATGATATGGTATACGAACAAGAAGATTATCCTTTTATAAGTTAAAATATGGCTACAGTTGTAAATATGCCGCGTTTAAGTGACACCATGGAAGAAGGTGTTGTGGCAAAATGGTTAAAAAGTGTTGGAGATAAAATTGAAGAAGGTGATATTTTAGCAGAAATTGAAACCGATAAAGCTACTATGGAATTTGAATCTTTCCATGAAGGTGTTTTGCTACACATTGGTGTGCAAGAAGGTGAAACCTCTCCTGTTGATAAATTATTAGCAATAATTGGTGAAGAAGGTGAAGATATTTCTACACTTTTAAATAATAATGCAAATGATGTATCTCTAGAAAAAGAAGAAACATCTAATAAAACAGAAAGTTCTTCTGAAGAATCTTCTAACGATGAAGATTCTAACGAAGAAGCTAGTATACCAGAAGGTGTTCAAGTAATTACAATGCCACGTTTAAGTGATACGATGACAGATGGTACTGTAGCCACTTGGTTAAAAAAACAAGGCGACTCAGTAGAAGAAGGTGATATTTTAGCAGAAATAGAAACCGACAAAGCTACTATGGAGTTTGAGTCTTTTTATGAGGGAAACCTACTACACATTGGTGTACAAGAAGGAGAAACTGCTCCTGTAGATAGTTTATTAGCTATTATTGGACCAGAAGGAACCGATGTTTCTAGCATTATTGAAAATGGAGTTCCTACAGAAAAGAAATCTTTATCAGACAAAAAAGCTGCTCCAAAAGAAGACAAAAAAGAAAACAAACAAGACAAGAAAGAAGAACAAAAATCTTCTTCTGCAAATACAAGTACAAATAATTCTGGTGGTAGAATTTTTGCATCGCCATTAGCAAAAAAAATTGCCTCAGACAAAGGAATTAACTTAACAGATGTTAGTGGTTCTGGAGAAAATGGTAGAATTATTAAAAAGGATGTAGAAAACTACACACCTTCTGCTACTGTTTCTGTAGAAACACCTACACCAGCATCTTCTGCTGCTGCACCTTCTTTTTCGGTAACTGGAGAAGAAAAATCTGAAGAAGTTAAAAATTCGCAAATGCGTAAAGCAATTGCTAAGTCTTTAGGTAATTCTAAATTTACTGCACCAGACTTTAGTTTAAATATAGAGGTAGATATGGATGCAGCAATTGCCTCTAGAAAAACCATAAATGCTATACCAGATACCAAAGTATCTTTTAATGATATGGTGGTTAAAGCATGTGCTATGGCATTACAAAAACACCCACAAGTAAACACTTCTTGGACCGATAATAATACTGTTTATCATTCTCATATACACGTTGGTGTTGCTGTTGCTGTAGACGAAGGTTTATTAGTACCTGTAATTAAACACACCAACCAAATGAGTTTAACCCAAATTGGTGCTACTGTTAGAGATTTAGCTGG
Organism: Polaribacter sp. YIW18; assembly: GCF_057219325.1. NCBI lineage: Bacteria > Pseudomonadati > Bacteroidota > Flavobacteriia > Flavobacteriales > Flavobacteriaceae > Polaribacter > Polaribacter sp. YIW18. The sequence goes on along the minus strand of NZ_JBXVVE010000002.1, from coordinate 318,876 downwards.
TAAAGCTAGACATAAAAAAATTACTCCTGCAGAAATGCAAGGCAGTACTTTTACAGTTTCTAATTTAGGCATGTTTGGTATCGATAATTTTACATCAATTATAAACCAACCAAACTCTGCCATTTTATCTGTTGGGGCTATTGTACAAAAACCTGTAGTTAAAAACGGACAAATCGTAGTAGGTAATACTATGAACTTAACTTTAACCTGTGATCATAGAACGGTTGATGGTGCTGTTGGGGCGCAGTTTTTACAAACATTAAAAACATTTATAGAAAACCCTGTTACAATGTTAGCATAGTTTCCTGTAAATTTAGTATAAACTAAAAATGCCTTGAGAAATTAATTCTCAAGGCATTTTTTATATTTCAAGTTTTAAAACTTATATTTTAGTTGTTTTTACTTTAGCAGTTATGATAACCTCTGCGCCATTTGCAGACACTTTTACCTCTGTATTTGCAGTATCTTGCACTCCAGTAGTTGCATCAATAACAATAGCACCTGTAACTTTTCCAGCACCCATACCACTAACATCTCCTGTTACATCTAAGTAAACCTTACCTTCAATAATTTTAGAAACTGTATACTTTGTTACAATTTTCATTCCTTGTTGATTTTGCTCTGTAGACCAAGAACTACCCACAGACACTTTTTCTTCAGGATATTTAATGCTACTAGATTGTTTTACAAATTCTTCCATTCCTGGCGCCATTGGCTCTACTTTTATATCTGTAGCTTCACCCCTATTAGTCATTTTGGTCGTAATCAATGCTTTTAGCATAGGGTCAAACTGTTGTTTAAACATTTTACCTGTTTCATCTAAATCTTCTTCTTTTTTAGTAGAATCAAAATCCATTATCATACCACCTTGCAACATATTCATTTTAATAGTAGATATTTTAGAAGCTGCTGTAAAACTATCTCCTTCTTTTTTAATAATGGACATATTCATTTTTATTTTCATATCCATACCACCAGCAGCTCCCATATTTTGTGACTGCTCTAGATCTATCACAAACTCATCTCCTTCATTGTAGTTGGCTCTTAATAAAACAGAATCTTGACAAAATGCACTTAATGAAGTTGCAACAACAAATAATAATAACAATTTTTTCATATATTTTAATTTTAATTTATAATATGCTAATTTACTATTTTAAAAATTGTAAGTTCAGATAAAAGAAATAAAAATAGTTGAAAACCCAAACATAGTAACTCTCTAAAAACTTTCATACTTTACTTTTTGTTAAAATTTAACTTCACTAAATCATAGTTTAATAAACTAAATATCAGTAATATAAAAATTTAAGCTAGCTAAAAGTAAAAAGCTCACAAATAGTGAGCTTTTTGGATTATATGATTTATGTATTTTTAAAAATCTTGATTTACATCCCAAGATTCTAATATTTCTTTTAATGTTTTAATAAACATACCCCCCAAAGCTCCATTTACAACTCTATGGTCGTAAGAATGTGAAACAAACATTTTTTGTCTGATTCCAATAAAATCTCCTTCTGGAGTTTCTATCACAGCAGGTACTTTTCTAATAGCACCTAAAGCTAAAATAGCAACTTGCGGCTGATTTATAATTGGTGTACCCATTACAGAGCCAAAACCACCTACATTAGTTACAGTGTAGGTTCCTCCTTGTATTTCATCTGGTTTCAAAGCATTATTTCTTGCTCTATTTGCTAAGTCGTTTACAGCAGATGTCATACCCACTAAATTTAACTGATCTGCATTTTTAATAACGGGCACAATTAAATTACCATCTGGTAAGGCTGCAGCCATCCCTAAATTAATATTTTTCTTTTTAACGATGGTATCACCATCAACAGCAATATTAATTAACGGATATTTTTTAATGGTGCTTGCTACAGCTTGCATTAAAATAGGAGTAAACGTTAACTTTTCTCCTTCTCTTTGCAAGAATTCGTTTTTAACTTTATTACGCCATTTCACAATATTTGTAACATCTACTTCTATAAAAGATTGCACATGTGCTGATGTGTGAACCGAATCTACCATATGTTTGGCAATTAACTTGCCCATTCTTGTCATTTCAATCACCTCATCTTCACCATTTACAGAAACAGGTACTGATTTCGAAACTGATTTTTCAATATGTTTCGGGACAACTGATGGATTAAGTTCTTCAACTTCATTTGAAATATCACCCCTATTTTCTAAATAAGATAGGATATCATCTTTTGTAACTCTCCCATCTTTACCAGAACCAACAAGGGTTTCTAGTTCTTCCATAGAAACACCTTCTGTTTGAGCAATGTTTCTAACTAATGGTGAGTAAAATTTACCTGAATCTGAATTTTTAGCAAGAGGTGTTGCAATAATTTCTGATGCTTTTTCTATAGTTTTTTCTACTTCTTTAACTTCTTCTGTAGCAACTGTTTTTTCATTTTTCGTAGCAGTTTGTTCTTCAACATCATTTTCTCCTTCTGTTTCTATAATAGCAATTGTATCTCCAACAGCAACAACATCATCTTTTTGAAACAGAATTTCTACCAAAGTTCCTTCTACTTCAGAAGGTACCTCAGAATCTACTTTATCTGTGGCAATTTCTACAACAGCTTCATCTAATTCAACGGAATCTCCAACATCTTTTAACCAAGAGGTGATGGTTGCTTCTGCAACACTTTCTCCCATTTTTGGTAACTTTAATTCAAATCTTGCCATTTAATCAAATTTTATAAGTTGCAAAAGTACTAAAAAAAGAGGTGATTTTTTCTTAAAAAAATTACTAAAATTAAAATCATTAATTACAGTAATTTGTATTATTAATATTAATTACCACTAATTATTAATAAATACATAAAAATAAAATTATTTAATACTTAAATATTGCGCATTTAACAATGTTTTGTTTTATCTAAATAAATGTGATATAAAAAAAAGAATATTTTTCTATTTTAATTTTCCTAAAATAAAATATTATTAAAGTTTATTAAAAACTAAATAAGAGAACCACTCTTACTATTTAAAACCTTTTTGAAGCTATACATTGTCTAGAGGAGAAATAAGTGGAATGGTTATAAAAACAGTAACATCATTTTAATCAAAATTATTTTAAAAATGAAAACTAAACCCAATTTTTAGGTTCTTCTAAAACTTTTAATAACCTTGCTTCTTCAGAATTTTCTTTGGGTTGATGATTGTATTTCCACTGCACAATTGGTGGTAAACTCATTAAAATACTTTCTATTCTACCATTTGTTTTTAAACCAAAAAGAGTACCTCTGTCGTGCACTAAATTGAATTCTACATAACGACCTCTTCTAACTTCTTGCCAATCTCTATGTTGCTGTTCATAATCAAGTTCTTTTCTTTTTTTAACGATTGGCACATAACTTTCTAAAAAACTATTACCTATCTCAGTAACAAAATTGTATCTATCTTTAATTGAAAATTCTTCGGTTTCTTTTAAATAATCGAAAAACAAACCTCCAATTCCACGTGCTTCATTTCTGTGTGTGTTCCAAAAATACTCATCACAGGTTTTTTTAAACTTTGGATAAAACTCAGGATGATGTTTGTCGCAAGCTGATTTACAAACTTGATGAAAATGAGTTGCATCCTCTTCAAACAAATAATAGGGTGTTAAATCTTGACCCCCACCAAACCATTGGGTAACAATGTTTCTAGCGTTATCATACATTTCAAAATAACGCCAATTTGCGTGTACAGTAGGTACAAAAGGATTTTTTGGATGCAATACCAGACTTAAACCACAAGCAAAAAAATTACCTTCTTTTACACCAAATTGCTTTCTTAGGGCTTCTGGTAACTCTCCAAAAACTTTAGAAATATTTACCCCACCTTTTTCAAAAACATTTCCGTTTTCTATGACGCGAGTTCTACCTCCACCACCTTCTGCTCTTTGCCAATTATCTTCTTGAAATAATGATTTTCCATCAATTGCTTCTAATTTAGAAGTAATGGTATCTTGAAGATTTTCTATGTAGGCGAAAAATGTATCTTTCATAACTTTTGCTTTTAAATAGGTGCGTTAGCGATTGAAATGACATCCTTTTTGCTTTTTCTGCAAAAAGATATAATGGAAAGCGCGACTTGGTCCTGAATGCTTTCAGGATAAAGTAACGCCCAAATAATGCTTTTTTTAATTTGCTTTATATTCTTTAACAGCGTCTATAAATGCTTTTGCGTGGTCTAAAGGAATGTTTGGTAAAATTCCATGACCCAAGTTTACAATGTATTTATCCTTGCCAAATTCGTTAATCATTTGGGTAACCATTTTCTTAATTTCTGATGGTGGAGAAAACAACCTTGTTGGATCGAAATTACCTTGTAAGGTAATATTTCCTCCTGATAAATAACGCGCATTTCTTGCAGAACAGGTCCAATCTACACCTAAAGCAGCTGCTCCTGATTTAGACATTTCATTTAACGCAAACCAACAACCTTTCCCAAAAGCAATTACAGGAATTTCATCTTTTAAAGCATCTATTATTTGCTGAATATATTGCCAAGAAAATTCTTGATAATCTACTGGAGATAACATTCCTCCCCAAGAATCAAATACTTGCACAGCATTTACACCTGCAGCTACTTTTGCTTTTAAATAGGCAATGGTTGTGTCTGTTATTTTTTGCAATAAACTATGAGCCACAACAGGGTTTGTAAAACATAATTCTTTGGCTTTATCGAAGTTTTTAGAACCTTGACCTTGTACACAGTAACATAAAATTGTCCAAGGTGAACCTGCAAAACCAATTAACGGAATTTCATCGTTCAACTTTTCTTTAGTGGCTTTAATGGCATCCATTACATACCCTAAAGTGTCTTGAATGTCTGGTACAATTACAGCATCTAAATCTTTTTGATTTCTGATTGGATTTGGTAAATAGGGGCCAAAATTAGGTTTCATTTCCACATGAATATTCATGGCTTGTGGAATGACCAAAATATCTGAAAACAAAATGGCAGCATCCATACCATATCTACGGATAGGCTGCACTGTAATTTCTGAGGCTAGTTCTGGCGTTTGACAACGTGTAAAGAAATCGTATTTTTTTTTGATTTCTTGAAACTCTGGCAAATACCTTCCTGCTTGACGCATCATCCAAACTGGTGGTCTTTCTACAGTTTCACCTCTTAATGCTCTTAAAAATAAATCGTTTTTTATCATGATTTTGCTTTGAGCTTTAAGCTATTCGCTTTAGGCAGCAAATTGCATAAAGCGTATTACATAAAGCAATATTAGTTTACATTCCTGAAACTTTTTGCATGGCTTTATCTGTTGCCGCTGCAAAAACTTTAATGTCTTTTTTTGAAATTGCTGAGTTCAAAAACCAAGCTTCAAACTGACTTGGTGGTAAAAACACTCCGTTTTTAATCATTTCCCAAAAGAAAACTGCGAATTTTTCGGTATCTGAAGTTTGTGCTTCTTTAAAATTAGTGACCTTATTTTTTGTAAAGAAAGGATTCATCATAGAACCAAATCTGTTTACTATTAAATCTACATTGTATTTTTTAGCAGTTTCTAATAAAATCACTTCTAAAACACTTCCTATTTCTTCAAATTTATCATATGGATTTTGTCTTTTCAATTCTGTTAAAGTTGAGATTCCTCCAGCCATTGCAATTGGGTTTCCAGACAAAGTTCCCGCTTGATACATGCCTCCTAAAGGCGCTACTTGTTGCATAATTTCTTCTCTTGCTCCATAAGCTCCAACAGGAAAACCACCACCAATTACTTTACCTAAACAGGTAATATCTGCTACAACTCCTAATTTTTCTTGCGCTCCTCCAAAAGTTGAACGGAAACCAGTCATTACTTCATCTGCAATTAACAACGCATTTTTAGATTGTAAATACTCTTTTAATTCTTTTAAAAAATTATTTTGCGGAATAACAACCCCCATATTTCCACCAATTGGCTCTATAATTACACCGGCAATATCATCGTATTTATCAAAATGCGCTTTTACACTTTCTAAATTATTATACTCTGCAATTAACGTATTTTTTACAGCGCCTTCTGGAACTCCTTTAGAACCTGGTAAACTTAAAGTTGCTAAACCAGAACCTGCAGCTACCAATAATGCATCTTGATGCCCGTGATAACAGCCTGAAAATTTTATGATTTTATCTTTACCAGTAAACGCTCTTGCCAAACGAATTCCACTTAAAACAGCTTCTGTACCCGAATTTACAAAACGTACTTTATCCATTTCTGGAAAAGCATCGCAAACTATTTTTGCTAATTTTATTTCTGCCTCTGTAGAGGCACCAAAAGAATAGCCTTTTTTCAAGGCTTTTTTTGCTGCTTTTTCTACTTTTTTATGACGATGACCTAAAATCATTGGTCCATAAGAAACTACTAAATCTACATATTCATTATCATCAACATCATAGATTTTACTGCCTTTTGCTTTTTTGATAAACAAAGGATTTCCACCTACAGAACTAAATGCTCTTACTGGAGAATTTACGGCTCCAACTAAGTTTTTTAATCCTTTTGTATATAATTTTTGTGATTTTTTAAAGTTCATTTTTTTATCTTTTGCAATTCGTTTTTAAAGTTTCTGTCATTCCTACGCAGGCAGGAATCTCTTATTTTAATCAAACCAATCTTCTGATAAATCTATCCAATCAGCATTGTCTTCAACTATCAAATTTATTTTCCAATCTCTTTTCCACTTTTTTAAATTCTTTTCTCTTTTAATAGCATCTTTCACAAATTGATAAGATTCAAAATAAATCAACTTATTTAAATTATATTTTGAAGAAAAACCTTTAACTAATTTATTTTTATGTTCAAACATTCTTCTTTCTAAATCGTTTGACACACCAATATATAAAACTCCATCTTTTTTATTTGTGATAATGTACACATAATATTGATGTTTAGTTTTAAACAATTATTATCCTTTTTTAATTTGAGATTCCTGCCTACGCAGGAATGACAGCATTTCTATTTATTTTTTGCCCCCAATAATTTTGCAGCTTCTTTTGCAAAATAAGTAATAATAATATCTGCTCCTGCTCTTTTCATAGACAATAAACTTTCCATCATAACTTTTTCGCCATCAATCCAACCTTTTTCTGCGGCTGCTTTAATCATAGCGTATTCTCCACTTACATTGTAACAGGCTATTGGTCTATCAAAATTATTTTTTAAATCTCTGATGATATCCAAATAAGACAAAGCTGGTTTTACCATTAAAATATCTGCTCCTTCCTGATCGTCAAAAGTTGCACGACGCATTCCTTCATCCCTATTTGCAGGATCCATTTGATAGGTTTTTCTGTCTCCAAATGTTGGTGCAGAATCTGCAGCATCTCTAAAAGGACCGTAAAAAGCCGATGAATATTTTACAGAATATCCCATAATTGGCAAATCTGCAAAACCTGTATTGTCTAAAGATTGACGAATCATATCTATGGTCCCATCCATCATTCCTGAGGGCGCTACCATATCTACGCCTGCTTTGACATGAGAAATAACTTGCTTTGCAATGTTTACCAAAGTAGCATCATTATCTACATCATTATCATGTATAATTCCACAATGACCATGAGACGTATATTCACAAAAACAAACATCTGTAATTACATATAAACTTGGGTAATTTTTCTTGATAAAACGAATAGCTTGTTGCATAATACCATTATCATTCCAAGTTTCTGTGCCTTGATCATCTTTTTCTGAGGGAATTCCAAACAATAAAACTGCAGGAATATTTAATGCCACAACTTCATCTAATTCTTTAGAAATTGTATCCAAAGAAAAACGTTTAATACCAGGCATAGAAACGATTTCTGTTTCTATATTTTCACCTTCTTCAATAAAAAGTGGATAAATAAAATCGTCTACAGAAAGTTTGGTTTCTCTGACTAACCTTCTAATTCCTTCTTGTTTTCTAAGTCTTCTTGTTCTGAACATAAGCCCCTGTTTCCCCAAAGGGGAACACACTCTTAAAAGTTGTGTGTTATATTAATACTTTTTTTCTCTTGAATATTTACCCACCATCTATTCCTTCCCTTTGGGAAGGTTAGTATGGGAATAATATTTATTCACCAATTCTAACAAACTCTCTGCACTTGGTAAATTGGCAACTTCTACCTTATCAAAATGTTTTCTAGCTTCTTTTGCTGTAGTTTCTCCAATACAAAACGCTATTTTAGCTGTTGAATTTTCTTGTAAATAGCTTTCAATTCCTGATGGACTGTAAAATAAAACTCCAGAAACATCATCTGCAATTTTTTCTGAACTCAGCATTGTTTTGTAAGCTTCAACTTCATTTACAACAATATCATTTGCCTTTAAATAGGTTGGAAAAACATCCATTCTTAAATTGCTACAAAAATAGGTAACTTCCTTGATGTTTGTTTTTTTAGAAATATATTCTGCTAATTTTAAAGCATTTTTTGCAACGTAAGTTACTGCTCCTATTCTATTTTCAATTAATTTTTTGGTTCTTCTACCAACACAAAAAATATTCTTAAATTTTAATTCGTTTTTAGTAAAAGAATTTAAAATGGCCTCTACTCCGTTTTGGCTAGTAATTACAACATTTTCTAGCTCGTTTTTCATCACCTTTGGTGGAATTCTATTAAAACGGATTTTAATAAAATCGCTATCTTCTATACCAATAGTATTTGGTAAAGTTTTCTTTTGAATTTCTGATAACTTTTTAGTTGAAAATACTTTATGAGTTACAATTGGCTCCCCTTCAAGATCTTCTAACATCAACTCTTTTCCCCCTCTATTGATAACATAATCTGCACAATCTTTTGCCAATAAGTGATGTTTACCCAACACTGCTGTTTTAGTGACTGATATTTTTTTAGAGCCATCTTTTTTTAACAAAACTCCTTTAAAATTAATTTCTTCAGTTTTAGCATCTACATAAGCTAATGCTCCTATTGGCGCTGTACAACCACCTTCTAACAGTCTTAAAAACTCACGCTCTATACCAACACAAACTTTGGTTTCATGATGATTTAATTGCTCACAAGCATCTAAAATATAATTGTCTTTTTCTAAAGCTGCAATCATAATTGCCCCTTGTGCTGGAGCTGGAATCATCCAAGATAAATTAACTGCTCCTGCTGGACGAATTCCTATTCTTTCTAAACCAGCTGCTGCAAAAACAGCTCCATTCCAATCACTATCATCTAGTTTTTGTAAACGTGTGTTTACATTACCTCTTAAATCTACTACATTATGTGTGGGATAACGATTTAACCACATTGCTTTTCTACGTAAACTACCTGTAGCAATGGTTGCATTGGGTTGCCCAAAAAATTCTTCTGTGTCTTTTAAAACTAAAATATCATTATAGTTTGCTCTTTTTAAAACAGCTGCTTGTAAAATACCTTCTGGTAATACTGTTGGCACATCCTTTAAAGAATGAACAGCAATATCAATGTCTCCATTTAGCATTGCAATATCTAAATTTTTTGTAAAAACACCTGTAATACCCAATTCGTAAAGTGGTTTATCTAAAACAATATCTCCTACAGATTTAATAGGAACAATCTCAGAATCGTAACCTAATTCTATTAATTCTTTACGAACTTTATTAGCTTGCCAAAGCGCTAATTGGCTATCGCGAGTTCCTATTCTAATAATTTTTTGCATTTATTTTTGGTTAAGATTGAAACACTTTTTGGATAACATCTATGCTTTCTGAAACAGAAGTATTTTCATTTTTTAAATGCTTTACAAATTGCGTAGTAATTTTTTGAATAAGACGTGAAGTTAAGATTTCTGCTTGATTTTCATCGAAATTAGAAAGTTTCTTTTTTTGAAAATTAATTTCATCTTTCTTTATAGACTCTAAAGAATCTTTCAAAGCAGAAATTGCAGGAGTAAATCTTCTATGATTTAACCAATCTTTAAATTCTGTTTTGTGAGTGTCTATAATTTTTTCTGCTAATGGCACTTCTGCCAAACGTTTGGCTAAAGTTTCGTCAGTAATTTTAGAAAGTTCGTCTACATTTATTAAAGAAACACCTTTATGGTCTTCTACATTATGAGCCACGTTTTCTGGCATAGACAAATCTAAAATTAACAACGGTTTATTTTTAGAAATGTGTTTTTTTGTAATTGTAGGTTTTTCTGCACCTGTAGAAACTATTAAAATATCTGCATTTGCAACTTCTTCAGTTAAGTTTTCTATAACAGCTTTTCTAATAGAACTATGCTCTTTTACAAATTCTGTGGTTTTTTCTTCTGTTCTATTAATTAAACAAACTTTCTGATTATCTGTATATTCTGCAAGGTTTTTACATGTGTGTTTCCCCATTTTACCCAAACCAAAAACTAAAATGTTTTTAGTGTTGTAATTAGGTATAGTTTTAGTAATGTACTGCACTGCAGCATACGAAACTGAAGTTGTACCAGAACTTAATTGGGTTTGATTTTTTACTTTTTTACTAGCTTGTAAAACACTATTTACCAAACGCTCTGTATAGGCATTGGTGGTTTTTATTTTTTTTGCTAATTTGAACGATTGCCTTAATTGTCCTACAATTTCATAATCGCCCAAAATCTGACTATCTAAACCCGTACCAATTCTGTATAAGTGATTGATGGCTTGTTGCTCTTCGTAAACATGAGAAAATGCAGAGAATTCTTTTGTGGTACCTTCAGAAAAACCGCACAATAACTCTATAAGCAAACAAGGTCTGTTTGCAAAACCAAATATTTCTGTTCTGTTGCATGTAGAAATTATTAAAACCCCAGAAATACCTTTATTTTTTGCAGCTTTTAAGAGTGCAATCTGGTTTTCTGCAGACACAGAAAACTTACCACGTATTTCTGCATCTGCTTTTTTATAACTTACACCAATATTGTAAAAGTGCTCCTGCCCTAGTTCTTTCATATAATTTAAAAAGATGCCACAAAAATAATTAGTATATCTATAAAAAAGTATCGACAAAAGAACTTTTAATAACGATATGTGTTTTTTGAGTTTTTTTTACAATTAAATTAACCAAATACCTTATTTTTGCTTTATATATTAGGTTTTAATTATTTTTTATATAGAATGATTCTAAATAAAAACAAACTAAAAAATAGTCTTTTCTATGTTTAAAAATGTCGGAGAAAGTACTTTAGATGAAATTACGCTTGAAAAAGGTTTTTATGTACTTCATTTTCAGAACGAAAGCAAAGATGCTGTAAATTTTGAAAGAGAAATAGACCAATCTTTTATACAAATGCATTTTTGCTTGCGTGGTAAATCTAAATTTTTATTCAATAATGGCAGTTATTCTTTTGACGTTTTAGACACCAGGTCTATTTTACTATACAATCCGCAAAGAACTTTACCTATTCACCTAGAAATTCAACCCAAAACAACCTTATTATCTTTATTAATTTCTATAGAAAAATTTCACTCGTTATTTTCTAAAGAGTCTAATTACATTCCTTTTTTAAGTGATGAGAATAGCAATAAAAAATATTATGATGATACTGAAATTAAACCTACAGTTTTAATTGTTTTGCAACAAATCATCAACTCTAATATTAATAGTTCGATTAGAGAATTATATGTAAAAGGAAAAATTTACGAATTGTTGAGTTTACATTTTCAACAAGAAGAAAATATTGCTGGAGAATATTGCCCTTTTTTAGTGGACGAACAAAACGTTCTAAAAATTAGAAAAGCGAAAGAAATTATTATTTCTAGAATGGCAGAACCACCAAGTTTACAAGAATTAGCCAATGAAATTGGACTTAATTTAAAAAAACTAAAAGAAGGTTTTAAACAAATTTATGGTGATACTGTTTTTAGCTTTTTACTAGATTACAAAATGGAACATGCCAGAAAACTACTAGAAAGCAATCAATACAATGTTAATGAAGTTGGGTTGCAAGTTGGATATAGTACAGCAAGCCATTTTATTGCTGCTTTTAAAAAGAAGTTTGGTACAACACCAAAAAAATATGTAATGAGTTTGAAGCAGTAAGAAAATATTAGTGTTTTAACTTTGAGATAAAAAATGAAACAATTAACACATTACGATATCGAAAATATTCAGAAACAGTTTCCTATTACCATTGTTTGTGATGCGATTAGAACTCCAGAAAATATTGGGATGTGTTTTCGAATTTCTGAGAGTTTTGGGGTCGAAAAAATTTATTTTCATGAAGCTTCTCCCTACATAGAAAATAGAAAAGTAATCAAAACTGCCAGAAATACCATCAATCAAATTAACTATGATTATTATCGTAATTTTGAAGAAACTATTCAGCAATTAAAAGCCGCTGGAAATACCATTATTGGTATAGAAATTACTGATAAAAGCATCAATATTCAAGATTTTAATTTTAAAAATCACAAAAAAATCGTGTTACTTTTGGGAAGCGAACGCAATGGAATTGAACATATAAATTTGGTTGATTACACTATTGCAATTCCTATGTATGGGAGAAACTCGAGTATGAATGTTATACATAGTTTGGCTATTACTTTATATGAGGTTACAAGTCAGTTGACAGCTAAGAATTAGGAAATATCAAAATAAACAAATAGATACTTAAATAAATTCAGCATAAAAAAATGAAAGGAGTTTTATTAGTAAATTTAGGATCACCAGCAAGCACATCTACCAAAGATGTAAGAAAATATTTAGATGAATTTTTAATGGACGAACGCGTAATAGACGCACCAAAATGGTTACGTACTATTTTAGTTAAAGGAATTATTTTAAATACAAGACCAAAAAAATCTGCAAAAGCCTACAAAAAAATTTGGTGGGATGAAGGTTCTCCGCTAATAGTCTTATCAGAAAGATTATTAGATAAAGTTCAAAAAAAAACAGAATTGCCTGTTGCATTAGCAATGCGTTATGGAACACCATCTATAAAAATGGGATTACAAGAATTGCATGACAAAGGTGTAACTGACGTCTTAATTGTACCTCTATACCCACAACACGCAATGGCAACTACAGACACCATTTTAGTACTGGCAGAAGAATTAAGAGCAGAATTTTTTCCACAGATGAAATTCAAACACATTCCTGCTTTTTATCACAAAAAAGAGTATATAAAAGTATTAGGAGATAGCATAAAAAATTATTTAGAAGGCAAAGAATGGGACAAGATTTTATTTTCATATCATGGTATTCCAGAAAGACATGTTAGAAAATCAGACATTACAAAATCGCACTGCAAACCAAATGATAGTGTAAATTTTGAATGCTGTAAAACAAACTCTCCTGCTCATGAGTTTTGCTACAAACATCAATGTTATGAAACTACAAAACAAGTGGTAGAATATTTAAACTTAACACCAGAGGAATATTTTGTTTCGTTTCAATCTAGATTAGCAGGAGACCCTTGGTTACAACCTTATACAGATAAAATGATTGAAAAATATCCAGAGGAAGGTATTAAAAAGTTAGCGGTAGTTACCCCAGCTTTTGTTTCCGATTGTTTAGAAACTTTAGAAGAAATTGCCATGGAAGGTAAAGAAGAATTTTTAGAAGCTGGTGGCGAAGAATTTCATGCAATTCCTTGTATAAATGATAACGATGATTGGGTAGATGTTTTAGTAAATTGGATTGAAGAGTAGTTGTGGCTAATGATTAATAAAAAACTTTTGAAACTCTGAAACTTAAAACAAAATTATGGACTTTTTATACATAAAAGCGTTACATATTATTTTTGTAGTAACCTGGTTTGCTGGTTTATTTTACATTGTTCGTTTGTTTATTTATCAAACAGAGGCAGAAAATAAACTAGAACCCGCAAAGTCTATTTTACAAACGCAATATAAATTAATGAGCAAGCGTTTATGGTACATAATTACGTGGCCATCTGCAATTTTAGCCAGTATTTTTGCCTTTTGGATGTTGTACCAAAATCCCTATTACTTATCTGAACCTTGGATGTTGGTCAAACTAGCTTTTGTATTGGCGCTGTATTTTTATCAAGGTTTTTGCCATACTATTTACAAAAAACTACAAAATGATATTGTAAAATATTCTGCTTTTAAATTACGAATACTAAATGAAGTTTCTACCATAATTCTGTTTGCAGTTGTTTTTTTAGTGACTGTTAAAAGTGCCATAAACTGGATTTGGGGCGTTGTTGGTATTATCCTTTTTGGTATTTTAATGATGTTAGGCATTAAACTCTATAAAAAGATTAGAGAAAAAAAATCTTGGGAAAAAGCTGAAAAAGAAGTTTTAAATGAAAAGCAATAAAGAATAAGTTAAAACTCATTTTTTTAGTGAGTTTTTTCTTATGCTTTCAAAGATTGAGAAAAAGGAATTCTATTTACAATACTTCTTCCTAAAGTAACCTCATCTGCATATTCCAATTCATCACCTACAGAAATACCACGTGCAATCGTAGAGGTTGTAATATCAAATTTTTCGATTTGCTTAAAAATGTAAAAGTTGGTAGTATCACCTTCCATTGTAGAACTTAGGGCAAAAATTAATTCTTTAACTTCTCCTTTTTCTACTTTACTAACTAAAGATTCTATTTGTAAATTTTGTGGACCAATACCTTCTATTGGAGAAATTTTACCCCCCAAAACATGATACAAACCATTAAATTGAGAAGTGCTTTCTATAGCCATTACATCTCTAATATCTTCTACCACACAAACAATCTCTGGATTTCTTTTGGTGTTTTGGCAGATATTACACAAAACAGTATCTGAAATATTATGACATTTTTCGCAGGTTTTTACATCATTTCTTACATGTAATAACGCTTCAGACAAAAATTTTGTATGATCTTTGGGCTGCTTTAATAAGTGTAAAACCAAACGCAAAGCAGTTCTTTTACCAATACCAGGTAATCTGCTTACTTCGTTTACTGCGTTCTCTAATAATTTTGATGAAAAATCCATATAACAAAATTACGAATTCACAATTACGAAATATAAAATATTGCATTATTTTTTAAATAGATTATATTCGTAAATCACAATGTATAATTCGTAATTAAAAAATGCAACCACACTATATAATTTTATTAATTGTAGCTTACTTTTCAATCTTAATCTTTATTTCTTATTTTACAGGAAAATCGGCAGATAATACTACATTTTTTAAGGCAAATAACGCATCACCATGGTATTTGGTGGCCTTTGGTATGATTGGAGCCTCACTTTCTGGCGTCACATTTATTTCTGTTCCTGGTTGGGTAGAAGCACAGAACATGAGTTATTTTCAAATGGTTTTGGGCTATATTGTTGGGTATGCTGTAATTGGTTTGGTATTATTGCCTTTGTATTACAAACTCAATTTAACATCTATTTACACTTATTTAGAAGATAGGTTTGGTAGATTTTCTTACAAAACTGGCGCAAGCTTTTTCTTACTTTCTAGAACAATTGGCGCTGCATTTCGTTTATTTTTGGTAGCTAAAGTATTGCAAGTAGTTTTATTTGATGATTTTGGGGTTCCTTTTTGGGTTACTGTTTCTATTACCATTTTACTAATTTGGTTGTACACATTTAAGGGCGGTATTAAAACCATTGTTTGGACAGATACTTTGCAAACTTTATTTATGTTGATTGCTGTTGGCGTTTGTATTTACACCATTTCTAGCGAAATGAAAATATCTAATTTGTTTACCTATGTTTCAGAAAACAAATTATCTAAAACATTCTTTTTTGATGACATTAGCAAAGGAAATTACTTTTGGAAACAATTCCTTTCAGGAGCTTTTATTGCTGTAGTTATGACAGGTTTAGACCAAGATATGATGCAAAAAAATCTTACTTGTAGAAATTTAAAAGATGCACAAAAAAATATGTTTTGGTTTACAATTGTATTGGTAATTGTAAATTTTTTCTTTTTAGCATTAGGTATTTTACTTACAGATTACGCACAACTAATAGGTATAGATGCACATAAAGATCAACTTTTTCCTGTAATTGCTACAAGTGGAAAATTAGGTTTAGCAACAGCTTTATTTTTTATTTTAGGGTTAATAGCAGCAGCGTATTCTAGTGCAGATTCTGCATTAACCTCTTTAACAACTTCTTTTAGTATTGATATTTTAGAGATCGACAAAAAGAAAAACAAAAAAGATCAAATTAAAACTCGTAAAAAAATTCACGTTGTATTTTCTATCCTTTTAATTTTAATCATATTAATATTTAAATATTTTATTGCCAATGAAAGTGTTATTGCCAATATTTTTAAAGCAGCTGGTTATACTTATGGTCCTTTATTGGGCTTATATGCTTTTGGCTTATTTACCCAATTAAAAGTGAAAGACAAAATGGTACCTGCAATTTGTATTTTAGCGCCTATATTAACATTTATAATTAGTTACCACAGTTTAAAATTTTTCGATTTCGATGTTGGTTTTTTTGTTTTAGTTTTAAATGGGTTTTTAACTTTTTTGGGTTTATATTTGTTTAAAAGAAATACAAAAAATGCCTAAAGATTTAAGCAACTACAGAAAATCATACGAAAAACAAGAACTTCTAGAAAGTAACTGTCCAGAAAATCCAATGGAATTGTTTCAAACTTGGTTTAGAAACGCAGACGAATCTGAAACTGTTGAAGAAACCAATGCCATGACAATTGCCACAATTGGCAAAGATGGATACCCAAAAAGTAGAGTGGTTTTATTAAAAAAAATTACTTGGGAAGGTTTTGTTTTTTACACCAATTATTCTTCGGAAAAAGGGACCGCAATTCAAGAAAATAACAATATTTGTTTATCTTTCTTCTGGCCAGCTTTAGAACAACAAATTATTATCAAAGGGAAAGCAGAAAAATTAGCAGAAAATTTATCTGATGGTTATTTTGAATCTAGACCAGATGGAAGTAAATTAGGTGCTTGGGCATCTAACCAAAGTAGGGTTGTTAACTCTAGAGAATCATTAGAAGAAAACTTATCATCCTTAGAAAAAAAGTTTGAAGGTAAAGAAATACCAAGACCAAAACATTGGGGAGGCTACTTAACAAAACCAACTTCTATAGAGTTTTGGCAAGGGAGACCTAACAGATTACATGATAGAATTTTATATACTTTGCAAGAAGATTTTTCTTGGAAACTAGAAAGATTAGCACCTTAATTTTTTTTATATTTAACTATTTACAACCAAAAATTAAATGAAAACACTCTATATAGTTAGGCACGCAAAATCATCTTGGACCTACAAAGGTATTGATGATATAGATAGACCTTTAAAAAAAAGAGGGATTAAAGATGCGCATTTAATATCTAAGTATTTATCTAAAAAAATTATAAGACCAGACGCTTTTATTACCAGTAGCGCTAATAGAGCTTTACATACTGCTGTAATTTTTTGCGAAAGATTTGGTTTTCCTCATGCAAATCTTCAAATAAAAAAACAATTGTATAGTTTTAGCGATGGTTATTTAGTAAAAACAGTAAATGCTTTAGATGATGGCTTTAACTCTGCAATTATATTTAGTCATGATCACGGTATCAATACTTTTGTAAACAAATTTGGAGACAAACCTATTGCACACGTTACCACTTGTGGAGTAATTGGTATCCAATTTAAAGAAAAACACTGGAAAAACATTCGAAAAGGAAAAACTGTTTTAATAGAATTTCCTAAAAATCATAAATAAAATATTTTGTTAGAAATAAAAAAATATGCTGCAATAGATATTGGTTCTAATGCCGTTAGATTATTAATTTCAAACGTAATTGTAGCAGAAGACAAAGAACCTCAATTTAAAAAATCATCTTTAGTTCGTGTACCCATTCGTTTAGGTGCAGATGCTTTTGTTGGCAATGCCATTATTAGTGATAGTAATATTACCCGAATGATAAACGCCATGGAAGCATTTAAACTATTAATGAATGTACATGGAGTAGAAAAATACAAAGCTTGTGCAACTTCTGCTATGAGAGAATCTAAAAATGGAGATGAAGTGGTTGCCAAAATCTTTGAAGAAACTGGGGTAAAAATAGATGTTATTGGTGGTAAAGAAGAAGCTGCAATTATATCTTCTACAGATTTAAATACCTTAATAGAAGGAGACAATTCTTATTTATATGTTGATGTTGGTGGTGGTAGCACAGAGTTTACTATTTTTTCTAAAGGAAAAATTACCACCTCTAAATCTTTTAAAATGGGTACAGTACGTTTATTAAACAACAAAAAATCTGTAAACAAAGAAATTTTTGCCAACGTAGAAAAATGGATTAAGAAAAACACTAAAGACTTAAAAAAAGTATCTCTAATTGGTTCTGGAGGAAATATTAACAAACTCTTTAAAATGTCTGGTAGAACAGAAGGTAAACCTATTTCTTTTATTTATCTGAATGCTCAATATCAGTTTTTAAAAAACATGAGCTATGAAGATAGAATTTCTGAACTTAGCTTAAACCCAGATAGAGCAGATGTTATTATTCCTGCAACTAAAATTTATCTTTCTGCTATGAAATGGAGTGGAGCTAGAAAAATTTATGTGCCAAAAATTGGGCTTTCTGACGGTATCATTAAATCGCTATTTAACAATACATTATAAAAAAATTTACATTAATTAAATTCTTTCACATGTTTATAAATCAGATGATCAAACTCTTTATGCTGATTTTGTAAAAAACTTGTTTTTATAGGTAAATAAGAGAGTTCTTCGATGCTTGATGATAATCGAACATAATCTTTTTCTGTAGTTAAAATTAGTTTTTTAGAAGCTGTATCTTCTCTAAATTTGGTTATAATATCTACAATTTCTATATCTGTAAAATTATGATGATCTCTATATTTTAAATGTTGTATCGTTATTTGATGCTGTTTTAAAAAACTAGTTAAAGGTTTTGAGTTGGCAATCCCTGTAATTAACAAAACACTATATTCTTTTAAAGTTTCTAAATTAAAATTATAAAATCCTTTTATAGTATCTGCATATGTGATGCTTGTAAAAAATACACTTTTATTAAATTTTAAAAATTTTTGTTTGATTACCTTTTGCTCTTTTTCCAATAAATTTTCTGGACATTTTGTTACTAAAATAACATTGGCTCTTTTTGCTCCTTTACTACTTTCTCTAAGACTTCCTGTTGGGAATAGATAATCATCCGTAAATAAATCGCTGTATTTTGTAAGTAAAATATAAAAACTCCCTTTTACTTTTCTATGTTGATAAGCATCGTCTAATAAAACCAATTCTGGCTTATTTTGTGCTAACAAATATTGAATTCCTTCTACCCTATTTTCATCAACAGCAACATTAATATTTCTAAATTTTTTATAATATTGCAATGGTTCATCACCTACTTCATTTGCAGAATGTTTATTGCTTAAATGGATATACCCTTTTGTTTTTCTACCATAACCTCTGCTTAAAACAGCTGTTTTGTAAGTATCTTTTAATAACCGTATTAAATATTCTGTTTGTGGTGTTTTACCTGTGCCTCCCACACTTAAATTACCTATAACAATTACAGGGATTTTAAAAGAAGTTTGTTTTAAAATACCTTTGTCAAAAAATAAGTTTCTAATTCTAGTTACAAAATCGTACAAAACTGCAAAAGGAAACAATAAAAATCTAATTACTTTCATCTGGGTAAAAATACATTAAAAATGTTAACTTTGGTATTCGAAAATTACAGAAATGATTGTTAGAGACATTACAAATTACATAGAAAAATTGGCGCCTTTACAGTATGCAGAAGATTTTGATAATGTAGGTTTATTAGTGGGTAATTATAACGCCCAAGTTACTGGTGTATTAGTAACTTTAGACACTTTAGAAGCAACTGTAAATGAAGCTATTGCTAAAAAATGCAATTTAATTGTTAGTTTTCATCCAATAATTTTTGATGGTTTAAAAAAACTAAATGGAAATTCTTATGTAGAGCGTGTAGTTTTAAAAGCCATAAAAAACGACATCGCTATTTATGCAACACATACAGCTTTAGACAATTCTAAAAAAGGTGTTTCTGCAAAAATATGTGAAGTTTTAGGGCTAACCAATACAAAGGTTTTAATTCCTAAAAAGGGAATTATAAAAAAACTAACCACCTATGTACCTTCTAATGATGCCAAAAAGTTAAGGAATTCACTTTTCAATGCTGGTGCTGGAAATATTGGGAATTACGACCAATGTTCATTTAACATCAAAGGTGACGGAACTTTTAGAGGCAATGAAAATTCGAAACCAGTTTTAGGTGAAAAAGGGAAATTACATACAGAAAAAGAAACTCAAGTTTCCATAACTTTTGAAAGCCAGCACGAAAATGCAATTTTAAAAGCCTTGCAAAAAGCTCATCCTTATGAAGAAATTGCCTACGAGATTACTACCACAGAAAATGTACATCAAAATATTGGAATGGGCATGCTTGGTGAACTTGAACAAGAAATGAGTGAAAAAGAATTTTTACTATTTTTAAAACGAGAAATGAAAACCGACTGTGTAAGACATTCTGAATTACTAAACAAAAAAATTAAAAAAATAGCAGTTTTAGGTGGCGCTGGTAGTTTTGCTATTGCGAATGCAAAAAAAGCGAGTGCAGATGCCTATGTGAGTGCTGATTTTAAATATCATGAGTTTTTTAAAGCCGAAAAAAGTATTTTATTGGCAGATATTGGGCATTATGAGAGCGAACAGTTTACAAAAAACCTTTTGGTTGATTATCTTACAAAAAAATTTAGTAATTTTGCAATCATTTTATCAGAAAAAAGTACAAATCCAATTTATTACATATAAACATGGCAAAGAAGAAAGAAATTTCAGTTGAACAAAAATTAAGAGCATTGTATGACTTACAATTAATAGACTCTAGAATTGACGAAATTAGAAATGTTAGAGGTGAACTACCCTTAGAAGTAGAAGATTTAGAGGATGAAGTTGCCGGTTTAAATACGCGAATTTCAAACTTAACAGAAGATGCTGCTAACTTAGAAACCGAAATCAACAATAAAAAACAAGCTATTGAAGATTCTAAAGCATTGATGGCAAAATATGAAGAGCAACAAAAAAATGTTAGAAATAACAGAGAATTTGACTCTTTATCTAAAGAAATTGAATTCCAAGATTTAGAAATTCAATTGGCAGAAAAAAGAATTAACGAGTACAAAGCCAAAATTGCTCAAAAACACGAAGTAATTGACGCTACTAAAGAAAAATTAGCTAAACAAGAACAACATTTAGCTCATAAAAAAGCAGAATTAGACGCTATTTTAAAAGAGACTGAAAAAGAAGAAAAATTGTTAGCTGAAAAATCTGAAGAATTTTCTCAATCTTTAGACAACCATTTATTTTCTGCATATTCTAGAATTAGAAATAAAGTAAAAAATGGCTTAGCAGTAGTTGCAATAGAAAGAGGTGCTTCTGGGGGTTCTTACTTTACAATTCCGCCACAGGTTCAGTTAGAAATTGCTAACAGAAAAAGAATTACTATAGACGAGCATAGTGGTCGTATTTTAGTAGATGCTGCTTTAGCAGAAGAAGAAAAAGCTAAAATGGACAAATTATTTTCTTAAGAAAATTAAAATATATTTATAAAAAAACTCGAAGCTGTAGCTTCGAGTTTTTTTGTCTATAAGTTTAGAAAAATTTAATAATCTAAATTTTTAAGATAACTTAGTTTTTCTTTCCAAATTGCTAAATCATCTTTAAATTCTTGCACTTTGTTTTTTACATTTAAAACAAGTGGATTGTCATCTTTCGCATTAGAAAAGAAACCTAAATTGTTTTCTAACTGTTGTATTTCTCTAACAATTTCGTCTATTTTTTTTCTAACAAAAATTAGTTCTGAGTCTAATTTTCTTACATCGTTATTAGCTGCTAAATTATCTACAACATTTGTAAATTTTAACATAGAAACTTCTTGTTTATCTAAAGACAAACTTTCTAACATATTATCTACTTGTTTATTAAACTTACCTTCTAAATGCCTTACGCTTCTTGGTAAAACTCCTAGGTTTTTCCACTCTTCTATAATTGCTAAAACGTTATCTTTTGTAAGGTCTTTTTTATCTTTTAAAGTTTCTAAAAATGCTTTTTTAGCGTCTATTACAGTCTGTTGCTCTTTACTAACTGCATTTTTTTGATCATGGTATCTATCAAAATAATGGTTGCAAGCATTTTTAAATTTTTTCCAAATATCATCAGAAAATTTTCTGGGTACATGCCCAATTTTTTTCCAATCTGCTTGTATTTTCTTAACAGCATTAGTTGCCATTTCCCAATCTGTACTCTCTTTTAAAGACTCTGCAACTTCTATTAGCGCCAACTTTTTTTGCAAGTTTTCTTGTTGCTCATTTTTTTCTTGCTTGTAGAAAAGGTTTTTTGCACTATTAAATTTTTTAGTGGCAGCTTTAAATTTTTGCCAAACCTCTTCACTTTTAGCATAAGGCAGTTTACCAGCTTTAAAGTACTCTTGTCTTAACGCTTCTATTTCTCTAATACTTTTTTGCCAGTCTTTATGCGTTTTGTTATTGGAAGTATTATAGGCATCTATAGCTTCTATAACTACTAATTTTTCTTTAATAATATCTTGGTACTTAGACTTCATTTCTCTGTAATGGTCATGACGTCTATCATGAATTTTTTTAGTAGCAGCACTAAATTTTTTCCAGATATCTTCTCTCATTTCTCTAGCCACTGGTCCAACATCTTCTTTCCAAGTTTTATGTAAAACTTGTAATTCTTTAAAGGCTTGTTGTATATCTGTCAATTCTGCTAAAGCCTCTGCTTTTTCTATAATTTTAAGCTTTTCATCAAGATTATTTTTAAAGTCTAAATCTCTAAAGTCGTTACTCATGTGAAGTAAATCGTAAAAACGCTCTACATGATGATGATAGGTTTTCCAAGTATCATTATATCTCGTTTTAGAAACAGGTCCTATTGCGCGCCAAGAATCTTGCAATTCTTTAAACTCCTTATACATCGTATCTGGATTCGCATTTTCTATAAGACTTTTTAAGCTTTCTATAACGTTTAATCTTTTTTCTAAATTTTCATTAAGTTGTTGTTCTAATGCTTTATAATGAGCATCTCTTTCTTTTTTATATTTAGAAAGTAAACTATTGTAGGTCGTTTTTATGGGACTAGAAAATTGAAAGTCTATAGAATTACCACCCGCTTCTAAAAAAGCTTTCTTTTTAGTTGCCAACATTGTACCAAACTTTGTATTAAATTCACTTTTAATACCTTCTACTTGGCTTTTAATTTTTTGAACTGGATGGTTAGAAATTACTTTTTCTAAAGTAGTTAGCAATTCCTCAAGCGTAAATTTAGAATAATCTACTACCGCTTCTTCCTCCTCTTTAGGTTCGTTGTTTTCTGCTTTTTCTGCAACCGATTTTTCTACTTCATCTATAGCCTCAGAATTTTCATCTTCTGCTTGTACTACAGGTTCTTCTTCAGTTACTTTAACGATCGGTTCTTTTGTTTCCTGATTGATTTCTGATGGCTCAGTAACCGCTTCTGTTTTTGCAGGTTTATTGGTAATTTCTTCAGCCTTATTTGTTGATTTTTCAACGTTTTCTTTAGGATCTAACATATCTACAATGTTTAAGTTCGATTAATAATACATTATTATTATATTCTATAAATATACAGACAACTTATAAAACTAACAAAAAGTTATTTG
Source organism: Polaribacter sp. YIW18 (assembly GCF_057219325.1). Classification (NCBI taxonomy): domain Bacteria; kingdom Pseudomonadati; phylum Bacteroidota; class Flavobacteriia; order Flavobacteriales; family Flavobacteriaceae; genus Polaribacter; species Polaribacter sp. YIW18. Next base: position 295,322 of record NZ_JBXVVE010000002.1, on the reverse strand, counting down.
TTTTTGAATTATTTGGTTTCATTCCATATCCTCCAAGACTCTTCTGCTTGTAGTTCTAGCATTTGGTAACCATTTTTAATGGCAGCTCCTTGCGCTAATCCTTTAGATAAGAATGTAGATACCTCTGGATTATAAACCAAATCGAATAATAAATGTTGATTGGTTAAAAACTGATATGGAATATTAGGACATAAATGAGTATTGGGTGATGTTCCTAAAGGCGTACAATTGATAATTATTTGATATTTATGTAATTTTTTTTCAGATAAATCATCATAAGATATTTCTTTTTTACTTGAAGGTTTTCTAGAAACAAATTTGTATTTGATATTATTTTTCTTTAATGCATAAGCAATGGCTTTAGAGGCGCCACCTGTACCTAAAATTAATGCATATGTATGGTGCTTTTTTATAAATGGTAAAATAGATTGCTCAAAACCAACTACATCTGTATTATAACCTTTTAAATTTCCTTTTTTTGTAATTTTTATAGTATTAACGGCTCCTATTTTTTTGGCAGTTTTATCTAATTTATGTAAATAAGGAATTACGGCTTCTTTGTAAGGAATGGTTACATTCATTCCAGATAAAAATGTTTCGTTTTTAATGATAGACGGAAAATCTGAAATTTCTGGAATATCAAAATTTTTATAGTGATGGTTTTCTAAACCTAAATCTTTAAATTTATCTGAAAAATATCCTCTAGAAAAAGAATAGGATATGTTTTTACCTAAAAGTCCAAATATTTTATTTCTTTTTTCGTCCATAAAAGTCTATAATTAAAATTAATGCAATTCCTAAAATAATATAAAAACCAGCATACCAAGTTTCTGCAGATGTTAAGTCTGGTAAATATCTATTGTAATTTTCTACAATCTTATTACCTTTTTTATCAAATAAAAGAGTGTTATTGTTTTGTAAAAAAACAGCTTTTTTCCAAGGCCAAACTATACCTAAAGAACCTGTTATAAAACCAATAATTACAGCTGTAACAATGCTATGATATCGTTTTAAAACATAGCCTAAAATATGACTAATGGAAACCAAACCAAACAGAGAGCCTGCTGTAAAAACACTTATTATTTTTAGATATCTAATTTTTTCTGGTTCTTGTAAAATATCAAAATTACCAATTACCAAATTGCTCATTATGTAAAGTAATTCGTTAACAGAATCTACCAATAACAACACATAATTCCCTAATAATATTAAGATAAAAGAACCTGACAAACCCGGTAATGTCATGCCAGAAACTCCGATAATACCACAAACAAACACAAACCAAAGATTATCATTTTCTCTGGCTGGCTCTAAAAAACTGATACCAATACCAATAACTGCACCAGTGATTAATGAGATGATGTTGGTATTATTCCATTCTCCAAAGTCTTTACCTATGTAATATATGGAGCCAATAATCATCCCAAAAAACCAGCTCCAAACATAGAGCTCGTAATTATCTAAAAAATAATCTAACACTAAAGAAATGCTAAAGTAGCTAAAAATGCTACCTCCCATAATCAACAATAAAAATTCTGCATTTATATATTTAAAAAAACTTTTATAACGCCTATTGATCAATAGTTTAAAAGCGACTAAATTTATTTTTTTAAAAGAATAAATTAATTCTTCGTAAAAACCAAAAACAAAAGAAACTGTGCCACCAGATACACCTGGCACTTTATTTGCAGCCCCCATTGCTAATCCTTTTAAAAAAAGATATGTTTTTTCTAAAAAGCTTCTTGGTTTTTGCATTTATGCTTTATTTACGGCTAATTTTTCCATTATTAAAATCAATGCAAAACCAACAATAGCTAATACTATTGCCATTAATAATTGCGGATCTTCTGTATAAGAAAAGGGAGAAATACTTTGTTCTACCAAAGGTTTTGTAACCCCATGGCTATTGATGTATGTAGAAACGGTTTCTTTCCATGGCCAAACTTTGTTTAAAGAACCTAACATAATACCTGTTAAAACAATTAGCATTTGTTCTTTATAATAAGTAAACAACCATTTTAATAATTTAGAAAAAGACAATAAACCTATAATGACTCCAACACCAATTGCACCTATTATTTTAACATCTTTTGTAGTAATGGCTGTCATAACGATAGGGTAAACACCTATTAAAAGGAGTATGTAAGAACCGGATATTCCTGGTAAAATCATTGCACAAGAGGCAATTGCACCCGCAAAAACTAAAAATAAAAAGTTAGAATCTGCAGCATTTGTAGAAGGCATTACTGTGATGGTATATCCAAATGCAATACCTAAAATAAAAAATAGAATTATTTTAAAATTCCATTTTTTTACTTGTTTTCCAATATAGATTATACTTGCTAAAACCAATCCAAAAAAGAAAGACCAAAGCAATACGGGTTTATTTTCTAACAACCACTTTATGCTTTTTGCTAAAGAAATAATACTGATAAAAATTCCGATAAAAAGCGCTAATAAAAAAGAACCATTTACTTGTTTCCAAACAGCTTTAATTCCATCGTTTTTAAGTGTTTTTAATAGTTTAAAATTAAAATTACTAATAGAGCCTAACAATTCCTCGTAAATACCCGAAATAAATGCAATAGTACCTCCAGAAACACCTGGCACAACATCTGCTGCCCCCATTGCCATTCCTTTTAAACCTATTACAATATAATCCTTTAAACTTCTAATCATAATAATTTGTTATTTAGAAAGACGAAGATAGTAGATTTTAAAGAAAAAATAGAAAGTGTTCTATGATTTGTAATATATCTAAATATTGTACTTTTACTTTATAATTTTTTTATGAGATGCCCAAAAAAGGAAAAGAAAAAAACACGGTTAATAAAGCAAAACATGCTAAATTAATGGCTCGTAAAAACGATAAAATTAAGAAAGAAAAACAACTGCACAAAGCACGCTTAAAAGCTATTGTAAAAAAAGCCAACGAGCAAAAAAAATCTCAAGCAAACACTTGAGATTTAGTTTATTTATATGGCTATAAATTATTGATCTATAGAACCCAAAACACGTTTCATAAACGTATTTAATGCTTCTTTTTTTGAGGTGCCATCTTTTACCATTTTATCAACTTCAATTGCACCATACATATTAGAAATCAACTCTCCAATAACATCTAACTCTTCATCTTTTAAAGAAGGTACTTCTGTTAAAGCCTCTAGCGTTTCGATTGTCTCTAAAATGTAATCTTGATCGTTTTCTTCTATAAAATTAGTAAGATGTTTAATAACAGGTAATTTCATAACTATGTTTTTAGCTTCTTAAAAAAAAAATTATTGTATTTCGCTTACTAAATCTTTCAAAACATCAAACTTGTTTGTTTGTGTTTGATTTTTCTTTGCTCCGTCTACAAAAGTTGCAAATGTTGGTAAATTACTTACATCTGCTAACTTTCTACTTTCTGGAAATTTTTCTGCATCTACAATTACAAATTTTAAATCTTCTAATTCTGTAGATAATTTTTTAAATTTAGGTTTCATTATTCTACAATTACCACACCAAGTGGCAGAATATTGTACAACAACTTTTGTGTTTTCGGCTATAATTGCTTGTAAATTGTCTTCTGTTAATTCTTGTACCATAACTTTTATTTTTTAGAGAAAAAATCGTGTTTCATTTTTCACAAAACCAAACACGATTTATATCTTTTTATTTTATTAGTTTTTTGACAAATAAGCTGCTGTTCCTTTTGCATCAGGAGACATTGCTTCTTTACCTTCTTCCCAGTTTGCTGGACATACCTCTCCATGAGATTGTACATGAGAGTAAGCATCAATTAAACGTAAAAATTCGCTTACATTTCTACCCACTGGCATGTGGTTAATTCCTTCATGAAAAACAGTACCTTCTTCATCAATTAAATAAGTAGCTCTATAGGTAACGTTATCTCCTTCTACTTGTACAGTTTGTGTAGCTTCGTCAAAAGTTTCGTTTGTGATATCTAAAATGCCTAATATAGAAGATAAGTTTCTGTTGCTATCTGCTAAAATTGGATAGGTAACGCCTTCGATACCTCCATTATCTTTAGAAGTACTTAACCATGCAAAGTGAACTTCTGGAGTGTCACAAGAAGCACCAATAACGATGGTATTTCTTTTTTCGAATTCCTCTAATGCAGCTTGAAAAGCGTGTAATTCTGTTGGACAAACAAATGTGAAGTCTTTTGGATACCAGAATAATAAAACTTTCTTTTTATTGTTTATTGCTTCTTCTAATACATTTAATTTAAATGTATCTCCCATTTCATTCATTGCATCTACATTTAAATTTGGGAATTTTTTACCAACTGCTGTTGCCATTTTATTTATTTTTAAATTATTATTTATTTTCTTTCACAAAGATAAAAATGATAATAGAAAATGTAAAAAATAGGAATGGAATGTTCTTATCTTACTATAAGAATAAATTATAACGAGGTGTAATTAAAATAGATTTATCCTATTTACTAGCAAATAATTTCACATCCTTTTCAGAAACTTTTTTTTCGCCCAAAATAATTAAACGCTCTATTACATTTCTTAATTCTCTAATATTTCCAGTCCAATCATACTCTTGTAAGAGTTTAATTGCTTCTTTAGAGAACTCTTTTTTAGGTGTTCCTTGTGCATCTGATATTTTTTTGGCGAAGAAATCTACCAATAATGGGATGTCTTCTCTTCTATCATTTAATGCTGGAACTTTTATTAAAATTACAGCTAATCTGTGATATAAATCTTCTCTAAAACGACCTTTTGCTATTTCTTCTTTTAAATTTTTATTGGTGGCAGCTACTACCCTAACATTTACTTTAATGTCTTTATCTGACCCTACTCTAGATATTTTGTTTTCTTGCAAAGCACGTAATACTTTTGCTTGTGCAGAAAGACTCATGTCTCCTATTTCGTCTAAAAAAATTGTTCCTCCATTTGCAGCTTCAAATTTTCCTGCCCTGTCTTTGTTTGCGCCTGTAAAAGATCCTTTTACGTGTCCAAAAAGTTCGCTTTCTATTAATTCTGAGGGAATTGCAGCACAATTTACCTCTATCATTGGAGCTTTTACTCTTTCTGATTTTTCGTGTAACCAATGTGCTACTAACTCTTTACCTGTTCCATTGGGTCCTGTAATTAATACTCTAGCATCTGTAGCAGCAACTTTTTCTATAATTTCTTTAATATGAGTAATGGCATTACTTTCGCCAATCATCTCATAATTTTTGCTAACTTTTTTCTTTAACCTTTTATTTTCTACAACTAATGTTTTCTTTTCTAAGGCATTTCTAACAGTATTTAGCAATCTATTTAAATCTGGTGGCTTAGAAATATAATCAAAAGCTCCTAAACGCATTGTGTTTACAGCTGTATCTAAATCTCCATGACCAGAAATCATTACAATAGGTGTTTCTGGCTTTATTTTTTTTGTCTTTTCTAACACCTCAACACCATCCATTTTTGGCATTTTAATATCACATAAAACCAAATCGTAATCGTTGTTTTTTATCATTTCTATACCCAACAAACCATCTTCTGCTTCTTCTACTTTATAGGTATCGTTTTCTTCTGATATAATTTTTACAAGCACCCTTCTAATAGCTGCTTCGTCTTCAATAATTAAAATCTTACTCATTTTTTATATTTAAATGTGTTTTTAAGCTTTTGACACTTTATTAAAGAAATGCACATCTCTTTGTGGAAAAGGAATTGTAATTCCATTTTCTCTAAATACTTTATCTATTTCAAAACGTAAATCGCTTTGCACAAATCTTGCTTCAAAACTGTTATTTAAAGAAAAAACCAATCTAAAATTTAAAGAACTGTCTGCAAAATCTGTAAACAAAACAATTGGTTCTGATATTTTTAAAATTTTATCGTGTTTTTTTGCGACTTCTATTAATAATTTTTTCACCAAAGCGACATCACTTCCATAGGCAACACCCACATTTACAACTTCTCTTGTTTCTGTGCCATTCTCTGTCCAATTAAACAAAATATTTGTAAGATATAAGTGGTTTGGAATTACCAAAACCTTGTTATCTATAGTAACCGCTCTTGTGGTTCTTAGCCTAATATCTAAAACCCTACCTACTTTTCCTTCTAACTCAATAATATCTCCTACATGCACAGATTGATCTACCAAAATAAAAATTCCAGAAATAATATCTTGAAATAAGGTTTGTAATGCCAAACCAACACCAATTAGTAATGCGGCTGATGCTGCAAAAACTGCAGTAACATTAACACCAGAGGTGTGCATACCTATTAAAAAAATAACTAAAAACACAAACCACCTTATGTAGCTAAAAACGGTTACAAATTTTTGCTTATCGTTTACAGGTAATTTTTTTGTTAGAAATTTTCTAACAAATTTTAGAATTACAGAGGTTAAAATTAAAGCAATAGCAATAAGAAGGAGCCCTTTTACAGAAATACTAATCTCTTTTGTAAAAGTAAAAGTATAATCTAAAACAGCGTTTGCTTCTTCTACAATAGTATCTTTAACATAGTTCATTTTATCTTGCATGTATGAGTCTTTTAACCGTTTGTATAAATCTTTGGATGTTAGTTTTTTAACATAGTTTAAATACCAACTCTATTTTTTTTGCTACCAACCAAACCATAAACACAAAAGTTGCTAAAAAAAATATCGAAATTAATAGTCCGTAAACACTTTCTTTAAATATATGAATAAAAACGTCTTTTAACGCTGCAAAATCTCCATACTTTTTATAACATTATTTATTTCTTATAAGTTACTCATTTTTATTTTTTGAGATAGTTGATCTAAGCAAACTATACAAACTTACATATTTATATGTACTTGAAACAATTTTATAGAGACTTAAAAGATTAAAAATTTTGTTAAATTTACTATGCATGCATAACTTTTTTGCAATTTATTATGCATGCATAATAAATTTTTATATATTTGATGGAATGAATAAAGATAAAACTATAGATCATCAATTAAGAGCAACATGGCAAGCTGTTGCTAAGATGTATAATGAGCAGGCTTTGGCACATAACAGTACAATGGCTACTGCTTTTGTATTATTAAATATAGATAAAGAAAAAGGCACACCTTCTACATCTTTAGGACCTTTAATGGGTATGGAGCCCACAAGTCTTTCTAGAATTCTAAAAAACATGGAAGATAAAGGAGCTATTTCTAGAGAAAAAAATCCAGAAGATGGTAGAAGTGTCATTATAAAATTAACAGATTATGGTAGAGAAATGCGAAAGATTTCTAAAGGCCACGTAATTCAGTTTAACGAAACAATTATTAATAATGTTTCAGAAAAAGATCTAGAAGGTTTTTTTAATGTAACATCCACTATTAATAACTTAATTTCAGGAAAAAAAATTTTTACTGATCTTAATAAAAAAGCGGTTTAAAAAATAAACAAATGACTAGAAGAATTAAAAAAGTAGCAATTATTGGTTCTGGAATTATGGGAAGTGGGATTGCCTGTCATTTTGCAAATATTGGCGTAGAAGTTCTACTGTTGGATATTATTCCAAGAGAATTAAGCGACAAGGAAAAAGCAAAAGAACTCACCTTAGAAGACAAAGTTGTAAGAAATCGTCTGGTAAATGACGCGCTAACTGCTTCCCTAAAATCCAAACCATCACCAATTTACAATCAAAAATTTGCAAACAGAATTAGCACTGGTAATTTAGAAGACGATATTGCAAAAGTTGCAGATGCAGATTGGATTATAGAAGTGGTGGTGGAAAGGCTAGACATCAAAAAAACAGTTTTTGAAAAATTAGAAAAATACAGAACTCCTGGTACTATTATTTCTTCTAACACCTCTGGTATTCCTATTCAATTTATGAATGAAGGAAGAAGTGAAGATTTTCAGAAACACTTTGCTGTAACACACTTTTTTAATCCTCCAAGATATTTAAAACTTTTTGAAGTAGTACCTGGACCAGGTTGTAAACAAGAGGTTACAGATTTCTTAATGATGTATGGTGAAAAGTTTTTAGGAAAAACATCGGTTTTAGCTAAAGACACGCCTGCTTTTATTGGAAATAGAATTGGAATTTTTGGAATTCAATCTCTTTTCCATCAAGTAAAAGAATTAGGTTTAACTGTTGAAGAAGTAGATAAATTAACGGGGCCAGTTATTGGTCGTCCAAAATCTGCAACTTTTAGAACTGTAGACGTGGTTGGTTTAGATACATTGGTACACGTTGCTAATGGTATTTATGAAAACTGTCCAGATGATGAAGCACATGAATTGTTTAAACTGCCAGATTTCATCAATACAATGATGGAAAATAAATGGTTAGGTAGCAAAACAAGACAAGGCTTTTACAAAAAAATTAAAAATGATGCTGGTAAAAGTGAAATTCTAACTTTAGATTTAGATACGATGGAATATCGTTCTAAAAAACGTGCAAAATTTGCCACATTAGAACTAACAAAAACCATAGACAAACCCATCGACCGTTTTAAAATTCTAGTAGGTGGTAAAGACAAAGCTGGTAAATTCTATAGAAAGAACTTTGCAGCAATGTTTGCCTATGTGCAAAATAGAATTCCAGAAATTTCTGATGAATTATATAAAATTGATGACGCCATGAAAGCTGGTTTTGGGTGGGAAAATGGGCCATTTGAAATTTGGGATGCTGTGGGTGTAGAAAAAGGTATCGAATTAATGAAAGCAGAAGGTGCAGAACCTGCAACTTGGGTAACAGAAATGTTAGCAAGTGGTTCAAAATCTTTCTATTCTGTAAAAGAAGGTGCTACTTATTATTATGATATTCCTTCGAAATCTCAAACAAAAAAACCAGGTCAAGATGGTTTTATCATCTTAGATAATATTAGAAAATCGAACGAGGTTTTTAAAAATTCTGGAGTAGTTATAGAAGACATAGGAGATGGAATTTTAAATGTAGAATTCCAATCTAAAATGAATACGATTGGCGGTGATGTTTTAGCAGGAATCAATAAAGGAATTGATTTGGCAGAAAAAGATTTTCAAGGATTGGTTGTTGGTAACCAAGCAGCAAACTTTTCTGTTGGTGCCAATATTGGTATGATTTTTATGATGGCAGTAGAGCAAGAATATGATGAGTTAAATTATGCCATTAAATATTTCCAAGACACAATGATGCGTATGCGTTATTCATCAATACCAACAATTTCTGCTCCTCATGGAATGGCTTTAGGTGGTGGTTGCGAAATTTCTTTACACGCAGATAAAGTGGTTGCGGCAGCAGAAACCTATATGGGTCTAGTAGAATTTGGCGTTGGTGTAATTCCTGGCGGTGGTGGCTCTAAAGAAATGGCATTAAGAGCATCAGATTCTTTTAATAAAGGCGATGTTGAGCTAAATATATTACAAGAAAACTTTTTAACTATTGGGATGGCAAAAGTATCTACCTCTGGTTACGAAGCGTTCGATTTGGGATTATTGCAAAAAGGAAAAGATGCAATTGTTGTTAATAAAGACAGACAAATTGCAACCGCAAAAGCACATGCAAAATTAATGGCAGAAAGTGGGTATACACAACCTGTAAAACGTAAAGATGTAAAAGTATTAGGTAAACAAGCCTTAGGCATGTTCTTAGTTGGTACAGATTCTATGGAACATTCTAAATACATTTCAGAACACGACCAAAAAATAGCCAATAAATTAGCATACGTAATGGCTGGTGGCGATTTATCTGAACCTACACTGGTTTCTGAACAGTATTTATTAGACATTGAAAGAGAAGCATTTTTATCATTATGTACAGAACGTAAAACCTTAGAACGTATTCAGCATATGTTAAAAACTGGTAAACCATTAAGAAACTAAATAAAAGAGTATAAAGTAGAGAGAATTAAGTACTAAGACTCTTATAAAGAATAAATAGTTAAATCTTAAGATCTTAATACTTAATACTAACAATCTTAATACCTAAATAGAATGCACAGATTTGAAGAATTGATAATATGGCAAAAAGCGATGGACATTACTGAAAAATGTTACATAGCTACCGAAAATTTTCCTAAGGAAGAAAAATACGGTTTAACGTCACAAGTTAGAAGAAGTTCTGTGTCAATTCCTTCAAATATTTCAGAAGGAGCAGGTAGAAATACAAATGGAGAATTTAGACATTTTTTAGGAATTGCGAATGGTTCTTCTTATGAATTATTAACACAATTATATTTATTAAAAAGATTAAATTTAATTAATGAAGAAAATGTAAGACCTATTATAAATGAAGTACTTGAAGTTACGAGAATGAATTTTTCTCTTCAAAAATCACTTACTAAGTCTTAATTCTTAATACTAAAATCTTAATACATTATGAGCAAACAAGCTTACATAGTAAAAGCATACAGAACTGCAGTTGGTAAAGCTCCAAAAGGTGTTTTTCGCTTTAAACGTGCAGATGAGTTGGGGGCAGAAACCATTCAACATATGATGAAAGAATTACCCAATTTAGACGTAAAACGTATAGATGATGTAATTGTTGGAAACGCAATGCCAGAAGGTTCTCAAGGATTAAATATGGCTCGTTTTATTTCTTTAATAGGATTAAATTCTGTAGATGTTCCTGGAGTAACTGTAAACCGTTTTTGTTCTTCTGGGTTGGAAACAATTGCCATGGCCGCTGCTAAAATTAATGCAGGAATGGCAAGTTGTATCATTGCAGGTGGTGCAGAAAGCATGAGCTCTGTGCCAATGACAGGTTTTAAACCAGAATTAAACTACGACACCATTAAAGACGGCCATGCAGATTATTACTGGGGAATGGGAAATACTGCAGAAGCAGTTGCTAATCAATTTAAAGTTTCTAGAGAAGACCAAGATGAATTTGCCTATAACTCTCACATGAAAGCCTTAAAAGCACAGGTAGAAAACCGTTTTCAAGATCAAATTGTACCTATTGAAGTAGAACAAACTTACTTAGATGAAAATGGCAAAAAAACAATTAAAAAATATACAGTTACAAAAGATGAAGGCCCAAGAGCTGGAACATCTACAGCTGTTTTAAATAAATTAAGACCTGTTTTTGCTGCTAATGGAAGTGTAACTGCAGGAAATTCATCACAAATGAGTGATGGCGCTGCTTTTGTAATGGTGATGAGCGAAGAAATGGTAAAAGAATTAAATATAGAACCTATTGCAAGAGTTGTAAATTATGCTGCTGCTGGTGTAGAACCTAGAATTATGGGTATTGGTCCTGTAGCTGCAATTCCAAAAGCTTTAAAACAGGCTGGTTTGCAACAAAAAGATATTGAGTTAATAGAATTAAATGAAGCTTTTGCATCACAATCTTTAGCTGTTATGCGTAAATTAGATTTAAATCAAGACATTGTAAATGTAAATGGTGGGGCAATTGCATTAGGACATCCTTTAGGTTGTACAGGTGCAAAACTATCTGTGCAATTATTTGATGAAATGCGCAAACGCACTATGAAAAATAAATACGGAATGGTAACAATGTGTGTAGGAACTGGACAAGGTGCAGCAGGTATATTTGAGTTTCTCTCTTAATTAAAAGAATATAGAAAAAAGAGAAAAGAAGAAAGAAAATGTGCGCTAAACAAAGACATAATTATAAAAATTTGAAGATTTGGAAACTCGGATTAGAGATAACAAATGATATTTCAGATATTTTATTAAATTTCCCTAAGCACGAAAGGTATGATTTAAGTTCACAAATAAGTAGATGTTCTGTGTCAATGCCAAGTAATATTGCTGAAGGTTCTTCTAGAACTGACAAATCTTTTAAATATTACCTTGATATTTCTCTTGGCTCTTCCTTTGAATTAGGCACACAATTATTAGTTACAAATTATAGAAAATATATTAATAACGAAGAATTAAAAAAAATAGAAGATAAAATAGAAGAATTTCAAAGAATGACAATGGGCTTTCAAAATGGCCTACAATAAAGGTCTTTTTTCTATTTTCTTTCTTCTAAAATCTAAAAAAAAAAATAAAAATGGCAGAACTATTAAGAGGTGGACAGTTTTTAGTAAAAGAAACTAACTGCGAAAATGTATTTACTCCAGAAGATTTTACTGAGGAGCAACAAATGATGAAAGAAGCTGTAACGGAATTTAATGACAGAGAAATTATTCCGCATAAAAATAGGTTTGAAGCAAAAGATTATGCTCTTACTGAAGAAGTAATGCGTAAAGCTGGTGAGTTAGGTTTTTTAGGTGTTGCTGTACCAGAACAATACGGTGGTTTAGGTATGGGCTTTGTTTCTACATTATTAACTTGTGATTATATTTCTAGTGGAACTGGCTCTTTTAGTACCGCTTTTGGTGCGCATACAGGAATTGGAACAATGCCAATTACCTTGTATGGCACAGAAGAACAAAAACAAAAATATGTACCCAAATTAGCTACTGGAAAGTGGTTTGGAGCTTATTGTTTAACAGAACCTGGTGCAGGATCTGATGCAAATTCTGGGAAAACAACTGCAGAACTTTCTGCTGATGGAAAATCGTATAAAATTAATGGACAAAAAATGTGGATTTCTAATGCAGGTTTTTGTCGATTAATGATTGTTTTTGCAAGAATAGAAAATGATAAAAATATTACTGGTTTTATTGTAGAATATGATAAAAACAACCCTAACGGAATTACATTAGGTGAAGAAGAACACAAATTAGGTATTAGAGCATCCTCTACAAGACAAGTATTTTTTAACGATACGATTGTACCTGCAGAAAACATGTTAGCAGGTCGTGGAGAAGGTTTTAAAATTGCCATGAACGCCTTAAATGTAGGACGTATAAAATTAGCAGGGGCTTGCTTAGACTCACAAAGAAGAATTGTTTCTCATGCTGTTAATTATGCTAACGAGCGTAAACAATTTAAAACCCCTATTGCAGATTTTGGCGCAATTAAAGTAAAGTTAGCAGAAATGGCAACCAATACATATGTTGGTGAGTCTGCAACTTATAGAGCATCAAAAGATATCGAAGATAGAATTGCTTTAAGAGTAAAAGCTGGTAATAGCCATCAAGAAGCAGAATTAAAAGGTGTAGAAGAATATGCCATAGAATGCTCTATTTTAAAAGTAGCTGTTTCAGAAGATGTACAAAATTGTGCAGACGAAGGAATTCAGATTTTTGGTGGTATGGGCTTTTCTGAAGAAACACCCATGGAAGCTGCTTGGAGAGATGCAAGAATTGCACGTATTTATGAAGGCACAAACGAAATTAATAGAATGCTTTGCGTAGGAATGTTGGTTAAAAAAGCAATGAAAGGTCATGTAGATTTATTAGGTCCTGCAACTGCTGTTGCAGATGAACTAATGGGCATACCATCTTTTGATACACCAGATTATTCTGAATTGTTTGCAGAAGAAAAAGAAATAATTGCAAAATTAAAGAAAACATTTTTAATGGTTGCTGGGTCTGCAATTCAAAAATTTGGAACAGAATTAGAACAACACCAACAATTATTAATTGCAGCTGCAGACATTTTAATAGAAATTTATATGGCAGAATCTGCAATTTTAAGAACTGAGAAAAACGCGAAACGTTTTGGAGAGGATTCTCAATCTATACAAATTGCAATGTCTAAATTATACTTATATCATGCAGTAGATAAAATTGAAGAAAAAGGTAAAGAAAGTATTATTTCTTTTGCTGAAGGTGATGAGCAACGCATGTTATTAATGGGCTTAAAGCGTTTTACTAAATATACTAACTATCCAGATATTGTAGATTTACGTAATGAAATTGCAGAAAAAGTAAAAGCAGAAAACAAATATTGCTTTTAATAAAAATATGTAAAAACTTCTTAAAAATACGTTTTTAAGAATTAGTTGTTTGTTTAAAAAAGCCCCTCTTAATTGAGGGTCTTTTTTTATATAATTATGTAAATTCGTAATAAAATAAAGTTAAAATAAAAACTACTATGAAAAAAGCCATCCCAATAATTACCAGTTTATTATTTATATTTTGTTCTCTTGTTGATGGCAAAAAACGGTTACAAATACAAACCAAAAACTTAAACCCACTAAAAAACATCCTAAGTTTAGTGAATATTGGTATGCAGGTAAAGCAGAAATTACTTCTTACAAACTTACTCAAAACAGGTATGGAGAACTCCATCAAGGTACTGCTGTAAATATTTTTGTTACCGAAGATTTTTTACCAGAAAAACAAGTAAAAGCAGATAATCAAAACAAAAAAAATATTCCTGTTTTAAAACTGAATAGTACTAAAAAATTTACGACAGGTATTTATCCTTATTCGTTAATGACAAGCATCTTTACTCCTATTGATATCAATAAAAAAACGATTAAAATTTCATTTTCATCACAAGAATGGTGTGGTAATACTTTTATGCAATTAAACAATAGAGAAAAATTTAAAATTGATTTCTTTTCTTATTTTGAAAGTAATGCAGATAGAAAAGTTTCATTAGAAAAAAATGCATTAGAAAACGAACTTTGGAATCAATTAAGAATAAACCCAAAAAGCATTGCAAAAGGGAAGTATAAAGTAATTCCTTCTTTTGAATATCTGGCTCTAAACCATCAAAAAATAAAAGCGTATGATGCTGAAGTTAATTTAATCGAAAAAGGAGAATTTATAAATTTTTCTGTGCATTATCCAACATTAAAAAGAAAACTGACTATTAAATTGACTAAAGATTTTCCATATACAATTGAAAGTTGGGAAGAAATAACAACCAATAGAGGAAAGACTTTGACTACTAAAGCAGAAAAAATAAATACCATAAAATCTGCTTATTGGACTAAAAATGGTGCAACAGATACTAAAGAAAGAAAAGAATTGAGGTTATAATTTTATAAAATTTACAATGGTTCAGATAACGATGCTTCTATTATTGTAAAAACGACCACAAACTTACAAATACATTTCCAACAATTATACATAGAAGCTGTAAAATTCATTATAAAAGCTATAGAAAAATACCACGCCGTTTTAGAATCGTTTTTTTTCTTATTAAAGAAAGGAAATAAAACATGAAAGAAACAGTTAATCACTTTTTTTATCAATACTTTTGCACGCAATTTTTAAATTTAAAAATGAAACGCATAAAAGAATATAAAAAACTATTTAAGATTGATGGTACTATCAATTTA
Organism: Polaribacter sp. YIW18; assembly: GCF_057219325.1. Lineage (NCBI taxonomy): Bacteria > Pseudomonadati > Bacteroidota > Flavobacteriia > Flavobacteriales > Flavobacteriaceae > Polaribacter > Polaribacter sp. YIW18. The sequence goes on along the minus strand of NZ_JBXVVE010000002.1, from coordinate 280,260 downwards.
AAAGAGTTAAAAACTACTTATAGAAGTTTGGTTAAAAAATATCATCCTGATAAATTTTTAGACGAAGACAAAAAGCTAGAAGCAGAAGAAATTAGTACAAAAATTATTGATGGTTATCACTTTTTAGTTAGTATTGCTCCAGAAACTAAAGAAGCAAATTTAGACGCTTACAAAAAAACAATTACCGAGTTTCAAGTTGCAGATTGGCGCCACAAAAGCATGTTACTAGAAGTTACTTTTACAGATGGTAATACCTATGAGTATTTTGGAGTCAATAAAATTTTGTTTGGTAAATTTATCAATGCTAAATCGGTGAACAACTTTGGAAAACGTAACATTTTTAACAAGTTTACGTACAGAAAATCGATGAAAGCAGCTGTAAACGCTTAATTATCTGTCCATTTAGAAAATAAAACTATTTTAGATTCCTGCCTTTGCAGGAATGACAACAAAAAAAAGAGATTACAAACTGGTAATCTCTTTTTTTATCAATTTATTGTAGAAACTATTCTAAAGCTCCTAAGTAACGTTCTGCATCTAAAGCAGCCATACAACCTGTACCTGCAGCAGTTACTGCTTGTCTGTATTCTTTATCTTGTATATCTCCAGCAGCAAAAACACCCGGTAAATTTGTTTTGGTTGTTTTGCCTTTGGTAATTAAATAACCTGTTTCATCCATATCTAAAAAACCTTTAAATAAATCTGAATTCGGTTTATGTCCAATAGCAATAAACACACCTGTTACAGGTATTTCATGCTTTTCTTTGGTTTGATTATGTATTGCTCTTACACCTGTAACCACATTATCACCTAAAACCTCATCTATTTCTGTGTTATACAACACTTCTATATTTTCTGTTTTATTAACTCTGTGTTGCATAGCTTTAGAGGCTCTCATATAATCTTTACGAACCAACATCGTTACTTTGCTACAAATATTTGCTAAATAGGTAGCTTCTTCTGCAGCAGTGTCTCCTGCTCCAACAACCACTACATCTTGTCCTTTATAGAAAAAACCATCGCAAGTTGCACATGCAGAAACACCTCCACCAATTAAACGTTGTTCACTTTCTATTCCTAAATATTTTGCTGTAGCTCCTGTAGATATAATTACAGTTTGGGCTTCTATGTGTTTAGATTCATCCACAATTATTTTATGAACTCCGCCAACTTTATCACTCAAATCTACTTTGGTAACCATTCCAAAACGAACTTCTGTACCAAAACGCTCTGCTTGATGTTTTAAATCTTCCATCATTGCAGGTCCATCCGTACCATCTTTATAACCAGGAAAATTATCTACCTCTGTAGTAGTGGTTAATTGTCCACCCATTTGCATACCTGTGTACATTACAGGTTTCATATCTGCTCTAGCTGCATAAATTGCTGCAGTATAACCTGCAGGACCAGAACCAATAATTAAACATTTAATTTTTTCGATATTTTCTGACATAATTTGATTTGAAAAATTTAGATAACAAAACTATATTTTTAGATTTATTTATCACATATTTTTATATGAATAATTATAATTAGTTAATAACAAAAATTTATAGATTGTTTATATTTTAATAGTACTTACTTTTTAGAAACGGATTCCACCTCTTTTTCTGAAATCATTTTATTATTTGTATTTCCCCAAGAATTGGTCCTATAACTCATAACATCTGCAACTTCATTTGCATACAAACCTAAATAAGTCGTCATACCTTTATATGTAACACCGTTTACTATTATTTTACCAATTAAACCATATTTAATAGCTTTTATACTTGCAATGAAAATCCCCAAGACATACCCATATATGGAACAATAATTTCGTAATTTTTATTATTTGATTCTTGAGAAAAACAAAAAGCAAATAGCATTAAAAAACTAAATAGTACAAAATATTTTTTTTTATTTTCACCTTTAATTATTTTAATAAAATTAACACAAAATATAAATATTATTCTATATTTGCAGTCCTAAAATTGATGACTTTTTGGATTTGTAATTTTACACTTTTTAAAATTACAAATTTACATTTTCGGGGTGTAGCGTAGCCCGGTCATCGCGCCTCGTTTGGGACGAGGAGGTCGCAGGTTCGAATCCTGCCACCCCGACAACTTTAAGTATTAAACTAGAACAAAACCTTGGTAATCTTACGATTAACGAGGTTTTGAAGTTTTTAAGCAGTCATAAAATTTGATTGAATTTAAATAAATAAGTAACTTATATGGTTACCTAAATATTAAAATCAAAAAAAGTAACCGAATTGTATTGATTTTAAAATAGTTAACTATGAACAAACGATTACTAGAAATTTTTAAGATGAAAAAAACAAAACTTTTGCTACTGGCTTTTATTGGCTTGTGTAGTTTTCAAATGAAAAACCATGTAGGAGTTGAGCTAACTCCATAACGCTCTCCTAACTAAACACTCGATAAACTTTTACTACTTGTAGTCATTTCAAAGATCTTTCAAAAGGCTTTTTGTAAACCAAATTTAACTTTATAAAAGGGCGTATTTACTGTTGCACTTTCTATATGATGACAGGCATAACAATGATATCTAAATGCCTTTTTCAAACAGCCTTTTTTGATTTCACATTTGCTATATTTAAAACCATCTTGCCATTTATATTTTGCCAAATATTCCTTATATTTATGATCATTTGGTAATTCTTTTACAAAGTTTAGTAGATTCTTACCTTCAAATTGTTCCATATCTCTTGTTTTAAAAGAAAAAAGATACGGAATATATTATTAGTAAATCTCTAAAACTTATATTCACCCAAAGGTTTTGGAAACTTTTCTGGATTTGCTACTAAGTGATAACGAGGGTCATCAATATCTTCTTCTATTATATCTTTGAAAATCGGTGAGGCTTTGTATAATAACACTTTACAGTCTTCACTTAAATGCTTTAAAGTTATTTTTTTACCTGCTGCTTGGTATTTTTCTACCAAAGCAAAAATGGCTTCTATTGCAGAATGATCAGAAATACGTGACTCTACAAAATCTATTTCTACAGTATCTGGGTCGTTTTTAACGTCAAATTTTTCGTTAAAAGCACTAATACTTCCAAAAAATAAAGGGCCCCAAATTTCGTAAATTTTAGTACCATCGTCTTTAAAACGTTTTCTTGCTCTAATTTTCTTTGCATTTTCCCAAGCAAAAGCTAAAGCAGAAATAATAACTCCTACAAAAACAGCAATAGCTAAATCGAAAATTACAGTAACTGCAGAAACAATTACAAGTACAAACGCATCTGACTTTGGTATTTTCTTTAAAATTCTAAAACTAGACCAAGCAAAAGTTTCTATCACCATCATAAACATAACTCCAACCAAAGCAGCAATAGGTACTTGTTCTATCAATTTATCTGTAAAAAGTATAAAAGTTAGTAAGGTAAGTGCCATCATAATACCCGATAAACGCCCACGTCCACCAGCATTGATATTAATAACTGTTTGTCCTATCATACCACAACCTCCTGTACCACCAAAAAGACCACTTAAAATATTTCCTGCTCCTTGTGCAACACATTCTCTATTTCCATTTCCTCTAGTTTCTGTTAATTCATCTACTAAATTCATCGTCATTAAAGACTCTATCAAACCAACAGATGCTGCTAAAAAAGCATATGGCAATATAAATGTAAGCGTATCTAAATTAAAAGGTAAATTTTGCCAAAGCTCTGTATTTGGTGTTGGAAACTCTCCTTTTAAACCTGTTCCTCCACCTTCTATAATGTAAGAACCGACTGTAGAAACATCTAAACCTGAAATTACCACAAGAAAAGTTGTAATTAAAATAGCCGTTAAAGAGACTGGCAATTTCTTTGTTATTTTAGGCAATACCCAAATAATTGCCATGGTTAAGGCAACCAAACCAAGCATTATGTAAAGCTCTGTACCCGTCATAAAACTACTTACATATTCTTTTACACCATCTGCAGAAACTTGTAAAGATTTATGTGAAAACATTTTTACTTGTGCCCAAAAAATAACAATGGCTAATCCGTTTACAAATCCCATCATTACAGAATGTGGTATTAAACGTACAAATTTTCCTATTTTAAAAACTCCTGCAAATATTTGAATTATCCCCATTAAAATAACACAAGCTAATAAATAGAAATAACCCATATTATCAATAGGTATATCAAACAACATTCCTTTGGTATGACCTTCAGAAATCATAGTTACAAAAATTACAGCTACAGCACCAGCTGCGCCAGAAATAAGTCCTGGTCTACCCCCAAAAATAGACGTAATTAACCCTATAATAAAAGCTCCTGACAATGCCACTAAAGGATCTATTTGCGCTACAAAAGCAAAGGCTACCACTTCTGGTATCATTGCTAAAGAAACTGTGATTCCTGCAAGAACATCATCTTTTGCATTCGGAGTAATTTTTTTAATAAATTCAGTCATTTTGCGCCTATTTTAAAGTCGGCAAAGATACTAGGTTTTTTTAGAAAATCACATTTTCAAGTAAGTATCGTAAACCAATTTTATGTTTTCGTAGGTATTCTTAAAAGCTTCTTTAAGATCTGCTTCATTTTTAAATACAACTTGGGTGATACCTTCTTCTAATTGCGGAGTTAATGTTCCTTTAAAATCAGAAGTCATTAAAAACCAAAAAGTTTCTTTTAACTTTAAACCATCCTGATAATAGGTGTGATAAGTTGTTGTAATCGGTTTTACAAGTGATAAGTTTGCAATACCACACTCCTCTTCCACCTCTCTAATCGCGGCATTTTCGATAGTTTCCCCTTTTTCTATTCTGCCTTTTGGTAAATCCCAAACACTATTTCTAAAAATAAAAAGCACTTCTTTTTTAGGGTTTACAACCAAAGCACCAGCAGCAGAAATAACATCAAAAGAATTTATAAAAAATTGCCAACCAACAGCTAAATCTGGAGTGTATAAATTAATACCATCAACATTCTCATTAATTAATTTATAAATAATCTCTTCCTTTACAGTATTTTTTAAAAGATATAGGGGAAAATTATTCTCATTTTTTTGAGAAGATGTTACGATTATTGGCTTATCATTTACAAAAACTTTATACATTTGCGATATGATTTTAAACAAAGATACGTCAAAAAAAACAGCCGAACTTTTATTGCAAATAAAAGCGATAAAGTTAAACCCAAACGATCCATTTCATTGGGCATCAGGTTGGAAATCGCCAATTTATTGTGATAATAGAGTAACGCTTTCATATCCTCCAGTTCGTGTTTTCTTAAAACAAGAAATTGCAAAAATTGTAGAGAATAAGTATGGTAAACCCGATGTTATTGCAGGTGTTGCAACAGGTGCAATTGCTATTGGTATTTTAGTGGCTCAAGAATTAGGTGTTCCTTTTATTTATGTAAGGCCAGAGCCTAAAAAGCATGGTAGAAAAAACCAAATTGAAGGACATTTAGAGAAAGGCCAAAATGTGGTGGTTATAGAAGATTTAATTAGCACAGGTAAAAGTAGTTTAAATGCAGTAGAAGCTTTAAAAGAAAGTGATGCTGTTGTAAAAGGTATGGTTGCTATTTTTTCTTATGGTTTTGATATTGCTAACGAAAACTTTAAAGAAAAAAATGTTGAGCTTACCACTTTAAGCAATTACGAAAACTTATTAGAACAAGCTTTAGACAGTAATTATATTTCTGAAAAAGAACTAATTACACTACAAGAATGGAGATCAAATCCAAGTATTTGGAAACAATAAAAGGTAAATAAATGAACATAGAAGGAACAAATGTAACTGTAGAAAAATCGCAAGAAGAATTGTTTAATTTTTTTTCTGATTTAAATAATTTCGAGAAAATTATGCCAGAAAACATCAATAAATTTGAAGTTGATGGAGATTCTTTTTTATTTGGTTTGCCTGGTATGCCAGAAATTAGATTAGTTTTAAAAGAAAAAACACCATTTTCTAATATTACATTAGGTGCTGCAAGCAGTAAATTACCATTTACATTGGCTGCAAATATTGCTAAAATTGAAGAAACTAAAAGCAAAGTTTCTTTACATTTTAATGGAGATTTTAACCCAATGATGGCAATGATGATTAAAAAGCCATTAACTAAATTTGTAGATACATTATCAGAAAATATAGGAAACCTTTAAACCATAGCAATCTCTTTGATTCCGAATTCTACCATAGATTCGTTTTCTAGTTCTACTTGAAGTTTACCATCGTTAGAAATACCTCTAATGATTCCCATAAACAAAACATCTTTACTATCTTTAAACATAGTTGGGATGTTTTTTTTGTATAATACATTTAAGTAATTTGTTTCTAAACTTTTAAAATCTTGCTTTTCTAATTGTTTAATTTTTAGCTTTAACTTAACAGTGATTTTTTTTAGTAAAACATCTAAATCAAAAAATTTACCAGAAATATTACTTAAAGAAGAAACATTTTGTAAGCTTTTAGAAAATAATTTTTGATTCACATTTAAACCAATTCCTATTACAGAAGAATTAATTTTTGTTCCTTTTATATTATTTTCTATTAAAATTCCACATATTTTTTGCTTTCCTGACAGAATGTCGTTAGGCCATTTTATCGCAATATTTTTAATTTTTTGTTCTTTTAAAACCTCAAAAACAGCTAAAGAAACAGCAAAATTTAAATATTTTTTGTCTAAAAAATTAAAATCAGCAAACTTTACAAAGACGCTAAAAGTCAAGTTTTTAAAAGGTTCAGAAACCCATTTAGCGTATTGTTGCCCCCTACCATTTAATTGATTTTCGGTTTGTACCACCGTAAAATTTTCTAAGACAGAATCTTTTGCCATTTCTTTTAAAAAAGAATTGGTAGAAGCAATGGCATTAAGTTTGATTATTTTCAACTGTTAAATAAAGTGTAAAGTAGTTCAAAATTAGGCAAAATAGTCGCAAAAAAATAATAACTTTGCGTTTAAATTAGAAAAAAGTTAATGACAAAAAAACAAGTAAGCACAGACGATTTAATCGCTGTTATCATTCAAGGTATTGAAGAAGTTAAAGGAGAAAACATTCAATTACTAGACTTACGAGAAATAGAAAATACTGTGTGCGATTATTTTATTATCTGTACAGGGAACTCAAACACACAAGTAAACGCAATTTCTGGCTCAGTACAAAAAACAGTTAGCAAACATATTAAGGACAAACCTTGGCACGTAGAAGGAGAAGGTATTGCAGAATGGGTTTTAATGGATTACGTAAATGTAGTTGTTCATGTTTTTCAGAAACATGTTAGAGACTTTTACGACCTAGAAAGCCTTTGGGGTGATGCAAAAATCACAGAAATTAAACCTGCTTAAATTTTAGACAAAATAATGAAAGATTCTAATAAAGACAACAAAACAAATTCGCCAAAATTTAAGTTTAATTCATACTGGATTTATGGTGCCATTTTCTTACTAATTATAAGTTTTCAGTTTTTTAGTAGTGGAGATTTAGCCTCTAAAAGTATCTCTAAAAACGAGTTTAATGACGTATTAGAGGAAAACGATATTTCTAAAATTGTCGTGATTAATAAAAATATTGCTCAAATTTTTATAAAAGATGAAGCTCTAAAAAAAACTAAATACCAAAAATTAATCAATTCTGCTTTTTATAGAAAAGGTTCATCTTTATACGAGTACAATTTTGGTGATTTACAAAATTTTGAAAATGATTTAGAACAAGCCAAAAAAGAAAACGACTTAACATTCGACTTGAAAAATGAAAGCAGAACAAGTATGTTAGATACTTTAATAGGCTTTTTACCATTTATTATTTTAATTGCAATATGGTTGTTTTTTATGCGAAGAATGTCTGGTGGTGGTGCTGGATCTGGTGGTGGAGGACAAATTTTTAGCATCGGAAAATCAAAAGCAAAATTATTTGACAAAGACACAAAAGTAAAAACTACATTCGAGAATGTTGCAGGTTTAGAAGGTGCAAAAGAAGAAGTACAAGAAATTGTAGATTTTCTTAAAAACCCAGAAAAATATACTTCTTTAGGTGGTAAAATTCCTAAAGGCGCCTTATTAGTAGGACCTCCAGGAACTGGTAAAACATTACTTGCAAAAGCAGTTGCTGGTGAAGCAGAAGTACCATTTTTCTCTTTATCTGGATCAGATTTTGTAGAAATGTTTGTAGGTGTGGGTGCATCTAGAGTGAGAGATTTATTTAAACAAGCTGCCCAAAAATCGCCTTCTATTATTTTTATTGATGAAATTGATGCCATTGGTAGAGCTCGTGGTAAAAATAGTATGACAGGTGGTAACGACGAACGCGAAAACACACTGAATCAACTACTTACAGAGATGGATGGTTTTGGTACAGATACCAACGTAATTGTAATTGCAGCAACTAACAGAGCAGATGTTTTAGACAGCGCTTTAATGAGAGCAGGGCGTTTTGACAGACAGATTTATGTAGACCTACCAAACATTAATGAGCGTCAAGCAATTTTTGAAGTACATATTAAACCTTTAAAACTTGCAGATGATGTAAACTTAGAGTTTTTAGCACAACAAACACCTGGTTTTTCAGGTGCTGATATTGCGAATATGTGTAATGAAGCTGCTTTAATTGCAGCTAGAAATAGTAAAAAAGCAATACATCATCAAGATTTCTTAGATGCTGTAGATAGAATTGTTGGTGGTTTAGAAAAGAAAAACAAAGTAATTACACCAAAAGAGAAAAAAGTAATTGCTTTTCATGAAGCGGGTCATGCAACTGTAAGCTGGATGCTAGAACATGCAGCCCCCTTAGTGAAAGTAACTATTGTACCAAGAGGACAATCTTTAGGCGCAGCTTGGTATTTACCTGCAGAGAGGTTAATAGTACAAACAGAACAAATGTTAGATGAAATGTGTGCTACTTTAGGAGGAAGAGCTGCTGAAAAAATCATCTTTGATAAAATATCTACAGGCGCTTTAAGCGATTTAGAAAAAATAACCAAGCAAGCCAGAGCAATGGTAACTGTGTATGGTTTAAATGACGAAGTTGGTAACATAACCTATTACGATTCTTCTGGAAATGATGCCTTTGTTAAACCTTATAGTGATGATACTGCCAAAAAAATTGATGAAGAAATTTCTAAAATGATAGAAACCCAATATGCAAGAGCTATCAAACTATTAACAGATAATAAAGAAAAATTAACTATACTTGCAGAGTTGCTTCTAGAAAAAGAAGTTATCTTTAAAAACGATTTAGAAAAAATATTTGGTAAAAGACCTTTTGAAGCTTTGGATGTAGCAATAAAAGACCCAAAAAAAATTGAAGCAGAAATAAATATTCCCCCAGTAACAGAAAGCACTGAAGAATAATTATAAAATCTTTAATTATATAATGAACTTTTTTAAAAAACTATTTAACACATCTAATAAGGAAGATAAAGAAATTCAAAAACAGGAAGTAGATTTATCTTTAGACGATTTATTTGTACACAATTTTATTGAAAAGGGTGGCAAGTTCTTATATTGTCTTAAAAAAGAAGAAATAAAACAAAACCTTAGTTATATATTATCAGAAAATAACTGGAAAAATGCCCTTGTAACTAACAAAGAATTAAATACTTTTTTGGACGAAAAAGAAGTTTTGTTAGATACAGAGTTAAAAAAAAACATTCCGTTTTTTACAACTTGCGAGCATTTAATTGCAGATAATGGCGATATACTTTTTTCATCTAATCAATTAAAAAGCACAAAGCTATCTGAATTATCAGAAAACTTTATTGTCTATGCAACTACTAGCCAATTGGTTAAAAATACAGGCGAAGGTTTAACAGGTATTAAAACCAACTACAAAGGGGCAATACCTACTAATATATCATCAATAAAAAATTACGAAATCAATAAAAATGATGATAATTTTCTAAACTACGGTAACAGTAACACAAAAAACTTATATTTGCTGCTATTAGAAGATTTATAATATGCGCAACCTTTTAAGAAGGAGTTTTTCTGGAATTATTTACGTTTTAATTTTTGTTTCTGCTATTCTTTTTTCTAAAGAATCTTACATAGCTTTAGTAAGCATATTTGGTGTACTTTGTATTTGGGAGCTTTCTAAATTAATACAATTTAAAAGCATAATTGCATATATATTTTTCGGTCTCACTTTATTTTTAATGATTAAAAGACCTACAAGCTATGCTATTACAGGCATCCTTACCATCAACATTTTATCCTCATTATATTTAATTTACCAGTTATTTGCAAAAGAAGAAATTACGTATTCTACCGATAGGCAAAAACTAGGTTTAACTATTAGATACCTAATTTTTTCATTTTGTTTTTTAATATTATTACCTTTTAAAAATCAAAATTACACACCTTATTTAATGATATCGATATTAGTACTTATTTGGGTGAATGATAGTTTTGCTTTTTTAGTGGGTAAAAACTTTGGTAAGAAAAAACTGTTTGTTTCTGTTTCTCCTAAAAAAACACAAGAAGGTTTTTTGGGTGGATTTATCTTTACGCTAGTTGCTGCTTATATTATTAGTACAATAAATAAGGAATACGCTCTGGTAAATTGGCTAATTATAGCATCTATTATTTCTGTAATTGGCACTATAGGAGATTTGATAGAATCTAAGCTTAAAAGACAAGCAAACATAAAAGACAGTGGTAATATTATGCCAGGTCATGGAGGTATTTTAGACAGACTAGATAGTTTGTTGTTTGCTGCTCCATTTGTATATTTGTATATTAACTTTATTATTTAAGTATGATTCGTTTTCATAAAGAAGGATATAAAATTATTGTTATTACTTTTATTTTAGCTATTGTTGCTATTTTGGCAGCAGAAAAATTGATAGAACTAAATTGGGTTACCAAAGCAATACAAGTTTTAATTATTGTACTTTTAATTACTGTTCTTCAATTTTTTAGAAATCCCAAAAGACTTACTTCTTTAAATGATGATACAATAATTGCTCCTGTAGATGGTAAGGTTGTTGTGATAGAAGAAGTAGAAGAACCTGAATATTTTAAAGACAAAAGATTACAAGTTTCTATTTTTATGTCTCCCATAAATGTACACGTTACTAGATATGCAATGAGTGGTATTATTAAATATAGTAAATATCATCCAGGTAAATACTTAGTTGCATGGCATCCAAAAGCATCTACAGAAAACGAAAGAACTACTGTGGTAATTAACAACAAATCTTTTGGAGACGTTTTATATAGGCAAATTGCAGGTGCTCTTGCAAAAAGAATTGTAAACTATGCCAAAGAAGGTGATAAAGCAATACAAGGTGCAGACGCTGGTTTTATAAAATTTGGCTCTAGAGTAGATCTATACCTCCCTTTAGGCACAGAACTAGCTGTAAATTTAGGTGACAAAGTTAAAGGTGGCACACAAGTTATTGCATCAAAATAAGCATGAAATCTGAATTAGATATAGCGTTTAAAGAAGCTTTTGATAAAGTATCAAAATTACAAGAAGCTGTTGCACCAGATGTAATGCTAAAGTTTTATGCTTACTATAAAAAAGCAACCTCTGGTAAAGTATTTTCTTATGATAATAAGTCTAATATTAGAAGTGCATTTAAAGTAAACGCGAGGATGCAGATTAAAGATATGAGCTCTAAAAAAGCAAAAGAAGAGTATATAAAACTAGCAAACACTATTTTAACCAATAAATAAAAGTAATTATGAAAAAAATCATACTATTAGTAGTCGCTATTTCTTTAAGCTTTACGGCATGTAAATCAGAAAAGAAAACAGATTCAGACAACAATAAAACAGAAAGTAACGCTTTATATTCTATAGAAAAAGCAGAAAACGATATTGTTTTTACAGCTTATAAGTTTACAGAAAAAACACCTGTAAAAGGACAATTCAGACAAGTAAATATTACTAGTGGAGGAAAAGGAAACACCATTAAAGAAGCAATAAATAATACAGAATTTTCCATACCTGTAAGTAGTATTTTTACTAAAGATTCAAGTAGAGATTATAAAATACAAAAGTTTTTCTTTGGTGTTATGAAGAATACAAAATTATTATCTGGTAAACTAACTATAGAAAATGATTCTATTGGTGCAGCACTTATTAATATGAACGGTATATCAGAAAAAGTACCATTTTCTTATACAATTGCAAACAATACATTTGTAATGAGTGCAAAAATGGATGTTACAAATTGGAATGCCTTAAATGCACTAGCTTCATTAAATAAAGTTTGTGAAGCATTGCATACTGGATCTGATGGTATTTCTAAAACTTGGAGCGATGTAGCATTAAACATCACTACAAAATTTTAAAAGTATTTTTTATACTAAAATATTAAGCAGTTCGTTTGAAAAGTATTTAAATTGACTCTTTTAACCTTAGTGAATAGGCATTATTTAGTTTACATAAAACAAATTCACTAAAGTTAGAAAAGTAAGTTTTAAAAATACTTTTCAGACACCCATTTTTCTATTTATAAGTTATTTAGTGCCTCTTTAAGTTCTTTGTATTGAAAATTAAATCCTTTTTCTGCTATTTTTTCTGACGACAACCTACTACCCTCTAAAAGTATGATAGCCAATTCACCAAAAATTAATTTTAACAAAAAGCCAGGAACATTAATTGCTAAAAACGGTCTTTTTATAGCTTTTGCTAAGGTTTTAGAAAAAGTTTTACTAGTATGAAACTCTGGTGACACAGCATTGTAAACACCAGTAAAATCTTCTTCTACAGCCTTTATATACAAACCACATAAATCATCTATATGTATCCAAGCCATATATTGTTTGCCAGAACCTAAAGGAGCAACAATTGGGGTTTTCATTTGATCTAAAGCTCCTCCTTTTTTAGAAAGAACCACACCTGTTCTTAAAATTGTTACTGGGATGTTTAATTTTTCAAATTGATGTGCCGCTTGTTCCCACTTTTGACAAACTTCACCTAAATAATCATCACCTGCATTGTCTGTTTCCTTATAAATTTTATCGGTGGTTTTTGCACCGTAATAATTACTTCCAGAAGAAGAAATAAATCCTTTTAAGGTAATTTTTTGTGCTTTTATTTTCTTGAAAATTAGATTTGCTGTATCTACTCTACTATCGATAATTACTTTTTTTCTTGCATCTGTCCACCGTTTATCTGCAATACCTGCACCTGCTAAATGTATTACATACTCTATATCAGTCAATGCTTTTTCATCAATATAATTATTAGAAATATCCCATTTAAATTCATTTTTACCTTCTGGGGTTCTGCTTAAAATTCTTACCTCATGATTATTTTTAGTAAGCAATTCAGTTAACCTAGACCCTACCAAACCTGTACCTCCTGTAATTAATATTTTTGCCATATTGTAAAGATAAAAAAGAACCATTGAATAAATTGTGGTTCTGATAAAGATTATTTATTTGTTTATTTAACTTCTTTTAAAATATCTTAAAATACTTAACACTTAAAAAATAACTAATATTATCTAAGTTTAAAATTAATAAGAATCTAGTATTATATTATAGGAATAAACAATCCTGAAATATATTAAAGCAATGTTAATTATTTTTAACGCTTTAGATAAAGCCGTATTTTTATAGTGATGAAAAATAATAAGAAAAGAACTGGTTTTGTATTTAAACCTTATGAGGCTAAAAACAAATCGCCTTTTGAAAAACTTTTTGAAATTTTTAAAGAATTAATTACACATACTGCTGGCGATTTTGATGAAGCCATAGAATGGTTGCGTTCTTTAGACAAAGAGTACAAATTAACAGACGAAAATTATACCATTGATGATTTTATTGAGGACCTAAAAAAGAAAGGTTACATTAAAGAAGAAATTGAAGGAGATGGAATTGCAGGCACAAAAATAACAGCCAAAACAGAACGTGCAATTAGACAACAAGCTTTAAATCAAATTTTTGGTAAAATTAAAAGAAGTGGTACTGGTAATCATAAAAGTAAATCTCCCGGCAATGGAGATGAGCATACAGGAGATTTTAGAGCTTATCAATTTGGAGATAATCTCGATAAAGTTTCAATAACTGAGAGCATCAGAAATGCACAAATTAATAATGGAATTGGAGATTTTACATTATCTGAAAATGATTTAGTAGTAGAAGAAACACTTCATAAAGCTCAAATGAGCACTGTTTTAATGATCGATATAAGCCACTCTATGATTTTGTATGGAGAAGACAGAATTACACCCGCTAAAAAAGTAGCTATGGCATTGGCTGAATTGATAACAACTCGTTATCCAAAGGACACCTTAGATATTTTAGTATTTGGTAATGATGCTTGGACCATCAAAATTAAAGATTTACCTTATTTACAAGTAGGCCCTTACCATACAAATACCGTGGCTGGATTAAACTTAGCTATGGATTTATTGCGTAGAAAAAGAAATACCAACAAACAAATTTTTATGATTACAGATGGTAAACCAAGTTGCTTAAAAATGCCTGACGGACAATATTATAAAAACAGTAACGGTTTGGATAAATACATTGTAAATAAATGTTATGGGATGGCACAACAAGCCAGAAAATTACACATTCCTATTACCACATTTATGATTGCCCAAGACCCTTATTTAATGCAATTTATAAAGGCATTTACACAAGCTAACCAAGGAAAAGCATTTTATACAGGCTTAAAAGGTTTAGGAGAAATGATTTTTGAAGATTATGAAACCAATAGAAAAAAAAGAATTAGAGGATAATAAATTAAAGATGAATTTAGAAAACATAAAAACACTAGGAGAGTTAAAGAAATCAGGGTATCAATCAAAATCTATTAAAGACGAATTGCGCGAAAATCTTATCAGTAAAATGATGAGTAAAGAAACCGTTTTTAAAGGTGTACATGGATATGAAAACACTGTAATTCCTGAGTTAGAAAGAGCTATTTTAAGCAAACACAATATCAATTTATTAGGTTTACGTGGGCAAGCAAAAACACGTTTGGCTAGACTAATGGTAAATTTATTAGACGAATATATTCCTGTTGTAGCAGGTTCAGAAATTAATGATGACCCTGTGAAACCAATCTCTAGATTTGCTATAGAAATCATTAAAGAAAAAGGAGATGATACACCTATTTTTTGGTTACACAGAAGCGAACGTTTTGCAGAAAAACTAGCAACACCAGATGTTACTGTAGCAGACATAATTGGTGATGTAGACCCAATAAAAGCAGCCAATTTAAAATTGAGTTATGCAGATGACAGAGTTATTCATTATGGAATGATTCCAAGAGCCAATAGATGCATTTTTGTAATTAATGAGTTACCCGATTTACAAGCTAGAATTCAGGTAGCTTTATTTAATATTTTACAAGAAGGTGATATTCAGATTCGTGGTTTTAAATTAAGATTGCCTTTAGATATGCAATTTGTATTTACAGCAAATCCAGAAGATTATACCAATAGAGGTAGTATAGTAACACCTTTAAAAGACAGAATCGGTTCGCAAATTTTAACACATTATCCAGAAGATATAGAAACTGCAAAAACCATTACACAACAAGAAGCTAACAAAGCAAATGCACAAAAAGACTTTATCGAAGTACCCGAATTGGCTAAAGATTTGTTAGAACAAATTGTTTTTGAAGCTAGAGAAAGTGAATATATTGATGCAAAAAGCGGTGTAAGTGCACGTTTAAGTATCTCTGCATTTGAAAATCTTTTAAGTACAGCAGAAAGACGTGCCTTAATTTCTGGAGATGAACATACTGTGATTCGTTTAAGCGATTTTGACGGAATTATACCAGCCATTACCGGTAAAGTAGAATTAGTGTATGAAGGTGAGCAAGAAGGCGCTCACATTGTTGCAGAAAATTTAATTAGAAAAGCTATTAAAACTTTATTTCCAGATTATTTCCCAGAAATTAAAAAACTAGAAAAACAAGGTGAAGAAACTGTTTACGACGGTATTGTTTCTTGGTTTTTTAATACAGAAGAAGACTTTGAACTGTTAGAAGAATACACCGAACAACAGTACAAAAATGCCTTAGATAAAATAAAACCTTTAAACGACTTTTTAAAAGAACATCAACCCAATATGAATGATGCTGATACTTATTTTATGAAAGAATTTGTGCTCTGGGCTTTGGTAGAGTTTAGTAAATTAAGCAAACAAAGATTTACAGAAGGCACACAATTTAAAGACCCTTATGGTAGTTTCATTAGTGGATTATAAGTTAAAAAACGAAAAAATAAAAACCTCAAAATTTATTTTGAGGTTTTTTAAAATAAACAATTTTTAACTTTTTAGCTTTTTTATCCTCAATCTTTAAGGGTGAGCTTGATAATGTTGCTTTTTTACAATTACAAAAACGGAGTTTTTGATACTTTACAACTTAAGTAACTTGACTTTTCTTGTTTTTCTCGAAAGAAAACACACAATCAATAAATTTTTATCTCCAAATTTTATTGGGAAACATAACCATGCTTTCATGTCCATTTTCTCCAACTGAAGCAACACCAAAGAAAAAATTATCTATTACAATACCTTCTAGAGCGAACTCAGTAGTTTCTACATATCTAGAATTATCCCAAGTTGGTGATGTTGTGTCTCTCCAATAAATTTTATAACCTTTTGCCCCTTCTACTTTACTCCATTTTAATCTTACATTTGCTTCTACAATACCTCCAATAGCAACTTCTTTAGGTGCAGCTGGTGCCCAAGCTAAACTTGCTAAATTTATGGCGTTTACTGCTGTTAATTTTTTAGCATACGGAAAGTTTACATGCTCAAAAGTATCACCATATTTTATACCATTTTCGGTTCTAATATCTTGGTGTTGTTGTGTATAGTTTTCATGAGCCTCCATAATTCTAATACCTGCAAAACCTAAATCGTTAAAAGGCCTGTGGTGCCCACCTCTACCAAACCTATCCAACCTATAAATCATCATCGGATTCATTTCTGGCATATATGTTTTGGTTGTTTTATGCACATATCTTGCTAATTGTCTTGAAATACCATCAACTTCACCACCGTAAAATCTACGCATTCTTCTTTGTCTTTCTGTTTCGTTTGCAGGAACTGGTTCACTAAAAATCCTAAAAGAACGATTGTCTATAACACCATCTACACCTTCAATGTTTCCAATCATATCATTATTTAAAATTCCAATAATATCCCATCCTTTTTCTTTAGCGTATTTTGCTAATCCTGCACCACCAAAAAGACCTTGTTCTTCACCCGAAAGACCTACATAAATAATACTACTTTCAAATTTATATTTACTTAAAACTCTTGCTGCTTCAATAGTACCCGCCATACCAGATGCATTATCATTGGCTCCTGGTGCATCTTTTGTAAAGTTAGAACCATCACTATTTCTAGAGTCTATATCTCCACTCATAATAATATATCTATTTGGATATTTGGTTCCTTTTTGTATTGCAACAACATTTACAACATAAGCATCATGAGGTACTCTTTTACTCATTTCTGTAGTTACCAAATCTTTTTGATAAAAGACATTAATACAGTTGTTACAATCACTAGAAATCTTATCAAATTCAGACTTTATCCAACTTCTTGCAGCACCAATACCTCTTGTATTAGAAATGGTATCAGAAAAAGTGTTTCTGGTGCCAAATTCTGTAAGCGTTTTTACATCTGCTTTAAGTCTATCTACTGAGACAGCATTAATAATATCGTAAATTTTACTGTCTGTTTGAGTAAAACTAACATTTGAAATTAATAAAATTAAAAAAGTAATTTTTTTCATTGGTTTAAATTTTAGAGACTAAAATACAAAAGAAAAAAGAGAATAGTTGTTATGCAACCATTCTATTTTTATATTTAACAAGAGATTAAACCTGTTACTCTTTACCTAAACTCTTTGTTAGTTTAAATCCTACTAATAATGATACACTTCTGAATAAGAAAATTTATTTACTTAAAATTCTACCAAAAAACTAGCTATGCCAATTAGATAGTTTATTTTTTGATTCTTAATCTTTAAATTTAAGAGCTGTTAATATTTTTACCCCTGTACTCTATAAATTTTATAGATGCATTTATCAATAGAAAATACGGTCTTTGTTTGACAATTATTTCAATCCTTAGTATTTTTACCTAGAAAATTTTAACAATAAAAAGTTATACATCTATAATGAAAATCATTATCTCACCTGCAAAATCTTTAGATTTCGAAAGCAAAGTACCTACAACTTTGCATACACAACCTCGTTTTTTAAAAGAATCTCAAAAATTAAATAAAAAACTAAAAACACTATCTAAAAACAAGCTTTCTAGTTTAATGTCTATTTCTGATGATTTAGCAGCTTTAAATTATGATAGAAATCAAAATTGGAAAATACCATTTACAAAAAAAAATGCGAAACAAGCTATTTACGCATTTACAGGCGCTGTTTTTCAAGGAATTGATGTAAACTCTTTACATGAAGATAAAATTCCTTTTTTACAAGACAAATTAAGAATTTTATCGGGTTTATATGGTTTATTAAAGCCTTTAGATTTAATACAACCTTATAGATTAGAAATGGGCACAAAAATAGAAGTAGGCAAAAAAGATAATTTATACCAATTTTGGGATGATGCTTTGGCAAAATCTTTAAATGAAGAACTAAAAGAAGACGAATTACTAATTAATTTAGCAAGTACAGAATACTTTAAAGCATTGCCTAAAAAAGTTTTAAAAGTGCCAATGATAACACCTGTATTTAAAGATTTTAAAAACGGACAATACAAAACCATTATGACCTATGCTAAAATGGCACGTGGTTATATGGTTAGATATATTGTAGAAAACAATATAGAAACCATAGAAGACTTAAAAGGATTTAATATAGAAGGTTACGGTTTTTCTGAAGAAATGTCTTCTGGTAATAATTTGGTTTTTACCCGTTAGTCTTCATAGAAGACATTACCCACATGTGTGGTGCTGTAACCGCAAACAATACAGCAAATAAGCTAGAAGAAAAAAGCTTTAACGACGGTGTTAAAAAGTAAAGTAATAAAATACCTACTGCACTAATTACCCAAAACAAAAGAGCCTTTTTAATAAATTTTAGAATTGTTTGCTTATTTACCTCTCCAGATAAAAATAAAACTTGATGTAGTATAGATGGTAGTGAATGCCAGAGAATAAAATAAATAGCAAAGCCAAAAATCAAAGAGGTAGTTTTAAAAACCAAAAAAAGAAACATTAAATAAAATAATTCTTTCATAATTGTTTTTGAAGAAATTTGTTTCTTGAAATAAAAGTAGATACTCATTAGTAAAAACAAAAGCCCACTAATAAGTAAAATTAACTTTACAAGGAAAGGACTAAAAGAAACACCAACTAAATCTATCATTATTTCTTTTAGCTGTATTTCCGAATTATAAAAAAGCATTGCAAATACAATTAAGCCATAAACAAAAAAATAAAAGTAGCTTTCAATACTATTTTGTTTTATTTTTTCTGAAAAATGTTCCTCTCCAAAATGAAAAGCACTAATTATAATAAAGATAATTATTGCTAAAAAAGAGTTCAAAAAGAACAATAAAACACATAAACCAATCATAAATAGATAGATAAGTAAATTTTTATTAACATTTTTATTTGATGCAAAATTTCTCTTAGAAAGAATTAATAAGTCATTGGCTCCGTGAAGTATACCTATTGTTATCACTAGGAAAAACGCAAATGAATCCTCTACAATTTCTCCGAATTGTATCCCAAACCAGAACAGTAAAAATGTAAAAAATATCATAAAATTTTGATAATGTGTAAAAATTTCATCTCTCATATTACAAATATATCATTTTTATATTGTAAATTTGTTATGTCTTTATTAAAAAAGATTAAACAAAATTAATACTAACTTAATTATTTTATTATGAATTTCACAAGTTTTTTAGCTGTTTCTAAAATGGCCCCAGACGATTATGTAGGTTTTACATTTTTTGTAGGATGTATGGCTATGATGGCTGCATCAGCATTTTTCTTTTTATCAATGAACAGTTTTGATAAAAAATGGAGAACCTCCATTCTAGTTTCTGGTTTAATTACATTTATTGCCGCTGTTCACTACCTTTACATGAGAGATTATTGGGCTGCTAATGCAGAATCACCAACTTTCTTTAGATATGTAGACTGGATTCTTACTGTACCATTAATGTGTGTTGAATTCTACTTGATATTAAAAGTAGCTGGTGCTAAAAAATCATTAATGTGGAGAATGATATTATTTTCTGTGATAATGTTGGTAACTGGTTATGTAGGAGAAGTAATTGACAGACCAAATGCTTGGTTATGGGGATTAATTTCTGGAGCTGCCTATTTTGCAATTGCTTACGATATCTGGTTAGGAAGTGCGAAAAAATTAGCTGTAGAAGCTGGTGGATCAGTATTAAAAGCTCACAAAGCGCTATGTTGGTTTGTTTTAGTAGGATGGGTTATCTATCCTATTGGATACATGGCAGGAACACCTGGATGGTATGAAGGTATTTTTGGTGGTTTAAATCTTGACGTTGTTTACAACATTGGAGATGCAATTAACAAAATTGGTTTCGGGTTAGTAATCTATTCTTTAGCTACTGAAAACTCAAAATAATAATCGTTCAAACGACAATCAAAACCCAAAAACGTATAGTTTTTGGGTTTTTTTATATTAACAATCTGCCATTCTAACTGTAACTGCCAAACCACCTTCAGAAGTTTCTTTGTAATTTTTATTCATGTCTTTTGCAGTTTCCCACATTGTATCAATTACTGTATCTAAAGGCACTTTTACATCTTTGGGATCGGTTTCTAAAGCCATTTCTGCAGCGTTAATTGCTTTTATAGCTCCCATGGCATTTCTTTCTATACAAGGTATTTGCACCAAACCACCAATAGGATCACAAGTTAAACCTAAGTGATGTTCCATCGCTATTTCTGCTGCTACTAAACATTGTGCTACTGTACCACCTAACAATTCAGTTAAAGCAGCTGCAGCCATAGCAGAAGAAACACCAATTTCTGCTTGACAACCACCCATTGCTGCAGAAATGGTGGCGTTTTTCTTAAAAATGCTACCAATTTCGCCTGCAGTTAATAAGAATTTTTTAATATGTTCAAAATCTGCAGTATGATTTTCAATCACCAAATAGTACATTAAAACTGCAGGAATTACACCTGCACTTCCATTTGTTGGAGCTGTTACAACTCTTCCTAAAGAGGCATTTACTTCATTAACAGAAAGGGCAAAACAACTTACCCATTTTAAAATTTCTCTAAATTTCACTTCTGTATTTCTTATAGCAGCTGTCCATTGTTGAGGATTATTATAAACACCATCTTTTATTAATTTTTGATGCGTTTCGTAAGCACGCCTTTTCACATTTAAACCTCCTGGAAGCTTCCCTTCTGTATGACAACCTATGTACATACATTCTAACATGGTCTCCCAAATTCTACACAATTCTTTGTCTATAAATTCTGCTGAATTTAATTCGAGCTCGTTTAACAAAACAATTTCAGAAATGGTTTTATGTTTTTGCTTACAATACTCTTCTAACTGAATGGCTTTATTTATAGGGAAAGGAAAATTCTTTTTATCAATGTTTAATTCTTGTTCTAAATGGTCGTTTTCTTGAACAATAAATCCACCTCCAATAGAAAAATACGTTTGATTAGAAATTTCTTCACCTTTTAAAAAACCCCTAAAAGTAAGACCATTTGGATGAAAAGGTAAAAACTCTCTATTAAAAATAATTGAATTTTTATAAAAAGGGATGGTTTTACCTCCTTTAAAAATAATTTCTTCTTGGGTATTAATTCTATCAACAATTATAAAAATATCTTCTATAGGTATATATTCTGGATCTGCCTCACTTAAACCTAATAAAATAGATAGATCTGTAGCATGTCCTTTTCCTGTTAAAGAAAGTGAACCATATAAATCTACCTTTATTTCATCAATCAAATCAAATTTATTATTTGCTCTAATTTTAGAAATATAGGCTTGTGCGGCTCTCCAAGGACCTAAAGTGTGCGAGCTTGATGGCCCCACACCAATTTTTAGCATATCAAAAACACTTATAAATTGCGACATTGTTAAAATTAATCAATTTATTTAATGTAAATGTAAAAAATACAACTAAATAAGCTTTATTTTTTTACATAATTCAATAATACCTTATTATTTCATTCTGTAAACTGACTTTTTTCAAATTTTTCAATTAGCATATCGAAAGTTATAGTACTATATTTTATTTTCAGACTTTTCAATTCTTTCTAAAACCTCTTCAATACCTTTGTCAAATTCTTTAGCTTTAAAACAAGAAACAGTTTCTATAACTGCCTTAAAGATTAATGCCTCTAAAACTTTGGTTTCAGCAGTTAATAATTAGATATTAGAACGCAGGTTTTTACTTTCCATAAATTGCTTATTTAAAACCACTTTTTCGTTAATTATCTGCATAAAGTTTTAAACTTTTAAAATCAATCAAAATATTATTTAAACTTAAGTAGTAATTTCAATAGATAAATTTAAAATATTGTTATTTCTTTAAATAAATTAGACGAAAATATGTCAAGATGTCACATAATTTTTCATTAAAAAATAAAAAAACTGACAATTTTCTATAAAAAAGTAGATGGCACACACTTTGACTATTTGTAAACGTAAAATTGAATTAAAAAATTATTAAAATAAATATTATGAGTAAAATAATTGGAATCGATTTAGGTACAACCAACTCTTGTGTTTCTGTAATGGAAGGTAACGAGCCAGTGGTAATACCTAATGCTGAAGGAAAAAGAACAACACCATCTATAGTTGCATTTGTAGAAGGTGGAGAACGTAAAATTGGAGACCCTGCCAAAAGACAAGCGGTAACAAACCCAACAAAAACGATATACTCTATTAAACGTTTTATGGGTAATAAGTTTTCTGAATCTTCTAAAGAAGTAAAAAGAGTTCCTTATAAAGTAGTAAAAGGTGATAATGATACACCAAGAGTAGATATAGACGGTCGTTTATATACACCACAAGAAGTTTCTGCAATGGTGTTACAGAAAATGAAAAAAACTGCTGAGGATTACTTAGGTTCAGATGTTGCTGAAGCTGTAATTACAGTTCCTGCATATTTTAATGATGCACAAAGACAAGCTACAAAAGAAGCCGGAGAAATTGCTGGTTTAAAAGTTAGAAGAATCATAAACGAACCAACTGCAGCTGCTTTAGCTTACGGTTTAGATAAGTCTAATGATGATAAAAAAATTGTTGTTTTTGATTTTGGTGGTGGTACACATGATGTTTCTATCTTAGAATTAGGAGATGGTGTATTTGAAGTATTAGCTACTGATGGTGATACACATTTAGGTGGAGATGATGTTGATGAAAAAATAATCAACTGGTTAGCAGAAGAGTTTAAAGCTGATGAAAACATGGATTTAAGAGAAGATCCAATGGCTTTACAACGTTTAAAAGAAGCTGCCGAAAAAGCTAAAATTGAATTATCTTCTTCTTCTACTACAGAAATTAACTTGCCCTATGTAACTGCAACTGCAAGCGGACCAAAACACTTGGTAAGAACTTTGTCTAAATCAAAATTTGAGCAATTAATTGATGATTTAGTAAAAAGAACCATACAGCCTTGTGAAACTGCTTTAAAAAATGCAGATTTATCTAAGTCTGATATTGATGAAATAGTTTTAGTTGGTGGATCTACAAGAATACCTGCTGTACAAGAAGCTGTAGAAAAATTCTTTGGAAAAACACCAAGTAAAGGTGTAAATCCAGATGAAGTTGTTGCTTTAGGTGCTGCAATACAAGGAGGTGTTTTAACCGGTGATGTAAAAGACGTTCTTTTATTAGACGTTACACCATTATCATTAGGTATTGAAACAATGGGTAATGTATTCACAAAATTAATTGATGCAAATACAACAATCCCAACAAAAAAATCACAAGTATTTTCAACAGCAGTAGACAATCAACCTTCTGTAGACATCCATGTATTACAAGGTGAAAGAGCAATGGCTGCTGACAATAAAACAATTGGACGTTTCCAATTAACAGATATTCCACCAGCACAAAGAGGTGTACCACAAATTGAAGTAACCTTTGATATTGATGCAAACGGAATTATTAAAGTTTCTGCAGTAGATAAAGCTACAGGAAAATCTCAAGATATTCGTATAGAAGCATCTTCTGGTTTATCTGAAGAAGAAATCGAAAAAATGAAGCAAGAAGCAGAAGCAAATGCAGATGCTGATAAGGTTGCAAAAGAAACTGCTGAAAAAGTAAATGGTGCAGATTCTATGATTTTCCAAACAGAAAATCAATTAAAGGAGTTTGGTGATAAATTATCAGCAGATAAAAAAGAACCTATTGAAGCTGCTTTAACAGAATTAAAAGCTGCTCATGAATCTAAAGACTTAGCACAAATAGATTCTGCTATGGAAAAGATAAATGAAGCTTGGAAAGCTGCCTCAGAAGAAATGTATGCTGCACAAGGTGGTGCAGATGCCGGTGCACAACAAGCACAACCAGAAGCTGGTAATGCAGATGAAGGTGATAATGTAGAGGATGTAGATTTCGAGGAAGTAAAATAAGTCCAATCTCTGAACCTAGTTCAGAATCTATATAAATTGAAAACGCAATCATTAATTTGGTTGCGTTTTTTTATGACTTTTAACTATTTTTACCAAAAAATGTTTTTGAAAACTTACAACCAAACCAACTTTTTTAAACATACTTTTTGCGAGTTTCAACAAGTTGATGATTTTCAATTTCTAGAAAACACCTATTACAAAAGTAAATCTAACAGCATCTATTTTTATACAGAGAAAGGCGTGTATAGAAAATCGAATCATTGGGGGCGTGTTGCCAATTGTAGGTGGAGATTGATATCAAGTAAGAATTATAAAAACCAGCAATTTGTAATTGGTTTTGCAAAATGGGCAGACTTCTACCCTATCAATTCATCAGAAAAAATATTTTTCATTAAAGTTGATTTTGAAGCTAAAAAAACCACAATACAGCCAACAAAAGAAGAAACTAATCATTATTTATTTACATATACCGAAGCTCAAAAAAGAATAAAACAAATAAATCATTTACTTAAAGATGATAAATGGGCAAATTATTTTGACTTAAAAATTGAAGAATTACGCTTTAATATTATTACTGAATTCATAAATTCGGATATATCACTTCAGGAAATTAAAAGTAAGTTTAATTAAAACCTAATCAATACAACACGATATAAATCTTTGAAATCTGTTTTATTTTTCGCTATTAATAAATTCCTTTTTAGTAAATTTAAAAGGTATAATTATTGATGATGATTTTGCTACTTTAGCAACGGTTTTAGAAAAACAATAATTACAGCTATTTTTAATAGAAAACCCTTCACAACATGAAAAAATTAATCTTAATTGTAGCCATTATTTTGGGGAGAATACTTACAACAAACGCACAAGAAAAAACCTATAATTTAACCATTAATATTACTGGCTTAAGCTCTAATAAAGGCAACGTTTTGGTTGCGTTATATGATAAAAAAGAAGCTTTTTTAAAAAAAAGTTTTAAAGGTGGCATTGCAAAAATTATAGATAAACAAACAACGTATATTTTTAAAGATATTCCGAAAGGGGAATATGCTGTTTCATTTTTTCATGACGAAAACAACAACAACAAAATGGACACCAATTTTATTGGAATCCCAAAAGAAGATTATGGGTTTTCTAACAACACAAAAGGTTTTATAAGACCACCAAAATATAATGATGCGAAGTTTCAGTTAACTAAAAACAAAACCATCAACTTAAACATCTAATACAGGTTATTACCGATTAACAATTAGCTTGATCAGCAATCTTTTGTACCCAATTATTTATACTGTAATTGGCACAAATAAAATGGTGTTTCGCTATAACAGTAGTCTTTTCTATTGATTAGCCCACCAACTACCATTATAATATATTCGCAGTAGTGTTAAACTTATTTGTTACCAACTGGCGGTTTTAACAAATAACGATGTTCGTCTATCTATTTTTCATCTTTAAAATTGATTCTTCCCAAAAATAAAAAACTCTAAATTTAGAAATAATTTTAAATGAATAAATTAGTATCTTTATTGTGATAAAATGTTAAAAATGTTTTTATGAAAATTACAAAAATCTTCTCTTTATTAATTGTAATTCTATTGTTTTCTTGCAACAACAATACTAAATTAATTTCTGGTTTAAAAAGTGTAAGTAGAAGCATACAAGAGCAATATGCACCAGACAAAAGAGTTGCCATTTTTAATATTAATTTCGATTATTCTGATGATAAAATTATTGTAACTGGCAAAACTGATAAAAAAGAAGCCTATCTAAAATTATTAGATAGTTTAAAATCTTTAGAGGTTAAATTTATAAATAAAATTAGAGTTTTACCAGATACTACTGTAAGTAATAAAAAATATGCTGTTGCTAGAAATTCTGTTATTAATATTAGATCTGCACCTAAACATTCTGCAGAATTAGGTACACAAGGTTTGCTAGGAATGTCTTTAAAAGTACTAGATAAAGAGGGCGATTTTTACAGAATACAAACCCCAGACAAGTATATTTCTTGGGTTGATAAAGGTGGAATTACCTTAATGAATAAAGAAGAACTTGACCAATGGGACAATAATAAAAAAATAATTTACACCAAAAATTTTGGTTATGTTTATGCTAATAAAAGCACTAATGCCAGTATTGTTTCTGACATTTCTTTAGGAGGGATTTTAAAGCTTGTTTCCTTACATCCTAATTACGTTAAAGTCGCGTACCCAGACAATAGAGTAGGTTTTATTAAAAGAGATGAAGCACTGATGTATGATGCTTGGTTAGATAATTTAAATCCAACTGAAAGCAATGTTGAAAAAATTGCAAAAACAATGGAAGGCTTTCCTTATTTATGGGGCGGCACTTCTGCCAAAGGAATGGATTGCAGTGGTTTTACAAAAATGGTGTATTTAATGAATGGTTTTATCATTCCTAGAGATGCCTCACAACAAATACATGCTGGTAAAAAAGTAGACGTAAACCTTAATTTTTCTGATTTGCAAAAAGGGGATTTATTATTTTTTGGAAAAAAAGCAACCCTAAATAAACAACAACGAGTAACACATGTAGGTATTTGGTTAGGAAATAATAAACAAGAATTTATTCATGCTTCTGGAAATGTACATATTTCTTCTATGGATGCGAATCATCCTTTGTATGACGAATATAACAAAAATAGATACTTAGGCAGTAGACGTTATTTAGGGATTAAAGACAAAAATATTATTGATTTGAGAGATAAGTTAAAACTTTAAATCCGTTATAAATCTTTGTTACAGAAATTAGAATAAATTAACAAAAAAGACCTCATAAATTATATAATTTATGACGTCTAATATTTTATAAACTTCAATTTTAATACAAGACTCTAAACTTAATGGTGCCCTCTACTTTTCTTAATTCGTCTATTACTTCTTTATTATATTCTTTATCTAAATCTGTAATTACATAGCCCACTTTTGGGTCTGTAGATAAATATTGCCCGTTGATATTCAGGTCGTATTTTGCTAAAATCTTATTAATTTTTGCCATCACACCTGGTACATTTTTATGAATGTGTAAAAAACGGTGTGCATTGGTTTGTCTTGGCAAACGAATGTTTGGAAAGTTTACAGCATCTACAGTGTTACCAGAGTTAATGTATGCCATAATTTTGCTAGGTACAAAATCTGCAATATCTCTTTGTGCTTCTTCTGTACTACCACCTACGTGAGGTGTCAAAATTACGTTATCTAGTCCTTTTAATTCGGTAATAAATTCGCCATTTTTTCTTGGTTCTTCTGGATAAACATCAATAGCTGCACCTGCTATTTTTTTAGATTTTAAAGCAGCAACTAATGCGGGTATATCTACTACAAATCCTCTAGATAAGTTTACTAAAACCGCTCCATATTTCATTTGAGAAATTTCTCTTTCTCCAAAAAAGTTTTTATTGGCTGCATTGTCATCTACGTGCAAACTAACTGCATCCGAAATAGACAATAACGCTTCTAAATTACTCACTTTTGTTGCGTTACCTAAGGCTAGCTTATCTTCAACATCGTAATAATAAACATCCATACCTAAAGCTTCTGCTAAAACCGATAATTGCTTACCAATATTACCATAACCAACAATACCTAATTTTTTACTACGCACTTCTCTGGAACCTGCTGCTGTTTTTTGCCATTGACCATTGTGTATTTCTGTACTTCTTTGAAATACAGAACGCATTAACATAATAATTTCTCCAATTGCCAATTCTACAACAGAACGTGTATTGCTATAAGGTGCATTAAAGACCACAATTCCTTTTTCTTTACACGCATCTAAATCAATTTGTTTGGTACCAATACAAAAGGCACTTACTACCATTAATTTTTCTGCAGCATCTACTACTTTTTGTGTAACGTTGGTTTTAGAACGGATTCCTAAAACATGTACGTCTTTTATTTTTTCTATTAATTCGTCTTCAGACAAACTTTTAGATACAGTTTCTACAGAAAAACCATCAGAAGTCAACTTTTTAAAAGCATCTGAATGTACGTTTTCTAATAATAAAATTTTAATTCTGTTCTTTGGGTAACTTATTTTTCTAGGCAACTTATTTATGTATAAAAATTCATCTAAATTTGGGGCAATGTGGTCTGCGTTTTCTGTTGTTTTTTCTCTTGAAACGTTTTCTGTGTAGGCAAAAAACTTATCTGCTACACCAGCTTCACGAGTTACATAATCGCTATAACCATCGCCAATAACTTGTATTTCTCCTTCAAGGTTCATATCTTTTAAACACTTGATTTTTCCATTGTGTTGAGACAGTGGATTCACACTATCAAAACCAATGATTTTGCCATTGCTATCAAACTCAAAAGTATTGGCATACACTCTTTCTGATGGAATGTTATATGCTGCCACAATTGGGTCTATAAACTCTTTAAATCCGCAAGAAATTACATAAATATCATCTGCAAACTCTTCAAAAAACTCTTTGTTATTTTCTATCGATTTAGAGACTTGTTTTCTTAAAGCCTCAACCAAACCATCTAAATCTGATTTATTGGCTTCTAGCAACTTAATACGTCTTTCTAAAGATTCTGTAAAAGAAATTTCGCCATCAATTCCTAAGTTAGTAATATCTATTATTTCTTGAATAATTTCTTCTTTTTTAGGATTATTTTCTAGCGTAAGTTCTGCTAAAACATCTAGTGCCTCTACACGTGTTAAAGTACTATCAAAATCGAAAATATAATTTCTTTTCTTGGTAATCATTTTCTTATAAAATCTTGGTTGATTTATCGTTTGTAAAACTACAAATATCAATGCTTATTAGAAAGCTATTTTAAAGTTTTATGATATTTGTTATAATTTTTTACATTAAGCTATAAGTTGATAAAATAGTGCTAAAAAACTAGAAAATATTATGAAATCCTAAAAGAACCAACCACCAAATAATAGGTAAAGATTCTACCCAAAAAGAACTATAATATTTAGATTGATTGATTTTGGCACGCATCAAAAAAATGAGCATTATAAAAAAAAAGACCATAAAGGCATTTTTAAAACCATCTCCTGCATTAATTGCATACTCTATTAATAAGGCAAAAAGCATCAAGGAAAGCCCTACTCTTTTTGTTTTTTCTAATCCTATTTTTTTGGGGATGGTTTGAAGTGAAATGGCATCATACTTTACATCTCTAATATCAAAAGGTAAAATTAAAACCACCACTATTAAAAAACGTTGTAAGCTTAGTAAAAACACATTATAGGTTAGTGTTTGTGCTGTATCTAAATACGGAATTAAAACCGTAAAACCAGTCCAAACCAAAGCCACTACAATAATTTTTAAATAACTAATTTGTCGTAAGTTTTTATCAAATCCGCTTAAAAAAGGAATGGCATATAAAATAGTTAAAAAGGTAAAAGGTAGAGAAAAAAGCAAGGTTGTAAAAGGCACCAAACACATGTAATAACACATGACAATAAAGCAGATAAGAGAAAAAATCTGAATGATTTTTAAGTTGTTGGTTAAACTTCTATGATGCAATTTGGCAACGCCTGCATATTTTACAAAATTGTAGCCTGTAATGGTACCAAAAAAAATAAAATAATTTAAGTTTTCATTATAAGGCAAACTAACATATTGTTCAGTGAGTCTTAAAAAGGCGTATACAGCCAAAGCCACATGAATACTAGCGTTGATGTAAAAACTAAAAATTTTTTGTAAAATGTTCATTAAACAAAAATAAACTATCTGTTTATAACATTCAATTTTAGTTAATAATTAACTAGAAATTCTTAGAATTCTACTAAAAAAGATTTCTTTTAATGCTTATTTTTGTATATCCTTAAAATTAAGCAATTTTTTGGGTGTTAAAACGTATACTAAATCGATTGAAATCACTCGAAAACAAAACTCAATTAATGAATACAAATTCGTTTCAACTTAGACATATTGGTCCTAATAAAAAGGAGCAAGAAAAAATGCTTTCAACTATTAAAGCAGCCAGCTTAGAACAATTAATAAATGAAACTGTGCCAGACAATATTCGTTTAAAAAACGACTTAGATTTGGATCCTGCAATGAGCGAATATGAGTATTTAGGTCATATTAAAACATTAGCAGATAAAAATAAAGTATTTAAAAGTTACATTGGTTTGGGCTATCATGAGTCCATTGTACCCAGTGTGATACAGCGTAATATTTTAGAAAATCCAGGTTGGTATACAGCTTACACACCTTACCAAGCAGAAATTGCTCAAGGGCGTTTAGAGGCACTGTTAAATTTCCAAACCATGGTTTGCGATTTAACAGGTATGGAATTGGCAAACGCTTCTTTGTTAGACGAGTCTACAGCCGCAGCAGAAGCCATGGCTTTGTTGTTTGATGTTAGAGAACGTGCAAAGAAAAAAGCAGGCGCTAACAAGTTTTTTGTTTCTGATGAAATTTTACCACAAACCTTATCCTTATTGCAAACAAGATCTACACCCATTGGTATAGAATTGGTGGTGGGCAATCATGAAGAATTTGATTTTGCAGACGATTATTTTGGTGCTATTTTACAATATCCAGGAAAATTAGGGCAGGTTTTTGACTACGAAGATTTTGTGGCCAAAGCCAATAATAATGATATAAAAGTTGCTGTTGCAGCAGATATTTTATCACTCGTAAAATTAAAAGCTCCAGGAGAATTTGGTGCATCTGTAGTGGTTGGTACTACCCAACGTTTTGGAATTCCTTTAGGGTATGGTGGGCCACATGCAGCATATTTTGCTACCAAAGAAGCTTATAAAAGAAGTATTCCTGGGCGTATTATTGGTGTTACCAAAGACAAAAATGGTGAGTTTGCTTTACGCATGGCATTGCAAACACGAGAACAACATATTAAAAGAGAAAGAGCAACCTCTAACATTTGTACAGCACAAGTTTTACTAGCAGTAATGGCTGGTATGTATGCTGTGTATCATGGTAAAGAAGGTATCCAATTTATTGCAGATTCTGTTCATAATAAAACAAAATTAGTTGCTAATTATTTTGATAAAGCTGGTTTTAAACAGCTTAACACCTCTTATTTTGATACCTTATTAGTAGAAATTGATGCAATAAGATTAAAACCAATTGCAGAATCGTTTAAAGTGAACTTTAATTACGTTTCAGATAGTTTGGTTTCTATTTCTATAAACGAAGCAACCACAGAAAAAGATTTGATGCAATTGTTTACTATTTTTGGGCAATTAAAACCTCGTCAAAATCCTTTAAACGAAGATTATAGTGGACAATTTTCTCAAATTTTAACCCAAGAACCTTTTCACTCTAATTTTGAAATAATTAAGGAAAATGTTGCTAGAAACACCTCTTTTTTAGACAACGAAATTTTTAATACGTATCAATCTGAAACAGCTATGATGCGTTATATTAAAAAATTAGAACGTAAAGATTTAGCTTTAAATCATTCTATGATTTCTTTAGGTTCTTGTACCATGAAGTTAAATGCAGCTTCAGAAATGTTGCCTTTAAGCAATCCTCAATGGGGAAACATACATCCATTTGTACCTTTAAATCAGGCAGAAGGTTACCAAGAAGTTTTACAAAAACTAGAACATCAATTAAATATTATTACGGGTTTTGCAGGTACATCTTTACAACCCAATTCTGGTGCGCAAGGTGAGTTTGCTGGCTTAATGACAATTAGAGCCTATCACCAATCTAGAAACGAATCACACAGAAATATTTGTATCATTCCTGCTTCTGCACATGGTACAAACCCTGCATCTGCTGTAATGGCTGGTATGAAAGTTGTGGTTACCAAAACTGCCGAAAACGGAAATATAGATGTGGCAGATTTACGAGAAAAAGTAGAAAAACACCAAGATAATTTAGCAGCCTTAATGGTTACCTATCCATCTACACATGGTGTTTTTGAAAGCGAAATTCAAGAAATTACTAAAATAATTCACGATAATGGTGGCCAAGTCTATATGGATGGTGCCAATATGAATGCTCAAGTAGGTTTAACAAATCCTGCAACTATTGGGGCAGACGTTTGTCACTTAAACCTACACAAAACTTTTGCCATTCCGCATGGTGGAGGTGGCCCAGGAGTTGGCCCAATTTGTGTAGCACCACAATTAGTGCCTTTTTTACCTACAAACCCAATGATAAAAACAGGTGGCAAACACGCCATAACTGCGATTTCTGCTGCTCCTTGGGGATCTGCTTTGGCTTGTTTAATTTCTTATGGGTACATTACCATGTTAGGTTTTAGAGGATTAACCAATTCTACTAAAAACGCCATTTTAAATGCCAACTATATTAAAGAGCGTTTACAAGGACATTATAAAACCTTATATACAGGCGAAAAAGGACGTGCAGCACACGAAATGATAATAGATTGTAGAGATTTTAAAAACAACGGAATTGAAGTGGTAGACATTGCCAAACGTTTGATAGATTATGGTTTCCATGCACCAACAGTATCTTTTCCTGTAGGTGGCACTATGATGATTGAACCTACAGAATCTGAATCTATTGCAGAGTTAGATCGTTTTTGTGATGCTATGATTTCTATACGTGAAGAAATTAAAAATGCGACCAAAGAGGATGACAACAACCCTTTAAAAAATGCACCACACACACAAGAAATGTTAACTGCAGATAATTGGGATTTACCTTACAGCAGAAAACAAGCAGCTTTTCCTTTGCCATACATTACAGACAATAAATTTTGGCCTACTGTACGCAGAGTTGATGATGCTTATGGTGACAGAAATTTAATTTGTTCTTGCAACCCAATAGAAGATTATATGTAAGACACACAGTGTCTTTAAGTATACAAAACCACCTCAAAATTGAGGTGGTTTTTTTATAGGGTTTTTACCTGTTGGGTTTTAGCAAAAAAAAAACATAACTTAGATAACTTGATATATAACGAATTAAAACTCGGTCATATAAGAATACAAGTTACTTTTTTACCAACTTTCGCTTCATCTCATTTAATTTCAGCAAAACTACAATAGATGTTAAGGTAGCTACATTAGTAGCTAAAATTTCTTTTGCTCGCTTTTTCATTTTTTAAACCTTCTTTTTTTGCACAAAAAACACCAAAATACAATGTGTTGATTGTCAGGTTTTTAAAAACTTCATATCCCTGAATTCAGGGATAAATATCCCTGGATTCAGGGATGCCAAAATATCCCTGAATTCAGGGATTGACAACATCGTTTTTAGAGTTTATTTTTACAATAGAAAAGACAACAAACTTTATAGATGATATAGAATAACTTTTTATTTGTTTATAAAGTTTTAGTTGGCAGCCATTTGAGCACGATATTGCGTTAAAATTAATTGTTCATAAAAAAGAAAAAGTTGTACACTGAAACAACAAAAGCCAATCACTTAAAGAGATTTGAACATTGAGAGTAAACAAAATAACAGAATTGAATGATTACTAGAAACGGGAATATTTCCCAACCCAACTTTTTGAAAGTTGGATAACCATTAAATACAATAACTATGAAAAATGTATTTTTTGCACTATCCTTTATGCTAGTAGGAACATTTGCTTTTGCAAACACTAACGAATCAATTGATAAATTTTCTGAAACTAATTTTGAGAAATTAGCTTTAGAACATTCAAATGATTTCAAATTTAGCTTTAATGATAATCTTTTATCAGATTCACAATTATTAGCTTTAAAAGATTGTACTTTAAGAGGTAAATTTACCATTACATTTAAGGATGGTTCAACTTATTCTTGGGAAGGTACACTTACAATAGTAGGACAATCTTGTGCTGAATTCTTGAAAGAAATAATGGCTGATTAATATGAAAAAGTTAACCTTTATATTAATCGTATTCAGTTTTATAACTTTTAGCTTTGCTTCATCAAACATTCCTAAAGAGCTTAATTGCTCAGAATATGAAGTGGTAAAGACAACTGAAAGTGCCATTGAAAATAGTGAAAACTCTAATCTGCTAAAAGATTGTACAGTTAGATTAGACTTTACACTAGAGGACGGAACTACTATCCAAGGAGAAATAACATTTGTAGATGTTTCTTGGTGGGACTGCACAAAAATGCAGCTTGCAGCTTGGTGGGAAAGAAATTTTTAAACAATTATTTAACCAAATACCCTGCATATATATGCAGGGTATTAATAAATCAAATAGAAATGAAAAATATATCATTAATTGTAATTCTGTTTTTATTACAGAATTCGTACTTAATTGCTCAATCTAAAGAAGATGAAAATTATGGAAAGGTCACTTACGAGCGTATTCTAAATTTTGACAACGAGCCTCAAATAACTATGTTCAGTTTATATATAACACTCAATTTTTCTGTATTTTTGGATGACACACCAAAACAAAAAGAGTCTACCAATCTAAAGCCAAGCTCTGATGATGAATTTGATTTATCATTTGATGTAAAATTTAATGGGAGCAAATATATTGTTTTAACAGATTTTAGAAAAGACACTATTCAAAGTCAAGTTTCTTTATTCCGAGATGGCAAACAAAAAACATACATAGTAGAGGAAAAAGTTAAAAAAATAGATTGGAGTATTACACAAGAATTTAAAACAATAAGTGGTTTTAAAGCTCAAAAAGCAGAAGGTTTATTTAGAGGACGAAAATATACTGCTTGGTTTACTAATGAAATCCCTATAAAATATGGTCCTTGGAAATTAAATGGTTTGCCTGGTTTAATTTTAAACATTTCAGATGATAAAAATGAAGTTATGTTTTATGTAAGAAAAATTAAAATACCAAATGTTACAAATTCTAAAGCAGATATATTTTTTCAATTTAACAATAATTACGACAAGATTTCATTAAAAGAATATGTGAAATTGCAAAACGAACAAGTTGGAGAAGTTATGAAATTATTCAGTTCAAAGCTTCCCCGTGGTTCAAAAATGAAAATATCAGATGTGAAATCAAATGCAATTGAATTAGAATATGAAGAAGAAATCAAGGATTAGCCTTTTCGCAATATCAATTATTTTTTCTTTAAAATCATTTGGGCAAATTACAATTAGTGGTAAAGTTTATAGTTCTGACAGTCTCAATATCAAACAAGTAAGTGTAGTCCTTACAGATATAACAAAATCTAAAATTATTGACTACACTTTTACTTCTGTTGACGGGTCATACAAAATTAAGACACAAAATTTAGGTAAATTTAATTTGAAGTTTAATCATTTAGGGTATTCAACTAAAAGTATTGATTTTGAGATTAAAGCAAAGCAAAATCAAAAAAAAATAGATGTTTTCTTGGAGGAGAAAACAATGGATTTAGATGAAGTAATTATACAAGCTGAACGACCTTTTTCTATAAAAAAAGATACTATCAAGTTTAAAACAAAATATTTTACTGATGGCTCAGAACAAACAGTAGAACAATTACTGCAAAAAATACCAGGTTTACAAATTGATAGTGAAGGAACGATAAAGATAGGTAATCAAGAAATTGAAAAATTAATGGTAGATGGCGATGACCTTTTTGAAAAGGGTTACAAAATCCTTTCCAAAAATATGCCTGCTTATCCAATAGAAGAAGTTGAAGTTTTAAAAAACTATTCTAACAATAGATTACTCAAAGGAGTTGAGGAAAGCGGTAAAGTAGCTTTAAACTTAAAACTTGATGAAAAATCCAAGCGTATTTGGTTTGGTTATATTGAAACTAGTATTGGTAATGACAATTTTTATCAACTAAAAGGGAACTTAATGAATTTTGGTAAAAAGAATAAATACTACTTTTTGACTAATCTTAATAATATCGGTTACAATGCTACGGGCGATATTGAAAATTTAGTAAGACCGTTTCGCATTAACGAACCTGCAAGTATTGGCGACAACCAAAGTGTAAATTCGTTACTAAACCTGACGCCAGAGAGTCTCAATTTCAATCAAAACAGAACCAATTTTAATAATGCGGAATTAGTATCATTAAATGCTATTTTTAATCCTACCGAAAAGTTAAAAATCAAAACCTTAATTTTTTTTAATTGGGACGAAACAGACTTTTTTAGAAATAGCATTGATGTTACAGATGTTAATGGAACAAATTTCACCAATAATCAAAAACTTGAACTAAGAAATAAAAATAGAGTTGCTTTTGGTAAACTAGATTTTACGTACAACATTTCTAAAACTAAAATGCTGGAGGCTACCACCAAATATAATAACGGATATTTTAATGATAATTCTGATTTATTCTTTAATGGTAATTCCACCATTGAAAATTTACAACACCAAAACACACTTTTCGACCAAAAAATAAACTACACCAATAAATTCAAAGACAAAAAAGTATTTTTGCTAACAGGTCGTTTTATCGATGAAAAAACACCTCAAAACTATAATATAAATCATTTTTTTTATCAAGATTTATTTCCTTCAAATACTACTGCAAACAATGTAAGTCAACAAAGCACTAATCAAATGCAATTTGCAGGGTTAAATATACATTTATTAGACCGCAAGGACAATGGACACCTATTAGAATTACAGTTAGGTAACGAGTTTAGAAAAGATAAATTACAATCTACATTTTCACTTTTAGAGAATAATATCGTTTTAGAAAAGCCAAGCGGTTATCAAAACGAAACAAATTATCAAGTCAACAACTTATTCGTTAAAGGCAAGTACAGATTAAAAATGAAAGATTTTGGTATTGTAGCTAAACTATATATTCATCAACTTTTTAACCGTTTAGAAAACAATAACTTCGGCAGTACTCAAAATCCCTTTTTTATCAATCCAAGTTTAGGTTTTGATTGGAAAATAAATGATAAAAACAAAATTACATCATCGTATTCCTACAATACAACAAATGCAAGAGTACAAGACGTATTTAGTGATTTTGTGCTTACAGGTTTTCGCTCATTTGCCAAAGGAACAGGAGATTTTAATCAATTAGATGCTTCGGTTTTGGTTTTTAACTACCAACTTGGTAACTGGAGCGACCGCTTTTTTGCCAACACATTTATACTGTATAACAAAAATCACGACTTCTTTTCAACAAATACTGCCATTGAACAAAATTTCACTCAAGCAGAGAAAATATTGATTAAAGACCGTGAGTTTATAAGCATAAATTCTAAATTGGATTATTATTTAAAATTAATATCGTCAAACTTAAAGTTAGATTTAGGTTATACCAAAAGTGAGTTTAAAAATATTGTAAACAACACTAACTTAAGACTAGTATCCTCTAATAATTATAATTATGGTTTAGAACTACGTTCTGGTTTTAAAAGTGTTTTTAACTTCCATATTGGTATTAAATGGACAACAACCGAAATAGAAACAACTATTAGCAATTCGTTTACAGACAACGTAAGTTTTCTTGATTTATCTTTTGTATTTGATAAAAAGTTCGATGTTCAAATACAATCAGAACGTTATTATTTCGGAAATTTACAAAGCGATAATACTTATTATTTTTTGGACTTTGATGCGAGGTACAAACTCATCGAAAATAAACTGACTTTAGGAATTACTGGCAAAAACTTGTTCAATACCGAAAGATTTAGAAATTTTTCAGTCAATGATATTGGATTATCAACGACTGAATATAGATTATTGCCAAGGTTTGTGTTATTGAAATTGGAATATAAGTTTTAACATTAAAAAAAAAAAAACATAGCTAATGACAAAAAATTTTGAAAAAGAAAAAGGAAAGAAACATTTAGATAAAGGGTTTCTTGAAGAACTAAAACATAAAATTTGGTCTACTAAAGGAACTCGATTTGAAGCTGATACTAGATTAAAAACAATCGCAAAATATTCAACATTGAGTATAAGTTTTCTTTCTGCTTACCTGATAATTTTTGGATTAGTTTCTGTTTATAATTTATATAATCCAAATGCGATTGATGAGAATGTAATAGCATTTACTATAACAACCTTGTCTATTTTAGTATTAGTTTTTTCATTAATAGAAAATGCACAAAACTATCCTGTAAAAGCTAAAAATTTTCATGATTGCGCATTGGACTTAGCTGACTTATATAATGAACTTCAAAATTATAAGTCCTATGAAGAAAATGCTTCTGAAGAAGACAAAATGAAGTTTTGCAATAAACTTCAAAAGGAATATCAAAATATATTACGACGCTATGAAAACCACTACCCAATAGACAATAACAAATTCAGAATAAAATTTCCTGACTATTATAAAGTAAAATGGTACAATTGGATATGGACACATTTTTTATATTTTGTTAATACTCGTTTAATTTACATTACAATGATGTTAATTCCTGGTATAATTTTATATTTTGTAGTGATTAAATGAGCTGAACAACTCGGAATGTATAGCAATAAAATATACAATTTATTGATAATTATTTAATTAATAAATTTGAAATATATTTGGAAAGTTGCTGTATTTTTAAAATTGATAATTTCCAGTAAAACAGAAAAATTAAATAATTTGGTCTATACTTAACCCTAAAGTATTTTTCTTACTTGTATGCTAAGAAGTATAGAGACATTACTTTTTACCAACTTTCGCTTCATCTCATTTAATTTCAGCAAAACTACAATAGATGTTAAGGTAGCTACACTAGTAGCTAAAATTTCTTTTGCTCGCTTTTTCATTTTTTAAACCTTCTTTTTTTGCACAAAAAACACCAAAATACAATACATTGATTGTCAGGTTTTTAAAAACTTCATATCCCTGAATTCAGTGATAAATATCCCTGGATTCAGGGATGCCCAAATATCCCTGAATTCAGGGATTGACAACATCGTTTTTAGTATTTATTTTTACAATAGAAAAGACAACAAACTTTATAGATAATATAGAATAACTTTTTATTTGTTTATAAAGTTTTAGTTGGTAGCCATTTGAGAACTGAAAAGAGCAATTTAATAGCCATCTGACTTACAGAATTTAAAAGAAGAATGTAACTTGACTCTCTGAAAGTGAACAATGAAAGCTGATTAAAGGTCGAAATCTAACAGCTCAAGACCTTAATGGAGCAATTAAAACTTATAATATGAAAACTTTAAAAATGAATTTTTTCTATTTATTTATTCTAGGTATTAGTATCTCATTTACCAATTGCGATACTGACTCTACATTAAATGACGATCAAAACAATGAGCAATTAGCTCCAATTGATTTTAAAAAAAAATTAACAACAAAAGTCCTGAAAATGTAAATGAAAATTTTACGAAATCGGGACAGCCAACTGAATCTCAAAATGAAAAAATTAGTGACAAAGAAGTATATCTGAATATCGAGCTTCATAATTTAACTAAAAAAGATACAGTCTCGCTTTTTATTAATGATTGCGTATTATATAAAGGTGAAGGTTTAACGTACAACACAACGGCAGGACAGATTGACATATTTCGTCTAAATAAACCTCACAAACACAAGAGTGAAATCTTTAAAAAAACCCCCTTTTGTTTAATTTTAGCTGTTGGCATCAAAAGTTTTTGTATGTTAACTGATAGAAATGATATTCATTTAGTTATTAATCAGTTAAAGAATAGTTTTCCTCTAAATTTAGATGATGGCAAGTATATAAAATTTGATAAATTAGATAATAACAAATTTATTTTTAAACAATCTCATAAGCCATTTTAATAAAACTAAACTAGTTTAGCAGATTAAATGAACTATTGAACAACCAATAAAAATATTATAATATTAGTTATTGTGTATGTATTAAGTATTTCAAGATATTTTTAATAAAATAAAACGTAGCATAACAACATATAAAAAATGGCTATGTAAAGCCAATTTATAAAAGTTCTCGTAGGCTTTCATAAATTGGCTTTTTTTTTACTTACTTAGAACGCACTTTACTCATACATAAACCATTGCTAATTCCAAAAAAAAACTAAAAAACCTGATACAAGGTTGTAGTTAAAACACCTTTTTTAGCCATTATTTGAAAATTAAAAGGTTGTTTTAAAATGTTCAATCCGCTTTGTTTTTTAATGCGTATGCCTTGTCCAGAAATAATATCTTTATTGGGGGCAAAAGTACCATTGGGTAAATGTTCTGTAAGTAAAATGTATTTGTATTGTGTAAGTTTTTCTAGTATAGCTGTAATTTCTATATTGGAGAGATGTTGCAATACTTGTCTTACAATAACTACGTCTGCTTTGGGTAAGTCATCTTTTGCAATGTCCAAACATAGAAATGCTAAATTACTGGCTTTAAAATGCTTTGTATTGTAATCAATTAAACTTTCTACAATATCTACACCTATATATTTTTGGCTGTATTTTACCAATTCTTTGCCAATATTAAAATCACCACAACCTAAATCGCAAACAGAAATGGGAGCCTTAAAAGATTTTAAAAAAGCTTGTACTACTTGTAAATAAGGTTTTACAAGGGTTGGGTTGTGAGAACCTTCACCAGAATAAAATGGTTGATGGTTGGTGCCCCAAAGATGCTGCTCGTAAATTTGAGTCATGGCATCTTTAGTAGGCCAAGGTTTTTTGTTTCTTTTGATTTTTGGGTTCATACATAAAAAAATCTCAATTGCTACTTTTGTGGGAATGCTACTCCATTACTATTATTAATTCTGATTTTCTAGAATCGTTTTTACAATCATTTTTGCGTGAATTCTAGAATTTTCTATAAACCATTTATGAGTTTCCATACCTCCACAAATAACACCTGCTAAAAAAATGCCTTTCACATTGGTTTCCATGGTTTCCTCATGATAACTTGGTATTCTTTTTTCGTTATCAGACAAACGAATGCCCATTTTTTCTAAAAAAGTAAAGTTGGGTCTGTAACCAATAAGTGCCAATACAAAATCGTTGACAATGGTTATTTCTTTTTGGTCTGTTTTAATATCTAAAGTGGTTGCTGTAATTTGGGTAATATTTGCATTGTAGTACGCTTTTATACTGCCTTCTTCAATTCTATTGATGACGTCTGGTCTTACCCAATATTTTACACGATCCCCTACAGATTTTCCTCTAATAATCAAAGTAACCTCTGCTCCTTTTCGCCAACATTCTAAAGCTGCATCTATGGCAGAATTACTAGCACCCACCACAGCTACTTTTTGACCAGCATAAAAATGAGGATCTTTGTAATAATGTGCTACTTTTGCCAGTTCCTCTCCAGGAATACCTAATTTATTTGGGATGTCGTAAAAACCAGTGGCTACAATTACATTTTTTGCTTGATAGGTGTCTTTTGAAGTTTTTACAGAAAAAAAATCGTCGTTTTTAGCAACATTTTCTACTTTTTCAAACAAATGAATATTTAAATTATTAGATGTTGCAATTCTTCTATAATATTCTAAAGCTTCAATTCTACTAGGCTTTGCTTCTTTACTAATAAAGGGAATTTCATCAATTTCTAAGCGTTCAGAAGACGAGAAAAATTGCATATTTACTGGGTAATTGTAAAGCGAATTTACAATGGGTCCTTTCTCTAAAATCAAATAGCTGAGTCCTTTTTTTTGTGCTTCTAAACCACAAGCAATTCCTATGGGCCCTCCTCCTATTATTACTACATCATATATCATAAATTCTTTTTATAAATAAACGTCTTCTAAACTAATTACTACTTCGTCTTTTCTTTTTCTAAAAACCTAATTTACTCGTATATTGCAAATAGCATTGAAACCCATTGTCACCAAAATTTCTTTAACAATTTAGAGTTTTATCATATTAATTATTAACAACTAGATTTTTCTTTTTTATATTCATAGTGTTTTATAGCAATAGTAATGGTGTCTTTATCTAATTATGTAGATTATTACATCACATTTCCATTTTCTATAGTATTGTGGCTTTTGTTTAATTACCTTCTATAAAACATTGCTGAATCTCATCTATTTCTTCTTCAAAAAATCACCTTAACCTAGCTTCTAAAGGAAAATCTTTTAACAAATAGTTTGGGTTTGAAAACTACCTCTTAGAACTACAAAAGCTAAAATAACAGAATTAGATAGTAAAAGATAAGTACCCATTTGCGAAATAATATAAACTAATACTCCACATGAAATTGTTATTATTATTAAAATTTCAACAATTGTGTTTCTCATGAAAATAATACATAAAATAAAGTTTAAAAATAACTCATTCCGCTCAAAAATTTAAATTTCGTTGGCAAAAAATTGCGTTAGTGATTGAAATGACATCCTTTTTTGAAGCATGAAAAAAAGATATAATGAAAAGCACGACCTGAAAGGGAACGCACAAAAAAACTCCAACAAATAAATGTTGGAGTTTTAAATATGTTTAAAATTCTAGAAAAATTATTTCTTGAATTTTGCGTATTTGTTTTTAAACTTGTCAATACGTCCTGCAGCATCGATAAGCTTAGATTTACCAGTGTAAAATGGATGAGATGTTCTAGAAATCTCTAATTTTACTAAAGGATACTCTGTACCATCTACTTCTAAAGTTTCTTTAGTGTTTGCAGTAGAACGTGTTAAAAATACATCGCCATTAGACATGTCTTTAAAAGCAATGATTCTATAATTTTCTGGATGAATTCCTTTCTTCATTTTGAATATATTTAATACTTTAATATTATGTTTGTATGAGTAAAGTTGGTAAGGTTTTACTCTAAAATCTAAATAGCTGTTAACTAACTATTTTGAGGATGCAAATTTAACCTTATTTTTTAATTTACAAATAAATAAATTGTTTTTATTTGCAATATTGTTATTTTTAATAGAAAACAAGTCCTTTTAGCACTTAAAAGTTGCTTGGTGTTGTCTTTTTTTTGAATATTTACATTCCAAAAAACCGAAATTTACATTTATAATGAAGAAGCTTTCTATTCTATTTTACTTTTTAGCAATTCTATTAACCACTATTTCTTGCGCAGACGCATATAAATTTTCTATAGAAAAGCCAGAAAAAGCCACGCTAAACCAAACCATTACTTTAAAAATGGTTGAAAAAGAAGGCAAAGAAATTGAGAAAGTTCAGTTTTATGTAAATGGCAAAGAGGTATCTAGTAATGGCAATACCTTAACCCTGAATACCAACGATCTTGGTGTGGGTAAACATGCTATTAATGGGTTGGCTTTTTTTGATGGGAAAACGAAAAAGAAAAATGCTTTTTTAGAGGTTTTTGCAGATACAAAACCCGATTTTTATAAATATAAAATTGTAAATGAATATCCGCATGATACCAAAGCATACACACAAGGATTGGAGTATTACAGGGGCTATTTATATGAAACTACAGGACGTAGAGGAAAATCTTCTTTAAGAAAAATAGACATAAAAACAGGGAAAGTTTTACAGAAAATAGATTTAGACAACCAATATTTTGGTGAAGGAATGACCATTATAAAAGATAAAATTATTTGGCTTACTTGGCAATCTAAAAAAGGTTTTGTTTACGATTTAGAGACTTTTAAAAAAGAAAAAGAATTTAGCTATAATAAAAGTAAAGAAGGTTGGGGTTTAACACAAAACGAAAGTGAATTGATAAAATCTGACGGAACTAACAAGATTT
The DNA here is from genome assembly GCF_057219325.1 of Polaribacter sp. YIW18. Lineage (NCBI taxonomy): Bacteria > Pseudomonadati > Bacteroidota > Flavobacteriia > Flavobacteriales > Flavobacteriaceae > Polaribacter > Polaribacter sp. YIW18. Next base: position 236,331 of record NZ_JBXVVE010000002.1, on the reverse strand, counting down.
GGTTTCTAGATAAAAAAACTTTAGAAGAAAAGTACTTTATCCAAGCATATGCTCATGATAGAGCGTTAACGCAGTTAAACGAACTAGAGTTTATTAACGGAAAATTATTTGCAAATTACTATCAAAAACCAATTATTGCAATTATCAACCCAAAAACAGGTGTTGTGGAAGGGTTGATTAACCTAAAAGGCTTAGAAGCCGAAATGAAAAAAACGCAAAAATTAGTTGCTAATGATGAAGTTTTAAACGGTATTGCTTTTGATGCGGAAAACAACAGGTTGTTTGTTACTGGTAAAAACTGGGGTAAATTATTCGAAATTGAATTGATAAAGCAATAATAAACTCATTTATAAGTTTTATTTTTACTTCTATTTAAAAGAAATATAAAATCTATGAAGCAATTATTTACTTTTTTAATTTGTTGTGCTTTAATTTCTATCAGTTCTTGTAGAAAAGATTTTTCTACCATTCCTAATTTTGGCACGTTAGAATTTTCTAAAGACACTGTTTTTTTAGATACTATTTTTACCAATATTGGTTCTGCCACTTACAATTTAAAAGTATATAATAGAAGTAATAATGCGATTACCATTCCTAAAATTCAGTTAGAAAATGGTACCTCATCTAACTACCGTTTAAATGTAGATGGTATTCCTGGTAAAGATTTTAGCAATATAGATATCCTTGCAAAAGATAGTATTTTTGTTTTTATAGAAACTACTGTCAATGTTGAAAACCAAAGTAGTCCTCTATATATAGACAGAATTTTATTTGATACTGGCAACAACCAACAAGATGTAGATTTGGTAACCTTGGTAGAAGATGCTAATTTTATTTTTCCTGGTAAAGACCCTATTTCTATGAAAATAGATAGCCTGACCCTAGATGGGCAACCCACAAGCATTAAAGGGCGTTTTTTAGAAGATACAGAATTGACTTTTACCAATACAAAACCCACTGTTATTTATGGTTATGCAGCGGTACCCGCCAATAAAACCTTAACTATTGAAGCTGGTTCTAGAGTTCATTTTCATGACAATTCTGGTTTAATTGTAGATGATAAAGCTACGTTAAAAGTAAACGGAACATTGTCTGAAAAAGTTACTTTTGAAGGAGATCGATTAGAAAATTCTTTTAGTGAAATTCCTGGTCAATGGGGAACAATTTGGATGCGTGCAGGAAGTAGGGACAACGAAATTCATCATGCACAAATAAAAAACGGTATTATAGGTATTTTAATTGATAGCATTGGTAGCACTAGTACTCCAACTTTAAAACTACAAAACACAGAAATTTATAACCAAACAAATTTTGGTGTTTTGGCAAGAGAAACAAACATAGAAGCTTATAATGTGGTTATTGGAAGTGCTGGTGAAGCTTCTTTAGCAGCTACAATTGGAGGGACTTACAATTTTACACACAGTACTTTTGCCAATTACTGGAACAATGGTATTAGACAATTACCTGCTGTAGTAATTAATAACTTTTTTATATACAATAATGATGCTGGTCAAGAGATTATTGAAACAAGAGATTTAAAAGCTGCTAATTTTACAAATTGTATTTTTGAAGGCAATAACAATATTGAGTTTTTAGTAGATAAAGTTGATGGTGGTGGTTTGTTTAATTACAGCATAAAAAATTGTATGATTAAATTTAATGACAGCAGTAATTCTTTTGAAGATGTTTTTGAAGTTGACTTTGACAACAACCCTAATTACAGTAACATCATTTTAAATGGTATTGCCAATTTTAGAGATACTCAAAAAAACGATTTTATTATTGGTGAACAAAGCAGCGCAATTAACAAAGCCATTGCAAGCCCTTTTACCCTGGATATTTTAGGTGTTGATAGAACTACAGCTCCAGATATTGGTGCTTATCAGCACATTACTTTTGATTAGTAAAATCTATTCAATTCGTACTTTTTAAATACTATTTTTTATAAACCACACCATTTTTCATTACAAAAACAACGTTTTCCATAGTTGCAATATTTTTGGTAGGATCATCATCTACAGCAATAATATCTGCAAAAAAACCTTTTTGAATTTGCCCTAATTCGGTTTCCATTTTAAGCAACGTAGCATTGGTTATTGTAGCAGATTGTATGGTTTTCATTGCTGGCATGCCAGCTTCTACCATAAAACCAAACTCTTTACCATTGTTACCGTGTTTAAAAACACCAGCATCTGTACCAAAGGCAATTCCCACTCCTTTTTTATATGCTTTTGCAAAAGTTCCTTGTATTTGTGGCCCAACAGCCAAAGCTTTCGGCACTACAATTTCAGGATAAAAACCATCAATTTTTGCTTTTTCTTCTACTTCTTTACCTGCTGTAATTGTAGGTACTAAATAAGCATCGTGTTTTTTCATCAATTCCATGGTTTCATCACTCATATACGTACCATGTTCTATCGTTTTTACACCTCCAACAATGGCTCTTTGCATTCCTTCATCACCATGTGCGTGTGCTGCAACATGCATTCCATAATCTTTGGCAGTTTCGCAAATAGCTCTTACTTCTTCAATTGTAAACTGTGGGTTGTCTCCTGATTTTGCAACACTTAAAACGCCACCAGTTGCAGTTATTTTTATACAGTCTGCGCCATTTTTATAACGCTGTCTTACTGCTTTTTTTGCGTCTTCTATAGAGTTTACAACACCTTCTTTAGGGCCTGGATTGCCAATTAATACTCTACTACTGCCATTTGTTGGATCTGCATGACCGCCTGTAGTTGCCAAAGATTTACCAGCAGTAAAAACTCTAGGTCCAGGAATTTTACCTGCATTAATAGCATTTCTTATAGAAATATTTACACCTGTTCCTCCTAAATCTCTTACAGTTGTAAAACCATTTAACAGAGTAGTTTTTGCAAAACCTACTGAGTTAAAAGCAACATCTGCTTCGTTTAAAATATATTTATTTAGTCTTGTATTTCTATCAAATTCTTGCTCAATATGCACATGAAAATCTATCAAACCGGGCATTACTACCTTGTCTCTTAAATCGATAACTGTACCACCTTTTGGCATAATATAACCATCTTTAACAGCGATGATTTTATTTTCTTTTACAAATATTGTTTTTTTACTTTCTATTTTACCTAGTTTGGTATCTACCAATTTTCCGCATAAAATGTAAGTAGTTTGCGCATTCGAAGTTTGCAATATAAAAACGGTAATAAAAAGTAATAATAATTTGTTCATTTGTAGTTATTTTATCTTTAAATGTATGAAAAAATACCTAATTTGGTAGCTTAAAATTTAAAAAATGAAAAATGTAGTTATTACTGGAACAAGTAGAGGAATTGGTTTTGAACTAGCAAAACAATTTGCAGAGGAAGGACACAATGTTTTAGCTATTTCTAGAAATACCCAACCTTTAGAGAAAGTTAATCATAAAAATATAAAAGTGATATCTGTAGATATTTCAAATACTGATGACTTACAAAAGGTGAAAGATTTTGTAGATACCAATTGGAAAAAAGTAGATATTATAGTGAATAACGCAGGTAAATTGATAAATAAACCATTTACAGATTTGACTTCTCAAGATTTTTTAGAAGTATATAAAGTAAATGTTTTTGCAGTGGCAGAAACCATACAAATATTAATTCCGTATCTATCTAAAGGAAGCCATGTAGTTACTGTAAGTTCTATGGGAGGCATACAAGGTAGCATGAAATTTCCTGGATTAGCAGCTTATAGTTCTGCAAAAGGAGCTGTTATAACACTATCTGAATTATTAGCAGAAGAATACAAAGAGCAAGAAATTGCATTTAATGTGTTGGCTTTAGGTGCTGTACAAACAGAAATGTTAGAAGAGGCTTTTCCTGGATATGAAGCACCACTTTCTGCTAAAGAAATGGCAGATTATCTATTTAATTTTGCTACCACTGGTAACAAATTTTATAACGGAAAAGTATTGCAGGTTTCAAGTTCTACTCCTTAATCAGTTTGACGAAATAATTGGATTATAATAATTTTATCCCTTCTAAAGCCATTCCATTTGTTCAATTTTTAATTGATGAGCACAACTTTACACTTAAAATTGTAAATCAAAGGCAAACAAAACATGGCGATTTTAGGCAATTACCTGATGGAAAATTTCAAATTACAGTAAATAATAATTTGAATCAACATCAATTTCTATTAACCTTAGTGCACGAAATTGCACATCATGTTACACATCAAAAATTTGGAAGAGTACAGCCTCATGGTAAAGAGTGGAAAGCTATTTTTCAACATTTAATGTTGCCTTTTTTGCATCCAGAAATTTATCCGAAAGAAATACTGCCTTATTTAGCCAATTATTTAAAAAACCCAAAAGCAAGTACAGACGCAGATGTAAAGTTATCTTTAGCTCTAAAAGGTAATGAAGCTGCAGCTGGTAAATATTTTGTTTTCGACATTCCTTTTGGGAGTCTTTTTACTTTTAAAAACATCGTTTACAAAAGAGGAAACAAACGCAGAACTCGTTACGAATGTTTAAATATTAAAAATAAAAAAGTATACCTTTTCAATCAAAATGTAGAAGTAACTCTTTTTGATCAGGAAGCTTTTTAAAAAAAATATGAAAAAAAAACTTTCTAAAAAAATAAAATATACAAATGATTATCAATACTTTAACTTACCGATAATCAAAATAAACCTAACAAACTGATTTTTTTTTTCTTTTCAGACAGCGTATTTTATTATTTTTCTCGTTTTATAAACAAAGTATCTAGCTCCATTTCTCTTTGCAACCACGTTCTTAATTCCTTTTCTTTGGGTAAAATAATACTATCATGCAATTTAGCGTTCCACTTTATAGTGGCAACTGGTATGGTATCTATTTTAATAAAGTCTTTAGACGATAAAACGTTTGCAAAACCAATTTTTTCGATATTTACATATCTTATTTTGGATTCTTTCGCAATTCTACTAAAAGCCACCACTTTTTGATTTTTATTTAAAGCATCTTGCTCTATTCTGTTATTTAAACTAGAAATTGTTTGTTGTAATTCTGTAATCTGCTTTTGCAAACCTGCAATAATATTTTTACTCTCTTGAAGTTCTGCACGCTTTTCTTTATAAGCTGTAGTGATCAACTCAAAACTTTTGGTATCACTTCCTTTAATACTCAAATTAAAACCAACTAAATTAGGGTAATCTCTACTATTAGAAAGCTCATTTTTTAAATCGTTTTCTGTTGCTTCTGTAATTTCATTAAAAAAGTTTACATAAATTTCTTTCTTTTCTATGTCCTTATCCCAATCTATTAATTGTAACGATTTATTATTTTTTATTTCATTTTTAATAAAATAATTAATCTGCGTATTCATTTGGTTTTCATTGAAAACATTTACAAAAGTAAAAATAGCAGGAATCATTACAGCGATACCTATTAAAGTAGCAATTGTAGATGAGCGTTTTCTTTTGGCTGCATTTGCATATTTATGCATTGGAAAACGCAAAAATTTTAAAACTAAAAATGTGGCTAATGCTATAAAAATTGTATTAATGGTAAACAAATACATAGCACCCAAAAAGTATGGAAAATTTCCTTTGGCTAACCCATAACCTGCCGTACATAAAGGTGGCATTAAAGCGGTAGCAATAGCTACACCAAAAATTACAGAAGCAATAGTACCTTTTTTAGTTCTGGCAACCATTAGTGCCAACCCTCCAAAAAACGCAATTAAAACATCACGTATATCTGGGCTAACTCTACCTAATAATTCCGAATTATCTTGACTTAATGGAAAAAAATAAAAGAATAAAAAAGAGGCGAATAAACTTAGCCCAATCATAGTACCTAAGTTGACGAGAGACTTTTTAAAAGTTTCTATATCATTTAAAGCAAAAGACATACCTAACCCCAAAATAGGCCCCATTAAAGGAGATATTAACATGGCTCCAATAACAACAGCTGTAGAATTTGCATTTAAACCAACAGAGGCCACAAAAACAGCAAAAATAAGAATCCAAGCGGTAGCGCCTTTAAAAGGAATATCAGCTTTTATGGCATCTAAAGTGGCTTCGTGATCTGTATCATCTCTAAAATCGAAAAGTTCTAGTAAAAACTTTTTAATACTGTGTATAAGTCCAATAGCATCTTTTTGAACATTTTGCTTTGTGTTTTCTTGCGAATGAGGCCCTACATTTTTTTGAATATCTTTTTCCATACATAAAAAATTAGAAAGTAGGAAAGATACCAAAAAAAGTTAATTGAAAAGACAACAATACTATTTACTGAAAAAAAATTTTATCAATTTCTAATTTAAAGTGCTGTTGTTTTTTGTTTCCGATTAAAAAAGCAATTTGTTCTATACTTTCAGCAGAAAAATTATCCATATTTAATTTTCTTCCTCTAAAAGCAGGATACATTTCTGAAAGTTGAATTGTGATGTTTTCCCAGTTACCTGAAGTTGTAAATGTTGAAATATAAGAATAGTTATTATTTGATTTGTCTTTAACTCTAAATTGATATTTTTTACCATCACCTTTTAACCTTATAACAATTTCTTTAGAATTTAAAGTTTGTATGGATTCAAAACGATAACGAACAGAAGAAAACCCTCCACTATTTTCTAAAGATACGTCTCCGTAAAATTCTGCATGACCATTTTTATTTAACCTAAAATTTCCATTAGATCGTCCTCCCATAACAACATCATCTACCACTCTCCAATTAGAAATATTGCTTTTTGTATTAAAATCGAAAAGTATGAGATTAGAATCCTTCATAAAAAATAAAATTGAAAAAAGTAAAATGTATATTTTGTACATAGTTAACTGCTATTATAGTACAAAATTACTTAGAAAACGAATGAATTATGTTGGAGTATTGTTAAAATAAAAAAGTTCCATACGATTTGTATGGAACTTTTTCTGTGACCGGGCTGGGGCTCGAACCCAGGACCCTCTCCTTAAAAGGGAGATGCTCTACCAACTGAGCTACCAGGTCATTTTTTTTCGTTTAAGCGGGTGCAAATATATGAGTTATTTTATAAAAAACAAACCTATTTTTTATTTTGTTTCTTTTAAATAAACTTCTCTTACTTTTTTTAATAAATTAGAAGAATACACAAAGTCTACAACAGCTTCATTATCAGTAGAAAAAATGTCTTCACTACTACCTTCCCACTCTTTTTTTCCTTTGCTTAAAAAAATTATTTTTTCTCCAATTTCTATTACAGAATTCATATCATGGGTATTAATTACGGTTGTAATTTGGTATTCGTCTGTAATTTCTTGTATTAATTTATCTATTACAATGGCAGTTTGAGGATCTAAACCAGAGTTGGGTTCATCACAAAATAAATATTTTGGATTCATTACAATAGCTCTTGCAATGGCAACTCTTTTTTGCATTCCTCCAGATAATTCTGCTGGTAATTTATCATTAGAATTTTCTAAATTAACTCTGTTTAAAACAAAATTAACACGCTCTAACATTTCTTCTTTTGTTTTTTTGGTAAACATTTTTAATGGAAACATTACATTTTCTTCTACTGTTTGAGAATCAAATAAAGCACTTCCTTGAAAAACCATTCCTATTTCCTGCCTCCATTGTTGTTTTTCGGCATCGGTAAAATGAGTATTTATTTTGCCATCAAAAGAAACAGTTCCTTTTTCTGGTTTGTGTAAGCCTATTAACGATTTTAAGAAAACAGTTTTCCCAGAACCACTTTGACCGATTATTAAATTTGTTTTTCCTGGTAAAAATGTAGCCGTAATTCCTTTTAAAACTTCTGTGCCGTTAAACCCTTTATGTAAATCTTTAACTTCTATCATATTGTTATGTTAGTAGTAATTGTGTTAATATATAATTGGCAATTACTATTAGAATAGTTGTCCAAACTACAGCCTGTGTACTGGCTTTTCCCACTGCAATAGAGCCTCCTTTTACAAAATAACCATGATAAGAAGGAACCGTAGTAATTAAAAAAGAAAAAACCAGTGTTTTTATCAAAGCATATACAATTAAAAAAGGTTTAAAATCTGTTTGTATGCCTATAATATAATCTGTACCTGTAAATAAACCCGAAAGAACTCCTGCTAGCCATCCACCAAAAATACCTAAAGCCATGGCTACAGCAATTAAAAAAGGATAAAAGAATAATGCTGCAATAACTTTAGGTAATACTAAAAAATTTATGGAGTTTATCCCCATTACTTCTAGAGCATCAATTTGTTCTGTAACCCTCATAGTACCAATACTTGAAGTAATATAAGAACCTACTTTGCCTGCTAAAATAATAGAGCAAAATGTAGGAGCAAATTCTAAAATAATAGATCTTTTTGCTGCAAAACCTATTAAAGAATCGGGTATAAAAGGACTGTCTAAATTTAAAGCTGTTTGTAAAGCAATAACACCCCCTATAAAAAAGGAAATAAACATAATAATTCCTAAAGATTTGATGCCCAAATCTTCTATTTCTTTCATTAAGGCTTCGTAAAATATTTTTGGCTTTTGTGGTTTTGTAAAAACGCGCCCTAGCATCATAAAATATTTACCTATTTGTTCAATATAAATCATTCAAAGAAATTTTAAGCTAAAGTATTAAATTATGATTAATTGATTGTTAATTAATACATATCAAAATAAAAAATAATTACTTTTGTTTATGTAAGGATTTAAATTACTTCGATGAAAAATATAATTTTATTTGTTTTATGTGTTTTTTTATTTTTTTCTAATTGTACAGAAAAAAAAATACAAGATAAAAAACCAAAACTTGTTGTTGGTATTGTGATAGATCAAATGAGGTACGATTATTTAACAAGATATGCAGAGAGGTATGGCAAAGGTGGTTTCAACAGAATTTTAAAGAATGGATTTTCTTTAGAAAACGCACATTATAACTATATACCAACATATACAGCTGTTGGACATGCTTCTATTTTTACTGGTACAACGCCAAATAATCATGGTATTATTTCTAACAATTGGTATGATAAATTTTTGAAGGAAAGCATATACTGTGTAGATGATTCCAACTACGCAACGGTTGGAAATTCTGGTAATGTTGGTAAAAAATCTCCACAAAGATTGTATACCACAACAATTTCTGACGAGTTACATTTGGCCCAAAATATGAAAGGAAAAACCATTGGATTGTCTATAAAAGATAGGTCTGCAATTTTACCCGTAGGTCATACAGCAAATGGTGCTTATTGGTATGATGCTAATAATAATAATAATCAATGGGTTACAAGTTCATACTACATGAAAAAACTTCCTAAATGGGTTGCAGATTTTAATGCAAACAATAATGCAGACAATTACTTAAATGAAACTTGGAACACTTTGTATGATATAAATACTTATGAAAAAAGTAGAAGTGACAATAATATTTTTGAAAAAAATTTAAACGGAAAAGCAACTCCCACTTTTCCAAAAAAATTAAAAGAATTAAGAGCAAAAAACGGGAATTTTAATTTGATCAAAACAGTTCCTGCTGGAAATACGTATACGGTAGATTTTGCCAAAGCTGCCATTATAGGAGAACAATTGGGCAAAACAGCCTATACAGATTTTTTAACCGTTAGTTTTTCCTCTACAGATTATATTGGGCATAGATATGGTGTTGCAGCTGTTGAAACAGAAGACACCTATTTACGTTTAGATAAAGATTTAGAAGATTTTTTTACTTTTTTAGATACAGAAGTAGGGAAAAATAATTACACATTATTTTTAACTGCAGATCATGCTGCTGTTCATGTACCTGCTTACTTACAGTCTTTAAAAATTTCTGCACACTATATGGATGCTAAAAAGTTTAAAAAGTTTATTTTAGAGATCACACAAAAATATTTTAACTCTAAAGAATTGATAGAAAATATTTCTAACTATCAAATATTTTTAAATAAAGATAAGATAGCATCTCTAGGGTTGGATAAAAATGAAGTAGCGCAAAAGCTGGCAGAAGAAGTTATTAATTTTGATAAAATATACAAGGCTGTAACAGCAAGAACTTTGCAAACAACCAATTTTACAGATGGAATTATGAATTCGCTTCAAAATGGATACAATCAGAAATTTTCTGGAGATGTTTTAATGATCCCTTATCCTGCTACACTAATAAGAGAAAGAAAAGGCACTAGCCATGGTTCTGGATATTCTTACGATACTCATATTCCTATTATTTTTTATGGAAATGGTATTAAAAAAGGTAAAAGTTCTAAAAAATATTCAATAATTGATATTGCTCCAACAATATCGAACTTGTTAAAAATTGAATCGCCTAATGGTACTTCAGGTAAAGTTATAGAAGAAGCTTTAAAATAACTATCTTACAAAGATGAAACAGTTACTATTACTATTTACGGGTTTAATCTACCTATCTAGTTTTAGTCAAATTTCTGATTTTAAAATAAAGTTTGATTTACCAAATGAAGTTGCTGAAACTTCTGGATTATTGTTCTTGAATGGTAAAATAATTACTCATAATGATAGTGGCGACTCAGCTAATTTATATGAAATAGATTCACTAACTGGGAATTTAACTAGAACAATTATCATCTCTAATGCTACAAATATTGATTGGGAAGATCTTTCTGAAGATGACACACATATTTATATTGGTGACATTGGTAATAATAGTGGCAATAGAATTGATTTAAAAATTTACAAAATTTTAAAAACAGATTATTTAACAGAAAACGCTATAACTGCTGAAGTAATTAATTTTTCATACGAAGATCAAACCGATTTTACAACCAAAGTAAATACCAACAATTTTGATGCAGAAGCATTTGTTATCTATCAAGATTCAATATTAATTTTTACAAAAAATTGGACAAATTTTAAAACCAACGTTTATAAAATCCCAAAGGTAGCAGGAACATATTCTGCCGAAAAAATAAGTACAGGGAATGTTCAGATTTTAATTACTGGAGCTACTTATAATTTAACAGACGACATTTTTTTTCTTTGCGGTTATGATTCTACTGCAAATCCTTTTCTAGTGTTTATAGATAATAATAGAACTTCGGGAAGTAATATTTTTGACTCAGGATATCAAAGAATATCAATTGCATCAGAAATAGGGCAAGATGCACAAGGTAGTCAAGTTGAAGGGATTACTAATTTTGGAAATGGTAAATATTACTTATCTAGAGAATTTGTATCCACAATTCAAGGAGGTGTTACATTCAATTTCCCACAACGTTTGTATGAATTTTCAGACTCTCAAAGCAATACATTAGTAGCTGTAAAAGAAGAAGATAATATTGATTTTAAAATTTATCCAAACCCGGTAAATAGTAAAATATACATCAAAAAAATAAATAGTGAGCTACCTCTTTTTAAAGTAAAAATATTTTCTGTAATTGGAAAAGAAATTAATACGACAGAAATTATTGATTATAGTAAAGGGATTGATATTTCTCATTTAAAAAATGGAACATACTTTATAAGGTTTTACTTTAAAGATCGACAAACAATAACAAAAAGATTTGTCAAATTCTAAAATTAGAGCTTTTTTGATGCTTTTAAATGGATTTTCTAGAAAGTACAATACCAACAATTAAAGTAATAAAAGCATCCATTGAAATTCCTGGAATAAAGTTTACAACAACTGGTTTAATTGATAAAATAATAGACTCTTATTTTATTTTATAGGTAAAAAAACCTCTGCCATCATACATCTAGCACTACCACCTCCACAGGTTTCTATAGTTTCTAAAGAACTATAAATAATTTTAGAGTGATTATTTATTTTAGAAATTTGACTTTGGGTTAAAGAGTCATAAGCAGCTTTACTCATCACTAAAAACAACTCATCATTTGCTCCTTGAACCTGCAACATATTTCCTGCAAAACGATGCATTTGCTTTTCTGAAATATCAATTACATGCTTACCATCTTCTTTTAAATGTTTTAGTACGTTTTTCTTTTCTTTTTTATCATCTATGGCATCTAAACAGATTACCGCAAAAGTTTCTGCAACACACATCATTACATTGGTATGATAAATAGGTACGCGTTTATTATCTACTGTTTGGTTGGCAATAAATATGACTGGTGTATATTCAAAATCTTCACAAAACTCTATAAATAAATCTTCATCTGCTCTTGCAGATAAAGCACAATATGCTTTTCTATTTGTTCTGTCTAAAATAATACTTCCTGTTCCTTCTAAAAACAAATTTTCTTCTTCTGCTGATGTATAATCAACAATATTTTCTATTAAAAATCCTTTTTCTTCTATAACGTCTAAAATTTCTAATCTTCTTTCTAACCGTCTATTTTCTGCAAACATTGGGTAAACTCCTACAGTACCATCTTCGTGAAAAGAAATCCAGTTATTAGGAAAAACTGCGTCTGGAGTATCAAAATCATCAGTGTCTGATATGACAACAACATTTACACCATAACTTTTTAATTTAAAAACGTATGCATCAAATTCTTCTTGTGCTTTTTTATTTATTTCAGCATTTTTTAAAGCTACATCTTCTTGAAAATAATTATTAACTGCAGTTTGTTCATTCATCCTAAAATTTTTAGGACGAATCATTAAAATAGTATTTGTGGTTTGTTTCATATTAAATTTTAAAAAAAAAATTATTTTTTTGTGTTGAAATCGAAAATTGAAAACAATAATTTGGTTTGTCTCTAGACTTAAAAAAAAATCTAATTAGGTTCTCAACTAATCTTTAAAGTTAACTAAAAAACCCTCTTAATCTCTAATTAATGGCATTGTAGAACAACGTAACAAACCTTCTTGCTTTGCAATTTCTGCATAGGGTACTTCTTCTACCGTAAAACCATTTTTTCTTAACCAAGTATTTAATCTTGTAAAGTTTTGTTCTGATATAATAACTTGTTCTGAAATTGAAAAAACATTACTATTCATGTTATACATTTCTTCTTTTGTAATCTCAAATATATTCTCTTTTCCAAAGAAATTAACCAACCATTCATATTCTTTTTCTACTAAAAATCCATTTTTATGCAAAATGGCTTTGTCTTTTCCAATAGGTTGAAAACAACAATCTAAATGTAATGCATTTTCTCTAGGGTTTGTTTTGTCTTTTCTAAGCTCAAAAGATTTTACAGTTTTTTCTGGAAACAATTCTTGCAAAGCTATTACTGCATCTATATTTGTTCTTGCTGTAATATGTGCTGCATAATCCTCTCCAGAATAGGTTCCCACAAAAATGTAATCATTCCAAGGCATTACATCTCCACCTTCTACATGGCACTCTTCTGGTAATTTTAAAATTTTATTGGGATCTATTTTAGAGATAACATGAGAAATAGCCTCTATTTCTTGGTCTCTGTCTGGTAATATATTTGCTTTTATAAATTTATCATCTATTACAAAAGCAATATCTCTAGAAAATATTTGGTTGTAATTTTCTATAACTTTAGGTCTAAATACTTTTACATTGTATTTTTCTAACACTTTTGCTACGGCTTCCATTTCTTTGATCATGTCCTCTTCTTTTGGGTAGGTTCCTGCAAGCACATGCTGTACACTTTTTGGGTCGTAACAATCTTCTATATTAGGTACAAGTCCATTACTTTGTGCAGTACCCAAAACAACTGCTCTTAACTTATTAGTTTCATTATTAACGTTTAATTGTATCATAAAACGATATTTATAAAAAAAGCTTCATAAAATATGAAGCTTTTTAAAATTTATATAAATGTAATAAAATTATCTGTTTTCTATAGAAACAAAACCTCTTTCGTTTTCTCCAACATATATTTGACGTGGACGCCCAATAGGTTCTTTTTTCAAACGCATTTCTTTCCATTGAGCAATCCAACCTGGTAAACGTCCCATTGCAAACATTACCGTAAACATTTCTACAGGAATACCCATTGCTCTGTATATAATACCTGAATAGAAATCTACATTTGGATATAATTTTCTTTCTACAAAATAAGGATCATTTAAGGCTTCTTTTTCTAAACCTTTTGCAATCTCTAGGATAGGATCATCAACTCCTAGACTTTCTAAAACTTCGTCTGCAGCTTTTTTAATGATTTTTGCTCTTGGATCAAAGTTTTTATAAACTCTGTGACCAAAGCCCATTAATCTAAAAGGATCATTTTTATCTTTAGCTTTTGCCATATATTTCTTAGTATCTCCACCATCTTCTTTAATCGCTTCTAACATTTCTAAAACTGCTTGGTTTGCACCTCCATGAAGTGGCCCCCAAAGTGCAGAAATTCCTGCAGATAAAGAAGCGAATAAACCGGCATGAGAAGAACCTACAACTCTTACAGTAGATGTTGAACAATTTTGTTCGTGATCTGCATGTAAAATTAATAACTTGTCTAAGGCATTTTTTACTATGGTATTTACCTCATAATTTTCATTAGGCTGTTCAAACATCATTTTCATAATATTTTCTACATACCCTAAAGAATTAGACCCATAATTTAAAGGTAGTCCTTGTTTTTTACGCATTGTCCAAGCTACTAAAACAGGAAATTTACCCATAATTTTAACAATTGCATTGTACATCTCCTCTTCTGAATCTACGTTTACAGAGGAATGGTTAAATGCAGTTAATGCACTTGTAAGAGAAGATAAAATTCCCATTGGATGGGCTGTTTTAGGAAAAGCATCTATAATTTTTTTAACATCATCATCAACTACAGATTGAGCTTTTATATCTGAATGAAATTTTTCTAATTGATCAGACGATGGTAAATCACCAAATATTAAAGCATATGCAACTTCTAAAAAATTTGCTTTTTCAGCAAGCTCTTCTATAGAATATCCTCTATATCTTAAGATCCCTTTTTCTCCATCTAAAAAAGTAACAGCACTTTCACAAGAACCTGTGTTTTTGAATCCAGGATCAATTGTTATTACCCCATTTGTTGCACCTCTTAATGATTTTATATTAATTGCAACTTCATTTTCTGTTCCTTTTATTAAAGGAAACTCATACGTATTTTCTCCTAATTTTAATTTAGCTGTGTCTGACATTTGCTGTTTTTTAACTTTTTTTTTGTTAATGCGAAGATAAGATATTTTGTATGATTTTAAAATCTCTTTAGATGCATTTTTAATATTTTAAAATAAAATTAACTTATTAAATTTTTGGCAAAAAAAAAACCAGTGAAAATTTTTCACTGGTTTGATTTTTATTATAAAATTTGATTACAAATTTTAAATTATTCTATTTCTTTTAAAATTATATTTTAAAAGCTTTCTCTTTAGGGAAATAAGCAACAGCTCCTAATTCTTCCTCAATTCTTAATAATTGGTTGTATTTAGCCATTCTATCAGAACGAGATGCAGAACCTGTTTTTATTTGACCACAGTTTAATGCAACTGCTAAATCTGCAATTGTATTATCTTCTGTTTCTCCAGATCTGTGAGACATCACAGATGTATAACCTGCATTTTTAGCCATATTTACTGCTGCAATTGTTTCTGTTAAAGTACCAATTTGGTTTACTTTAATTAAAATCGAATTTGCAATATCATTCTGGATTCCTTTTGACAAACGCTCTACATTTGTAACAAATAGATCATCCCCTACTAATTGAACTTTATCTCCAATTTTTTCAGTTAAATATTTCCATCCATCCCAATCATTTTCATCCATACCATCTTCTATAGAAATAATTGGATAATTTGCTGCTAATTCTGCTAAGTAATCTGCTTGCTCTTTGCTTGTTCTTACTTTTCCTTTGCTTCCTTCAAATTTTGTGTAGTCATAAGCACCGTCTACGTAAAATTCTGCAGCAGCACAGTCTAAGGCAATTTTAACTTCTTCGCCAAAAACATAACCTGCATTTTTTACTGCCAATGCAATCGTATCTAAGGCGTCTTCTGTACCATCTAATGTTGGTGCAAAACCTCCTTCATCACCTACAGCTGTAGATAGATTTCTATCGTGTAAAACCTTTTTTAGGTTATGAAAAATTTCTGATCCCATTTGCATTGCTTCAGAAAAATTTTTTGCTTTTACTGGCATTACCATAAATTCTTGAAATGCAATTGGCGCATCTGAATGAGAACCACCATTAATGATATTCATCATAGGTACTGGTAATGTATTTGCAGAAACACCACCAATATATCTATATAAAGGCATCCCTAATTCGTTAGCTGCCGCTTTTGCTACTGCTAAAGAAACACCTAAAATTGCATTTGCACCTAATTTAGATTTGTTTGGTGTGCCATCTAAATCAATCATTAATTGATCGATGCCATTTTGTTCAAAAACAGAAACTCCTAATAATTCTTCTGCAATAATTTCGTTTACATTTTTAACGGCTTTTAAAACACCTTTACCCATGTAATCTTTTCCACCATCTCTTAACTCTACAGCTTCATGTTCTCCTGTAGAAGCTCCTGAAGGTACAGCAGCTCTACCAAGAATACCGCTTTCTGTTGTTACATCTACTTCTACTGTTGGATTTCCTCTTGAATCGAAAATTTGACGTGCATGAACACTAATAATAATACTCATTATATATTTTTTTAATTGATTTATTTTTAGATGGCTAATTTACAAAATAAGCCACTGTTTTACTTTGTTTTAGAAAGATTGTTACGAAAACGTTTTCAAACTAAAACTCGTATTAAACTATTGTATTTGAATGTTTTTTGATAGTTTCTATAAACTGATCGAATAAATATTCTGAATCATGTGGTCCAGGGCTTGCTTCTGGGTGATATTGTACAGAGAAAATTGGTTTGTCTTTTATTTTAATTCCAGCTACAGTATGGTCGTTTAAATGTACATGAGTAATTTCAACAGTATTATTGGCTTCTGTTTCTTCTCTATTGATAGCAAAACCATGGTTTTGAGAAGTAATTTCTCCTTTTCCTGTTAGTAGGTTTTTTACTGGATGATTAATTCCTCTATGACCATTGTGCATTTTATAAGTAGAAATTCCGTTTGCCAAAGCAATTACTTGATGCCCTAAGCAAATACCAAATAAAGGTAAATTTCTTTTAATAATTTCTTTAGCAACTTCTTGTGCTTCTTTTAGGGGTTCTGGATCTCCAGGTCCATTAGAAATAAAATATCCATTAGGATTAAAACTTGTTAGATCTTCAAAAGTTGCATTGTAAGGGAATACTTTAATATAAGCGCCTCTTTTTGCCAAGTTTCTTAAAATATTCTTTTTAATACCGATATCTAAAGCAGAAATTTTTATGTCAGAATTTTCATCACCAATAAAATATGGTTCTTTAGTTGAGACTTTAGAAGCTAGTTCTAAACCTTCCATACTTGGCACTTCTGCTAATTGTTTTTTTAAACCTTCAATATTATCAACCTCTGTAGATATTATTGCATTCATAGCTCCATTATCTCTAATATAAGCAACTAATGCTCTGGTATCTACATCTGAAATGGCAACAATATTGTGTGTGTCGAACCAATCTTTTAGGTTTCCATCAGAATCTGCTCTTGAGTGTGTAAAACTAAAGTTTCTACAAACTAAACCAGAAATTTTAATTCCATCAGATTCTACTTCTTCATTATTAACACCATAATTACCTATGTGTGCATTTGCTGTTACCATAATTTGTCTAAAGTAAGAAGGGTCTGTAAAGATTTCTTGATAACCCGTCATCCCTGTATTAAAACAAATTTCTCCTGTTGCTGTTCCTTCTATACCTACAGATTTACCATAAAATATAGTTCCGTCTGCTAATAAAACTAATGCCTTTTTTCTAGTTTGATATTTCATTGATGTATACTTGTGTTTGTTGTTGTAAAAATATAAAAAAAGGGATAAACGTAAACGTTTATCCCTTTTATATAATTTAAAAAATTTTCATTTTTTTTATTCTTCAGATTTTTCTTCTGTTGCAGTTTCTTCTACTTGAGCCGTTGCAGCTTTTTTAGTTCTACCTCTTCTTGTAGATTTTTTAGCTTTTTTACCTTTTGGATTGTAAATTTCGTTGTAATCTACTAATTCTACCATAGCCATAGGAGCATTATCTCCTTGACGGTTTCCTAATTTGATAATACGAATATAACCTCCTGGTCTGTCTGCTACTTTTACAGAAATTTCTCTAAAAAGTTCTGTTACTGCATATTTATCACGTAAATAAGAGAATACAATACGTCTATTGTGAGTTGTATCTGCTTTAGATTTAGTAATTAATGGCTCTACAAAAGTTCTTAATGCTTTTGCTTTTGCCACAGTTGTGTTAATACGCTTGTGCTCTATTAAAGAACAAGCCATATTAGCTAACATTGCTTTTCTATGCGCTGTTTTTCTTCCTAAGTGATTTACTTTTTTTCCGTGTCTCATGACGTTTGTTTTATACTTTCATCTTGCATCTACCCATTTTGAGGAGCAAAATATGAAAGATTAATCTCTATCTAATTTATATTTTGTTAAATCCATTCCGAAACTTAAGCCTTTAACAATAACTAGCTCTTCTAACTCAGTTAAAGATTTTTTACCAAAATTTCTAAATTTCATCAAATCGCTTTTGTTAAAAGAAACTAAATCTCCTAATGTATCTACCTCTGCTGCTTTTAAACAATTTAAAGCTCTTACAGATAAATCCATATCAATTAATCTCGTTTTTAATAACTGACGCATATGCAATGATTCTTCATCATATGTTTCTGTCTGTGCAATTTCATCAGCCTCTAAAGTAATACGCTCATCAGAGAACAACATAAAGTGGTGAATTAAAATTTTTGCAGCTTCTGTTAATGCATCTTTTGGGTTTATAGAACCATCTGTATCTATATCAAAAACTAATTTTTCGTAATCTGTTTTTTGTTCTACACGATAATTTTCGATTGCATATTTTACATTCTTAATTGGTGTGTAAATAGAATCTGTAAAAATAGTTCCTATAGGTGCAGTTGCTTTTTTATTTTCTTCTGCGGGTACAAAACCTCTACCTTTTTCGATAGAAATTTCTGCATTTAATTTTACAGACTTGTCCATGTTACAAATTACTAACTCTGGGTTTAATACTTGAAAACCAGAAATAAATTTTTGCAAATCTCCTGCTGTAAATTGTTCTTGTCCAGAAACAGATACTGATACAGTTTCTCTATCAGTTTCATCTATTTGTTTTTTAAAACGTACTTGTTTTAAATTTAAAATAATTTCTGTTACATCTTCTACAACACCTGGTATTGTAGAGAACTCATGCTCTACACCATCTACTCTTAATGATGTAATTGCAAAACCTTCTAATGAAGATAAAAGAACTCTTCTTAATGCATTACCTACTGTTAAACCAAAACCTGGTTCTAAAGGTCTAAATTCAAATCTACCAGAAAAATCTGTAGATTCAATCATAATTACTTTGTCAGGTTTTTGAAAATTTAATATTGCCATTTTTCTTCGTTTTAATTGTTATTTAGTTGCGCGGTTTAGAAGTTTGAAGAAGATCTTAAAAACCCTTTGGCCAAATACCAACTTGGTTAAATTATTATTTAGAATATAATTCTACGATTAATTGTTCTTTGATGTTTTCTGGAATTTGAAGTCTTTCTGGAACTTTCACAAAAGTACCAGTTTTGGTATCGTTATTCCATGTTAACCATTCAAAAACATTGTTGTTAGATGCTAATGCATCTTCGATTGCTTGTAATGATTTAGATTTTTCTCTAACAGCAACAACATCACCTTCTTTTAATCTGTAAGATGGTACGTTTACAATATTACCATTAACTGTAATATGTCTGTGAGATACTAATTGACGTGCTCCGCTTCTAGAATTAGAAATTCCCATTCTGTAAACAACGTTATCTAAGCGAGATTCACATAATTGTAATAAGATTTCACCTGTAATACCTTGTGAAGAAGATGCGTCTTTAAATAAGTTTCTAAATTGACGCTCTAAAATACCGTAAGTATATTTTGCTTTTTGCTTCTCCATTAATTGAGTAGCATATTCAGATTTTTTTCCTCTTCTTCTTGCATTACCATGCTGTCCTGGAGGATAATTTCTTTTTTCGAAGTTTTTGTCATCTCCGAAAATTGCCTCGCCAAATTTACGAGCAATTTTAGTTTTTGGTCCTGTATATCTTGCCATTTTGTTTTTGTTATAGATAGGGATTATGAATTAAGGCTTATCCTTCGCTAATCGTATTCCTATCAGATTAAAATATAATATTTGTTAATAAGGATGCTGAATATGATTCAGCATATAATTTGTATGTATCAAATTATACTCTTCTTCTTTTTGGTGGACGACAACCATTATGAGGAATTGGAGTAACATCGATTATTTCTGTTACTTCGATACCAGCATTATGTATTGATCTAATAGCAGATTCTCTACCATTACCTGGTCCTTTTACATAAACTTTTACTTTACGTAAACCAGCTTCTTTTGCAACGTTTGCACAATCTTCTGCTGCTAATTGGGCTGCATAAGGAGTATTCTTTTTAGAACCTCTAAAACCCATTTTACCTGCAGACGACCAAGAAATTACGTCTCCTTTTTTATTTGTTAAAGATATAATGATGTTATTAAAAGATGCAGTTACATGTGCTTCTCCTATAGCATCGATAATTACTTTACGCTTTTTTGAACTTGCTTTTGCCATATTGTTTTGTGTTTAGTTATTTTGTGTAGTAAGTTGTATTTAAAATACGGCACACTACACCATAACTAGGTTAATCTCTAACTTTATTTTTTCTTGTTAGCTACTGTTTTTCTCTTACCTTTTCTTGTACGAGAATTGTTTTTAGTTCTTTGTCCTCTTAAAGGTAAACCTAATCTGTGACGTATCCCTCTTTGGCAACCAATGTCCATTAAACGTTTAATGCTTATTTGAACTTCAGAACGTAGTTCTCCTTCAATAGTGAAAGAACCTACTTGCTCTCTAATTGCTGCGATTTGATCATCAGTCCAGTCTTGAACTTTAATACTTTCGTCTACTTTTGCTGCTGCTAAAACTTTTTTAGCTCTGCTGTTTCCTATACCAAAGATGTAAGTTAAAGCAATAACTCCTCTTTTATTCTTTGGAATATCAATACCTGCTATTCTTGCCATATTAATTAGTTATTAGTTGTTAGCCTTTAACTGCTAGTGGTAAAACTTAATAAGTTTTGCTAGAAAAAATCTAACACTAACGTTTAAAATCTAACGTTTACTTTATCCTTGTCTTTGTTTAAATCTAGGATTTTGTTTGTTAATTACGTATAATCTACCTTTTCTGCGTACTATCTTGCAGTCGGCACTTCTCTTTTTTACTGATGCTCTAACTTTCATCTGTTCTATGTTTTTAGTATCTGTAAGTAATTCTTGCTTTTGTTAAATCGTAAGGACTCATTTCTAACTTTACCTTATCACCTGGTAATAATTTAATATAATGCATGCGCATTTTCCCAGAGATGTGTGCCGTTACAATATGTCCGTTTTCTAATTCTACACGAAACATTGCATTTGATAATGCTTCTGTTATAGTTCCATCTTGTTGAATTGCTGATTGCTTAGCCATACTATTATTTATTCGATTTTCTATTACTATTTCCTGGTTTCATTAAACCATCGTAATGACGATTTAATAAATAAGAATTAATTTGTTGCATGGTATCTATTGCTACACCAACCATAATAATTAAGGAAGTACCTCCGTAAAACATAGCCCAACCTTGTTGTACACCAAATTGAACAACAACTGCTGGTAAGATAGAAAGGGCTGCTAAAAATAACGATCCTGGGAACGTAATTCTCGATAAAACACTATCTAACTTTTCTGCTGTATCTTTTCCTGGTCTGATGCCTGGTATAAAACCACCACTTCTTTTTAAGTCTTCAGCCATTTTATTCGTAGGAATGGTAATTGCTGTATAGAAAAAACTAAAAATGATAATTAATAATGCAAAAATTACATTGTATTGCCATCCAAAAGGATCTGTTAAACCAATTAAGGCAGGAAACTTTTGTCCTAAAGCCATTGGCAAGAACATAATTGCCTGAGCAAATATAATTGGCATAACACCTGCTGCATTTAATTTTAAAGGAATATAATCTCTAGAGCCAGCAACGTTTTGAATGTTACCTGCAACAGTTCTTCTAGCGTATTGTACTGCTATTTTACGAACAGCAGTAACTAGTAATACAGTTAATAATATTACTACAAACCAAACAATAATTTCAATAAGAACCATCATTAAACCACCTGCACCTGCATTTGTTGTTTTTGCAAGAAATTCTTGTAAAAATGCAGCTGGAAAGTTCGCAATAATACCTACAGTAATTAATAATGAGATCCCATTACCAACACCTTTATCTGTAATACGCTCTCCTAACCACATGGCAAAAATTGTACCTGCAGTTAAAATAATGATTGATGAAATCCAAAAAGTTAAACCTGGTACTAAAAAAGCTTCTGGTCCAAGACCAAACTGCGTTTTAATAGCTGTAATATACGTTGGTGCTTGTACCAAAGTAATACCTATGGTTAACCATCTTGTGATTTGTGTAATCTTTTTTCTTCCACTTTCTCCATCTTTTTGTAGTTTCTGTAAATAAGGAACTGCAATTCCCATTAACTGTACTACAATTGATGCAGAAATGTAAGGCATAATACCAAGTGCCATTACTGACGCTCTAGCAAATGCTCCTCCTGTAAATGCATTCAATAATCCTAAAAGACCTCCAGATGTACTTTCTTTTAAAGCAGATAATTGTAATGGGTCTATTCCAGGTAATGGAACAGAAGCCATAAAACGGTATACTGCAATTAGACCGATAGTAAGAAGAATTTTATTTTTTAATTCCTCAATCTTGAAAATATCTTTTAGTGTATTAATAAAATTCATCATTTACTAGATTATAAAGTAACAGCTTCACCTCCTGCTGCTTCTATAGCTGCTTTAGCTGTTGCTGTAAATTTATGTACAGTTATATTTAATTTAGCTTTTAATTCTCCATTGCCTAATATTTTTACTAGGTCATTTTTACCTGCTAATCTATTAGCAACAAGAATGTCTAAATTTACTGTATCTGTTATTTTTCCACTATCTACTAAAGATTGTAATTTATCTAAGTTGATTCCTTGATATTCCTTACGGTTAATATTTGTGAAACCAAATTTAGGTACACGTCTTTGAAGTGGCATTTGCCCACCTTCAAAACCAATCTTTCTAGAATAACCTGAACGAGATTTTGCTCCTTTGTGACCTCTGGTGGAAGTACCTCCATGTCCAGAACCTTCACCACGTGCAATTCTTTTCCCTTTTTTTACAGATCCTTCTGCCGGTGTTAAGTTATGTAAACTACTCATTTTAAATATCTTATTTTAATTTCTCTACAGAAACTAAATGTGAAACTTTATTTACCATACCAACTATTGAAGGAGTTGCCTCATGCTCAACAGTTTGGTTTAATCTACGTAAACCTAATGCCTCTAAAGTTCTCTTTTGATTCTTTAAACGCCCGATTTGACTTTTTACTTGTGTAACTTTTATTTTTGCCATCGTTCTTAGATTTATCCGTTAAATACTTTTTCTAGAGATATACCTCTTTGCTTAGCAATAGAAGATGCGCTTCTTAACTGTAATAAAGCATCAAATGTTGCTTTTACTGCATTGTGTGGGTTTGATGACCCTTGAGACTTAGATAATACATCGTGTACACCTACAGACTCTAATACAATACGAACAGCACCACCGGCAATAACTCCTGTACCAGGAGAAGCAGGTTTGATGAATATTTTTGCTCCACCAAACTTTCCTTTTTGCTCATGAGGTAATGTACCTTCTAAAATTGGTATTCTTACTAAATTTTTCTTTGCATCTTCAACAGCTTTTGCTATTGCAGAAGACACATCTTTAGATTTTCCTAATCCGTGTCCGACAACTCCATTACCATCACCAACAACAACAATTGCAGAGAAACCAAATGCTCTACCACCTTTTGTTACTTTGGTAACACGCTGTACACCTACTAATCTATCAACAAGCTCTAATCCGCTTGGTTTAACTCTTTCTACGTTTTTATAACCTTGCATAATTTCTTAAAATTTTAAACCAGCTTCTCTTGCAGCTTCTGCTAATACTTTAACTCTACCATGGTATAAATAACCATTTCTATCGAAAGCAATTGTTTCTAATCCAGCTTTAGTAGCTTTTTCTGCGATAGATTTACCTACTGCGGCTGCTGCTTCTGATTTAGAGTTTGCTTTAATATCTTTATCTCTAGATGAAACTGAAACTAATGTTACTCCGTTTACATCGTCAACTATTTGAGCGTAAATTTCTTTGTTACTTCTATAAACCGATAATCTTGGTTTGGTAGGAGTACCAGAAACAATCTTTCTGATTCTACGCTTTATTCTAGCTCTTCTTTCTAGCTTTGATAATGCCATAATATTATTTGATTATGCAGATTTACCTGCTTTTCTTCTTAATACTTCACCAACAAACTTAACACCTTTACCTTTATATGGTTCTGGGGTTCTGAAAGAGCGAATCTTTGCAGCTATTTGACCAACTAATTGTTTGTCAAAAGAAGTTAATTTAATGATTGGGTTTTTCCCTTTCTCTGATACTGTTTCTACTTTAACTTCTGGAGCTAATTCTAAAACGATATTATGAGAGAAACCTAACGCTAAGTCAAGCTTTTGACCTTGGTTTGATGCTCTATAACCAACACCTACCAATTCTAATTCTTTGGTCCAACCTTTACTTACACCTTCAATCATATTACTGATTAAAGCTCTCATTAAACCATGTTGTGCTTTATGGTCTTTACTCTCTGAAGCTCTATCTAAGGTAATAACGCCTTCTTCAATATTAATTGAAATACCATCAGAAATAGTTTGAGATAATTCTCCTAACTTTCCTTTTACTGTTATTACATTATCTTTAATGTTTACATCTACACCTTGTGAAATGTTAACGGGATTTTTTCCTATTCTACTCATTTCTTAAAGATTAATAAACGTAACATAAAACTTCTCCTCCAACATTTTCTAGACGTGCTTTTTTGTTTGTCATTACACCTTTTGATGTAGAAACAATAGCAATACCTAGACCGTTAAGTACTCTTGGCATCTCAGAGGAACCAACATACTTACGTAAACCAGGTGTACTGATTCGTTGAATTTTTCTAATTACTGACTCTTTTGTGTCTTTGTCATATTTTAAAGCTATTTTAATTGTACCCTGAACTTTATCAGCGTTAAATTGATAACTTAAAATATACCCTTGATCAAACAAAATTTTAGTCATTTCCTTCTTCAAATTTGAAGCTGGAATTTCCACTACTCTGTGTCCTGCAGCTATAGCATTTCTTACTCTAGTAAGAAAATCTGCAATTGGATCTGTATACATATTTATTTAAATTGCGACTACGGTTTTCAAAAATCTCTATTTCTACTACAGATTTCTCTGTGATTTTTGAACCTTTAATCAGTTAACATTCTTATACTCAAAAAAAATAGAGCGTGCAAAGATACACATTCTATTTTTATTTTAAAGATTTATTGATGTTTTCTACCAACTTGCTTTTTTAACACCTGGTATTAAACCTTGATTTGCCATTTCACGAAAAGTAACACGACTAATACCAAATTGTCTCATATATCCTTTTGGACGCCCTGTTAATTTACATCTGTTGTGTAATCTAATTGGAGAGGCATTTTTTGGTAATTTTTGCAAAGCTTCATAATCTCCAGCTTCTTTTAAAGCTTTTCTTTTTTCAGCATATTTTGCAACTGTACGTTCTCTTTTACGCTCACGCGCTTTCATTGATTCTTTAGCCATTATTTAATTTTTTTTAAATGGTAAACCTAGTTCTGCTAATAATGATTTTGCTTCTTTATCAGTGTCTGCAGATGTTACAAAAGTAATATCCATTCCATTGATTTTTTTAACTTGATCAATATTAATTTCTGGGTAAATGATTTGTTCAGTAATTCCTAAATTGTAATTACCTCTACCATCAAAACCGTTAGCTTTTATGCCGTTAAAATCTCTTACACGAGGTAAAGAAGCGGTAACTAATCTATCTAAAAACTCATACATTTTATCACCTCTTAACGTAACTTTTGCACCAATTGGCATCCCTTTACGTAATTTAAATGATGCAACGTCTTTTTTAGACATTGTAGAAATCGCTTTTTGACCTGTAATTGTAGTCAATTCTTCTACTGCATAATCTATTAATTTCTTATCTGCAATTGCAGCACCAACACCTTTAGAAACAACTATTTTTTCTAATTTTGGTACTTGCATTACATTCTTATAACTGAATTCCTCAATAAGAGCTTTTATGACTCTTTCTTTGTATTCTGCTTTTAATCTTGGTACGTAACTCATGATTATTCTTATTTTTTAGTTTTTTTAGAGATTCTAGTTTTAGTATCTCCATCAACTTTATAACCTACTCTTACAGCAACACCATCTTCTACTAACATAACATTAGATATGTGAAGTGAAGCTTCTTTTTTTACAATACCACCTTGAGGATTTTGAGCACTTGGTTTGGTATGCTTAGAAACTAAGTTTACACCTTCTACCAATACTCTATCTTTATCTTTTATGATTTGTAAAACCTTACCTTCAGATCCTTTATGATCTCCTGCAATAACTTTTACAGTATCTCCTGACTTTAATTTAAACTTCTTCATTTTATGATAATTTAAAGCACTTCAGGTGCTAATGATACTATTTTCATGAATTGTTTCTCACGAAGTTCACGGGCAACAGGTCCAAATACACGTGTTCCTCTCATTTCCTCTGTAGGGTTTAAAAGAACACAAGCATTGTCATCAAATCTGATATATGACCCATCTTTACGTCTTACTTCTTTTTTAGTTCTTACAACAACTGCTCTAGATACTTGACCTTTTTTTACAGTTCCGTTAGGAGTTGCAGATTTAACACTTACTACAATCTTGTCGCCAATGCTTGCGTAACGTTTTTTTGTACCTCCTAAAACTCTAATAACTAAAACTTCTTTAGCTCCAGTATTATCTGCTACTTTTAATCTTGATTCTGTCTGTAACATATTATTTAGCTCTTTCTAGGATTTCTACTAATCTCCAACGTTTAGATTTACTCATAGGTCTTGTTTCCATGATTCTAACAGTATCTCCTTCGTTGCAATCATTCTGTTCGTCGTGTGCAACGTACTTCTTAGTCTTTAATACGAACTTTCCGTACATTGGGTGTTTTACTCTTTTAGTTTCAGAAACAACAATAGATTTTTCCATTTTGTTACTAGAAACAACACCAATTCTCTCTTTTCTAAGATTTCTTTTTTCCATCTTTAAAACTGACTATAGAATTATTGTAATTCTCTTTTTGTTAATTCTGTTGCAATTCTTGCTACAGTTCTTCTTAAGCTTCTCAATTGCAATGGGTTCTCTAAAGGAGTTATTGCATGAGCCATCTTAAGATCAGTATAATTCTTTTGCAACGCTCCAAGCTTTTCATTAAGATCGGCTATAGATAATTCTTTGATTTCTGATTGTTTCATTATATATAGAATTAAGCGTTAATATCAAAATCTCTTGCGATCACAAACTTCGTTCTTACAGGAAGTTTCTGTGCAGCTAAACGTAAAGCTTCTTTTGCAACATCCATTGGTACTCCACCAACTTCAAACAAAATTCTACCTGGTTTAATTACTGCAACAAAATGATCTGGTGCACCCTTACCTTTACCCATACGTACCTCTAGAGGCTTTTTAGTGATAGGCTTGTCTGGAAATATTTTAATCCAAAGTTGCCCCTCTCTTTTCATATGACGTGTTGCCGCGATACGAGCTGCTTCAATTTGACGTGAAGTTAATAAGTTCTGGTCTAAAGATTTGATACCAAACATACCATTAGATAGTTGGTTTCCTCTTTGAGAATTCCCAGTCATATTCCCTTTCGCCTTCTGTACCTTACGGTATTTTACTCTTTTTGGCTGTAACATTTTTAATTTCTAATTTAAAAATTATTTTCTTCTACGAGGTTGACGTTTAGATCTATCACCACCTTTACCACCAGATTGCTTCTTAGACAATCCTACTAAAGGAGATAATTCTCTTTTACCATAAACTTCGCCTTTCATGATCCATACTTTCACACCTAATCTTCCGTATGTAGTATGAGCCTCTACAAGAGCATAATCAATATCTGCTCTAAAAGTAGAAAGAGGAATTCTACCTTCTTTAAAATGCTCTGAACGTGCCATTTCAGCACCGTTTAAACGTCCTGAAATTTGAATTTTAATTCCTTCAGCGTTCATACGCATAGTTGCAGCAATTGCCATTTTAATTGCTCTCTTATAAGAAATTCTGTTTTCTATTTGACGAGCAACACTTGTTGCTACTAATCTTGCATCCAATTCTGGACGTTTGATTTCGAAAATATTAATTTGAACTTCTTTACCCGTAATTTTTTTAAGCTCTTCTTTTAACTTGTCTACCTCTTGACCTCCTTTACCAATAATGATACCTGGACGTGCTGTAGTGATAGTAACGGTTACAAGTTTTAAAGTACGCTCTATAATTACTCTTGATACACTTGCTTTAGATAATCTAGCATGAATATACTTTCTTATCTTATCATCTTCTGCAATTTTATCTCCGTAGTCATTACCACCGTACCAGTTAGATTCCCAACCTCTGATGATTCCTAATCGATTTCCTATTGGATTCGTTTTTTGTCCCATTTCTACTTAGATTAATTACTTAAATTTTTACTTCCTAACTCTAAAGTAACGTGATTAGAACGCTTACGAATTCTATGAGCACGTCCTTGTGGAGCTGGTCTTAGTCTTTTTAACATTCCTGCACTATCTACGCAAATAGTTTTTACGTATAATCCAGCGTCTTCTATTGTTGCGTCTTCGTTTTTAGCTTGCCAGTTTGCAATTGCAGACATTAACAATTTTTCTAAATTTCTAGATGCTTCTTTAGGACTGAATTTTAAGATTTGTAGTGCTTTTTCAACTTCTACACCTCTTACTTGATCTGCTACTAAACGCATTTTTCTTGGTGATGTAGGACAGTTAGTAAGCTTTGCAAAAGCACGTTGCTTTCTAGCTTCTTTTAACTGATCTGCCATATTTTTTTTACGAACTCCCATTGCCTACTATTTTTTACCTTTATTTTTTGCACCAGCGTGTCCTCTAAAAGAACGAGTTGGTGAAAATTCGCCTAATTTGTGCCCTACCATGTTTTCTGTAACATATACTGGTACAAACTGTCGCCCATTATGAACTGCAATTGTTTGCCCTACAAAATCTGGTGTAATCATACTTGCTCTTGACCAAGTTTTAATTACTGTTTTGTTACCAGCTTCTACATTAGCTAACACTTTTTTCTCTAATTTATAGTGAACGTAAGGTCCTTTTTTTAATGATCTTGCCATAACTTATTATTTCTTTCTACGTTCTAAAATATACTTATTACTAGCTTTTGTCTTAGATCTAGTCTTAAATCCTTTAGCAGGTATACCGTTTCTAGATCTTGGATGACCTCCAGAAGAACGTCCTTCTCCACCACCCATTGGGTGATCTACTGGGTTCATTCTAACTGCATTTGTTCTTGGTCTTCTACCTAACCATCTAGATCTACCCGCTTTACCAGAAACAAGTAATTGGTGATCTGAATTAGATACAACTCCAATTGTTGCCATACAAGTTAACAAGATATATCTTGTTTCACCAGAAGGTAATTTAACGGTTGCATATTTACCTTCTCTTGCCATTAACTGTGCAAAAGAACCTGCAGAACGTGCCATAACAGCACCTTGACCAGGGCGTAATTCTATACAAGAAATAGTAGTTCCTAAAGGAATTTCATTTAATGTCATTGCATTTCCAATCTCTGGTGCAACACCTTGTCCTGAAATAACTGTTTGACCTACTTTTAAACCGTTTTGTGCAATTACATAACGCTTTTCTCCATCAGCATAACTTAATAGTGCAATAAAAGCTGTACGATTTGGATCGTACTCTATTGTTTTTACTGTTGCAGGAACACCTTGCTTATCTCTTTTAAAATCGATAAGACGGTATTTTTGTTTATGACCACCACCAATATTACGTGTTGTCATTCTTCCCTGATTGTTTCGACCTCCAGATCTTTTTTTCGGAACAAGTAAACTTTTTTCCGGCTTATCAGTTGTTATGGTGTCGAACCCATTTACAACTCTAAAACGCTGACCTGGTGTTATTGGTTTTAATTTTCTAACTGACATTTTTGTCTTTCTTAAAGATTGTTATAAAAATCAATACTTTCTCCTTCTGCTAATTGTACAATAGCTTTTTTGTATCCGCTTTTAATACCAGTAACTAAACCTTTTTTAGTAAACTTTGTATTTCTTTTAATTGGATAGTTTAAAGTTTTTACACTAGAAATAGAAACACCATAAGCTGTTTCTACAGCATGCTTGATTTCTACTTTATTAGCGTTACTATCTACAACAAACGCATAACGATTATATAATTCACTATCGTTTGTAGCTTTTTCCGTAATAATAGGTTTTATTAAAATACTCATGAATCCCTATTTGCTTAAGTTTGTATTAATACCTTCTAAAGATCCTTCTGTAATAATTACTTTATTAGCGTTTAAAACACCATAAGTATTAATTTCTGAAGCTTTGATTACTTTAGAGTTTTTTAAATTACGTGATGATAAATACACATTTGTATTTTCATTATCTAAAACAAACAAAGATTTTTTAGTATCTAACTGTAATGCTTTTAAAACATTAACGAAGTTTTTTGTTTTTGGATTTTCAAAATTAAAATCTTCTACAACAACTAAATTTTTATCGTTTGTTTGTATACTTAAAGCAGACTTACGTGCTAAACGCTTTAAGTTTTTATTCAATTTAAAAGAATAATTTCTTGGTCTTGGACCGAACATACGACCTCCACCTCTAAAAACACCAGACTTGATAGAACCTGCTCTTGCAGTACCAGTACCTTTTTGTTTTTTTATCTTTCTTGTAGAACCTGATATTTCTGCTCTTTCTTTAGATTTATGTGTTCCTTGACGTTGGTTTGCCAAGTATTGTTTTACATCTAAATAAATAGCATGATCATTAGGCTCAATTCCGAATACATCTTTAGAAAGTTCAACTTTTCTACCTGTATCTTTTCCTGTAATATCTAAAACTGCTACTTTCATTATTTCTGAATAGTTACAAAAGCATTTTTGTGTCCAGGAACAGCTCCTTTAACAACAAGTAGGTTCTTTTCAGCAACTACTTTTAATACTCTTAAGTTTTGTACTTTCACTTTATCTCCACCCATTCTTCCTGCCATACGCATTCCTTTGAATACTCTTGCAGGATAAGATGCAGCTCCAATAGAACCTGGTGCTCTTAAACGGTTATGTTGACCATGTGTAGCTTGACCAACCCCACCAAATCCGTGACGTTTTACTACACCTTGAAAACCTTTTCCTTTAGAAACTCCAGAAATATCTACAAACTCTCCTTCTACGAAGTGCTCTACTGTAATAGAGTCTCCAAGTTTGTACTCTTCTTCAAATCCATGGAATTCAACGACTTTCTTCTTAGCAGTTGTGCCAGCTTTTTTAAAGTGACCATCTAACGCTTTGTTAGAACTTTTTGCTTTTTTGTCATCGAAACCAAGTTGCAACGCATTGTATCCGTCAACCTCTTCGGTTCTGACTTGGGTAACAACGCATGGACCTGCTTCAATTACTGTACAAGGAATATTTTTCCCGTTTTCATCAAATAAGCTGGTCATTCCAATTTTTCTTCCTATTAACCCAGACATTTAGTTAAAATTTTAGACGAATAGATAAATTTTCCAGCGCGTCTAATTAATATTATTTTTTTGAAACGATAGTTTCTAAAATCCTTTGAGTTTCTTTCAAAAAAAACAGCGCAAAACAAATTCAACGCTGATTTTGTTTTTCCGTTTTTCCTTCGCGAAACGCTCTGGACATGTTACCATTACTGAAATTTAATTCAGAAACAGCCTAACCCTACTCTATTTCGGGTTGCAAAAGTATTAAAAACTTTCGGTTTAACAAAATTAAACCGAAAGTTATGTACTTTTTGATTTTAATTTAGATTCTAAATCAAGATCGGTATGTATTCAACTTCACACTTTTCTCAAGAAAAAGTAAAGTTGCATTACACTTTAATTTCCACTTCAACACCACTTGGTAACTCAAGTTTCATTAGAGCATCAATAGTCTTTGAAGAAGAACTATAAATATCTAATAATCTTTTGTAAGCAGCTAATTGAAATTGCTCTCTTGATTTTTTATTTACGTGCGGAGAACGCAATACTGTAAATATTTTTTTATGTGTTGGCAAAGGTATTGGTCCGTTTACTACAGCACCAGTACTTTTTACCGTCTTTACAATTTTTTCAGCAGATTTATCTACTAAATTGTAATCGTAAGACTTTAATTTTATTCTAATTTTTTGACTCATCTTGTATAATTTAGTAGGTTATCCTTTTGCTTTTGCAATTACATCTTCTGAAACATTAGAAGGAGTTTCTGAATAGTGAGAAAATTCCATCGTAGAAGTTGCTCTACCAGAAGACATTGTTCTTAAAGCAGTAACATAACCAAACATTTCAGATAAAGGAACTAAAGCTTTTACAACTTTTGATCCTGCTCTATCGCTCATGTCGTTTACTTGACCTCTTCTTCTATTTAAATCTCCAACGATGTCACCCATATTTTCTTCTGGAGTTAGTACTTCTAACTTCATTAAGGGTTCCATAATTTTAGCTTGAGCTGCTTTCGCTGCGGCTTTAAAACCTAATTTAGCTGCTAACTCAAAAGATAATTGATCTGAATCTACCGCGTGGAATGAACCGTCTTTTAAAGTAACTTTCATAGAATCCATTTCATAACCTGCTAATGGACCATTTTTCATTGCTTCTTTAAAACCTTTCTCTACAGATGGTACAAATTCTTTAGGAACGTTACCACCTTTAATAATAGATTCGAATTGTAAACCTTGAACACCTTCGTCTGCAGGCTCCATAGTAAATACAATGTCTGCAAATTTACCACGACCACCAGATTGCTTTTTATATACCTCTCTATGATCTGCAGCAGCAGTAATAGCTTCTTTATACTCAACCTGAGGCTGACCTTGATTTACTTCTACTTTAAACTCACGCTTTAAACGGTCTACAATTACATCTAAGTGAAGCTCACCCATACCCGATATAATAGTTTGTCCTGAAGCCTCATCTGTTCTAACTGTAAAAGTTGGATCTTCTTCTGCTAATTTACCTAAACCAATACCTAATCTATCAACATCTGCTTTTGTTTTAGGCTCTACAGCAATACCAATTACTGGATCTGGAAAATCCATTGATTCTAAAACAATAGGATGCTTTTCATCAGATAATGTATCACCAGTTTTAATTGATTTAAAACCTACAGCTGCACCAATATCTCCAGCTTCAATATATTCAATTGCATTTTGCTTATTGGCATGCATTTGATAAATACGAGAGATACGTTCTTTTTTAGCAGAACGATTATTTAAAACGTAAGAACCAGCATCTAAACGACCTGAATACGCTCTAAAAAATGCTAAACGACCAACAAATGGGTCTGTTGCAATTTTAAATGCTAATGCAGCAAACGGCTCTTTAACATCTGGTTTACGTAATTCTTCTTGATCTGTATCTGGATTTACACCTACAATACCTTCTTTATCTAAAGGTGATGGCAAATAACGACAAACAGCATCTAAAAGAAACTGAACACCTTTATTTTTAAATGCAGAACCACAAATCATTGGAATGATAGCCATATCCATTACAGCAGCTCTTAATGCAGCATGCACTTCTTCTTCTGTAATAGAATCTTCATCTTCCATGAATTTTTCTAAAAGATTCTCATCATAACTTGCTACTTCTTCAATTAAAAGTGCACGATATTTACGAGCTTCTTCTTTCATATCTTCAGGAATCTCTACAACATCAAATGTTGCACCCTGAGTTTCATCATGCCAAATAATAGCACGGTTTTTAACTAAATCTATGATACCTTTAAACTCATCCTCATCACCAATATTTAAAACAATTGGTACTGCATTTGACTTTAACATATC
Source organism: Polaribacter sp. YIW18 (assembly GCF_057219325.1). Taxonomy (NCBI): domain Bacteria; kingdom Pseudomonadati; phylum Bacteroidota; class Flavobacteriia; order Flavobacteriales; family Flavobacteriaceae; genus Polaribacter; species Polaribacter sp. YIW18. Next base: position 202,350 of record NZ_JBXVVE010000002.1, on the reverse strand, counting down.
TTTTACTTGTTGACAAACAGCTAAAAAGTCAGATCCTTGACGATCCATTTTGTTTACAAAACCGATTCTTGGAACTTTATAGTTATCTGCTAACCTCCAGTTTGTTTCAGATTGTGGCTCAACACCATCAACTGCTGAAAACAAAAACACCAAACCATCTAATACACGTAAAGATCTATTTACTTCTACTGTAAAATCTACGTGTCCCGGAGTATCGATAATATTAAAGTGATATCCTTTTGTTTCTGGAGTTGGTTGTGCATTTTCTAAAGGAAACTGCCATGTACAAGTGGTAGCTGCAGAGGTAATTGTAATACCTCTTTCTTGCTCTTGTTCCATCCAGTCCATTGTAGCTGCACCATCGTGTACTTCTCCAATTTTATGAGAAACACCAGTATAATACAGTACACGTTCTGTTGTTGTGGTTTTACCAGCATCAATATGAGCTGCAATACCTATATTTCTTGTGAATTTTAAATCTCTAGCCATTTCTATTAAAATCTAAAGTGAGAGAATGCTTTGTTAGCCTCTGCCATTTTATGAGTATCTGTTTTCTTTTTAACGGCTGCTCCTTCTTCTTTGGCCGCTGCTAATATTTCAGCTGCTAAACGTTGCGCCATTGTTTTTTCATTACGCTTTCTTGCGTATAAAATCATCCATTTTATAGCCATAGACACTTTACGGTCTGGTCTAATTTGCATTGGAATTTGAAACGTTGCACCACCTACTCTACGAGATCTTACTTCTACGTGAGGCATTACATTTGACAAACCATCTTTCCAAATTTCTAAGGCTGATTTTTCTTCTTCTCCTTTTCTTTCTTCTACGATATCTAGTGCATCATAGAAAACTTTGAACGCTACAGACTTTTTACCATCCCACATTAAATTGTTAACAAAACGTGTTGCTAACTGGTCATTAAACTTTGGATCCGGTAAAAGGACTCTTTTTTTCGCTCTTCTTTTTCTCATGTCTTTACATTAAAAAAGTTAATTAATACTTTACTTTTTTGGGCGTTTTGCTCCGTACTTAGATCTACGTTGGGTTCTACCCTCAACACCTGCAGTATCTAATGCACCACGTACTACGTGATATTTTACACCTGGCAAATCTTTTACCCTTCCACCTCTAACTAATACTATCGAGTGCTCCTGTAGATTATGTCCTTCTCCTGGAATGTATGCGTTTATCTCATTACCATTTGTTAATCTAACTCTGGCAACTTTACGCATTGCTGAATTAGGTTTCTTTGGCGTTGTAGTATAAACACGAGTACAAACTCCACGTCTTTGAGGACAAGACGACAAAGCAGCCGATTTACTCTTCTTAGTTATTTTGGTTCTTCCTTTACGAACTAATTGTTGAATAGTTGGCATACTAAATAATTACTGTTTTTCGTTTATATTAAACATTCCCTTAATTTTAAGGGTCTGCAAATGTACAACTAATTTCTAATTATTCAAATATCAGTGAGTTATTTTTTAAAAAACCTTTTTTATTTATAAAATTAAGGCAATTAACATACATTTGACACTAAAACAGAACGAGCATTTTGAGCAGAAAGAAATTACTTTTTTTTACTTTTTTACTAGGCTTATCAGCACTTACAAATTTTTCTTCGCAAGAAATTGAACTAAAATTTACTTCTAGCAAAAAACAAGACTCTTTACTTATATATAAATATGACTACAAAAAAAAACATTTAGATAGTATCAGCTTATCTAGAGAAATAGTAAAATATTTATCTAAAATAAAAAAAGACGGATATTTTTTAAATAGGATTGATCGTATAATCAAAAGAAAAGAAAAAACAATTGCTTATATAACTTTTAATGAAAAAATAAATTTTGCAAAAATTAGTTTTGAAGATCCAAGAAAAGAGGAACTCATTATAAAAATATCTGAATTAGAAAAGACTCTAAATTTAATATCATCAAATTATGAAGCAAAAGGAAACTCGTTTACAAAACTAACTTTAGAAAATATTAGAATTAAAAACGACACTTTAATATCTCAATTGAAAATTAATCAATCGAAACAAAGAAAGATTGACAAAGTTATAATAAAGGGATATGATAATTTTCCAAAGTCATTTTTAAAAAACTATTTCAAGTTAGACGAAAACTCTCTTTTTAATAATAAGAAACTAAACTCTATATCTAACTTAACAAGATCTCTCGATTTTGTAGAAGAAATTAAAAAACCCGAAGTTCTCTTTACAAAAGATTCTACTATTATATATATGTATGTAAAAAAACAAAACAATAATAGTTTTGATGGGCTTGTAAATTTCTCTACCAAAGAAAATGGAGGTGTTGACTTTAACGGATATTTAGACTTGAAATTAAATAACATATTAAATAAAGGAGAAAGCTTTAATTTAAAATGGAATAATTATGGTGATGAAAGACAGGAACTTGCAATAAGAACTAAAATACCCTTCATATTTAAATCAAAAATATCTCCAGAAATAAAATTCTCTATTTACAAACAAGACTCCACTTTTCTAAATTCATTATTCAATATAAAACTAAATTACGTCATTAACTATAAATCTGAATTGTCTTTTTTTATCAATAATGAAAAATCAGAAAAATTAACTGGAACAAACATTGAAAACAATTTAGAATCTTTCAATACATTTTTAACTGGAGTAGGATATCAATACAATGACAAACAAAACTATTTTCTAAGAGATAGCAAGTTTTATTTTGGGATTGAAACTGGTTTTGGAAAAAGAAAAAACTCTAGTAAAACGACAAACCAGACAAAAATAGAAACAACGATAAAACATCATTTAAAATTTAGTGATAGAAGCTTTATATATCTAAAAAACAAAGTAGGTATTCTAAATTCTAAAAGTTATTTATTCAATGAACTTTTTAGAATAGGTGGCCCAAAAACAATTAGAGGCTATGCAATACAAAGTATTTTTAGTAAAAATTATACAACACAAAATATAGAGTTTCGATATTTAACATCACAAAAATCATATTTATACACAATTACCGACTTCGCAATTTTTGAAACAATTCATAAAAAACAAAAACTATTTGCTTTTGGATTGGGCTACCTCTTTAACACCAAAACATCTCAAATAAATATTACAGCAGCTGTACCTGGTAATTTAAATAGCTCTATAAGTTTCAAGAATACACAATTATTAATTAATTGGGTTAATATATTTTAATGTAAAAACTATCACCCACAAGAATATGATATTCATAAAATTTTGAACTTAATTAAACATTTTAATGTTAAAAAATTGTTTATTTAAGATTAATTTAAGATTTTTGTAATTAATTAATTCAAATAATTATACAAATGAAGACAAAGTTTAATGGAATTTTAACGCTATTACTGGCGTTTGTGGTGCAAATATCGTTTGCACAGCAAAAAACTATTTCAGGTAAAGTTACTGATAGCTCAGGAAGTTTACCAGGAGTAAGTGTTTTAATTAAAGGAACTACTACAGGAACAGAAACAGATTTTGATGGAAAGTATTCTATCATTGTAAAATCTGGAGATGTGTTAGTTTTTAGATATCTTGGTTACGAGGTCGTGGAAAAAAAGATTGGTACTTCAAGTACAATTAATTTATTAATGAAAGAAGATGCAAATGTTTTAGACGAGATTGTAGTTACTGGTTATAGTCTAATCTCAAAGAAAAAAGTTTCTACATCATCAACACAACTTAATGCTAGTACTATCGAGGATAGACCTAGCGGAAACCTAGTTCAAACACTTGCTGGACAAGTACCTGGATTAGACATTTCCATAAGTTCTGGACAACCTGGTGCAAATGCATTAGTACAATTAAGAGGTGTAAATTCAATTAATGGAAATACTGAACCTCTATTTATTTTAGATGGTACTCCTGTTGATGAAGATAACTTTAGAAGTATTAACCAAAATGAAATAGCTTCTATAACAGTCCTTAAAGATGCAGGTGCAACTGCAATTTATGGAAGTAGAGGGGCAAATGGTGTAATTGTTATTAAAACTAAAACGGGAAGTAAAAACACTCCTTTACAAGTTAATTTTAACAGTATTATCAGTTTTTCATCATTCCCAGATAACAAATACAATCTGATGAACTCTCAACAATATGCAACTTTAGAAAGACAAAGAGGTATAGGTTTAGGTTCTGGAGCAAGTGTTGGTATTTCATATCCTGCAAATGGAGGTCCTTTGACTGATGAACAAATTGCAGCATTACCAACTGGTGATTGGGAGCGTGAGTTCTTAAGAACTGGTATCACTAAAAACCATACCTTAACCTTAACAAGTGGTGGCGAAAACTCAAATCAATTTACGTCTATAGGATATTTTGAACAAGAAGGTGCTTTAAAAGTTAGTGATTTAAAAAGATTTAACTTAAGAAACAATATAAATGGTGGTTCAGATAAATTTAAATATGGAACATCTGTTTCTTTAAACTATTCTACCAATAACACACCAACAAGTATAGGTACATCTGGTATTAATCAAAATCCTTTTTTTGGTGCTAATGGGGCATTACCTTACCTATTACCAGAAGAAAAGCCATCTACTCAAGAGTTAGTTGATAATTTAATCTTTGGTTACAGTCCATACTTTATTCAAGATAAATTATTTAGAGATAGACAATTAACAGAAGAATTAAAAATTATAGCTTCTATCAATGCGAGCCTAAATATTACTGACAATTTGACTGCATCTCTTATTACTGGTGTAGATTATCAAGCTACTTCTTTAATATCTACTAGAGATCCAGAAGGTTTTAATGCTCAATATTTTAACTCTGACAATCCTGGTTATTCTTCACAAGACTCTAGAAGGAGAGCTGCATTTAACACAACTGCATCTTTAAACTACAATATAGAGTTAGATAAGCATACTATTAGTGCTGGATTGTATAGTGAATATTTTAAAGCTTTTTTAAGAGATTTTGGTTTTACATCTAATGGTTTAAACCCAAAAACTTTTTTCCCTGGGGATGATGCTGGATTTATTGGTGATAATGCTAATGATGATTTATTTGTAGATACTGTATTTGCAAATAGAATAGATGCTGGTTTATTGTCTTACTTTGGTACTTTAGACTATGACTATAATTCTACATTCGGTTTAAGTGCAACTTTAAGACGTGATGCTTCTTATAGATTCTCAACTACAAATAGATGGGGTACATTTTGGTCTGTATCTGCTAGGGTTAATTTAGATCAACTAGACTTTATGCAAGGATCTGATATTAATAATTTAAAATTAAGAGGTTCTTACGGTACTACAGGTAATCAAAGAATTAATGGTGGAACCTACTACACCTCTCCTGATTTAGCATTTGATTTTTATGCAACTGGAGTTGGTTATAACGGTGAACAAACTATTGGTTTAAGCCAGTTAGGTAATGACACATTGAAATGGGAAACAGTACAACAAGGTAATATTGGTATAGATTTTGGTGTTTGGAATAGTAGATTAAGAGGATCTGTAGATTATTATAGAAAAAAGACAAGTGATCTTTTCCAGAGCTTACCAGTTTCAGCAATTACTAGTGTTACATCTATCAATGCAAACACTGGTAGTTTATATGACAATGGTTTCGATGTAGAAGTTGCTTATGACATTATAAGAAATAATGATTTAAAAATAACCGCTAATGCTGTAGGAAACTTTAATGAAAACTACTTAGGAGACTTACCTGCTGAAGTAGATGATGTAACTGGTGAAGTTCAAATCATAAATATTGGTAGAAATGGAGGTCCAATTTTTGAAAGATTTGACGTTAGATATGCAGGTGTTAACCCAGCAAACGGTAACGAATTATTTTATGATAGAGATGGAAACATTACAGAAACACCTGACGTTGATAAGGACAGAGTTTGGAGTGGTTTGAATACGACACCTGAAGCTCAAGGTAGTTTTGGTTTAAACATAGATTATAAAGGTTTTTTCTTTCAAACACAATGGAATTACGTTTTAGGTGTTGACCAGTTAGACTTTGATTATGCTAATTATATGGATCCTACATCTATCAGCCAATTTAATTTGTCTTCTGATTTATTAAGAGCATGGACACCTACAAACAGAGTTACAGATGTACCTAGTATACAACCTGGAAGCAATGTTGGTAACTTTGCATCTAATAGATTTTTAGCAGATAAAGATTTTCTTAGGTTAAGATTTGCAACAATAGGATATTCATTTCCTCAAGATGTTCTAAAAAAAGTAGGATTTAAAAAATTGAGAATATTTGCAAATGGTGAAAACTTATTAACATTTACTAAATTTAGAGGTTTTGATGCTGCTTCAAGATTAACTGGTAGAGAATATCCAACTCCAGTAACTTACTCATTAGGATTAGAAATAGGATTTTAAAAAAACAAATAAAAATGAAGAATAATATATATAAATTAGTATTTGTTGCTGTTTTTGCAGTCTTTTATAGTTGTGAGAACGCAGTAGATATAGAACAAGTTGGAAGAGTTACTGAAGATGTAGCTTTTACCAATGTATCAGAATTGCAAGATGGCTTAATTGGAGCCTATGGTTTTTTTGATTTAACCAGAGAAGTTGCAATGGCTGTTAATTATACTGATGAAACCGCTGAAGGATCAGATAATGGAGGTCAAGGAAGAACAACAGGGGCTATATTTAACCTTAATGCTGGTTCTGCTGCTGCTTCCACTTTTTGGACTAATGGTTATGATAGATTAAATGCTATAAATAGATTAATTACTGCTGCTGATTTAGTAACACCTGATGGTTCAGCTGAAGCTGCACAGAAAAATGATATTTTAGGGCAAGCTTATGCTTTAAGAGCATATGCAAATTTTCAACTACTTAGTTATTATACAACAGACTATACAGATGATAATGCATTAGGAATAATAAAAGTTGATTTTGTTCCAAGTATTGCAGATAAGTTATTAAGAAGTACAAATGGTGAAATTTATACTCTTATCGAAGAGGATTTAACCAAAGCTGCTTCTTTAATACAAGATCAAAGTAATACAATTTTTGTTTCTAAAGATTTTGTTACTGCGTTAAGAGCAAGAATAGCGGCTTACAGACAAGATTACACAACTGCTGAAACATTAGCTAGTAGTTTAATGGCAAAATATCCTTTAGCAAATAGAACGCAATATAGATTAATGTTTGCAGATCAAGGTAACACAGAGATTATCTTTAAGTTACAAAGAGATTTAAATGGAATTTATGACAATCAACCAGGTTCTGGTACAGTAGCTGCTACTGGTTGGATTGGTGGTGTTACCATGTTTGGAGCAAATACCCCATATTTTGAAATTGGTCGTAGTTTATTTAATTTAATTGACCCAGCTGACATTAGATATGATGTAATTGTAGATCCAGTTTCTATTGTTTCTCCTGATTACATGAATGCTGTAGATTACAAAGTTGAAGATGTTTTACAAGTGGGTAAATATCCAGGTAAACCTGGTCAAGTTTTATTAAATGATAATAAAGTATTTAGATCATCAGAAATGTATTTAATTATTGTAGAAGCAAAAATTGATAGAAATGATTTGACTGGTGCTGCTCAAGATATTAAAGCATTAAGAGACATTAGATTTGGTGCAGCGACTCCATTACCAAGTTATAGCAACAAACAAGAAGCTTTTGCAGCCCTTTTAAATGAAAGAAGGGTAGAGTTTGCTTTTGAAGGACACAGATGGAAAGATATAAAAAGATTAGGTGTAAGAGCAAATCAAGGAGCTGTTAGAGACCCTAAGGACGTAGAAGCATTTGGAATGGCAGCATCTTTAGCTCCAGATGATTACAGATTTACATTACCACTTCCTTTAGTGGAATTTAATGGAAATCCAGAGTTAAGAACACAACAGAATCCTGGTTATTAATTAAATAGAAAATATAATTATGAAAAAATTTATAAAATTATTTGCACTTGCAACAGTGCTAATATTCACCTCTTGTGAAGAACAAGAAAATGTTCAGCTAGATTTAGGTGAGGGTTTTGTTCAATTTGCTAGTGAAAGTACATCAATAGCAGAAGAAGATTCAACACCTGTAAATATAAGTGTAGTTTACGGTGGTAATGCAGATTCAAATACTAACGGAATTAACGTTAAATTCACTTTAGAAGGTGTAGATGCAAATAGAGTATCAATTACTCCATCAGATGGAAATTTAACAATACTTGCTGGTGAAGTTTCAGCAGATATAACTGTTGAAGCAATTGACAATATTAATGTTGATGGTAATTTAGATTTTACAATTGTATTGTCTACAGAAAGTGATAAACCAGTTGGTATTGCTGGTCAAAACCTAAAAAACAGTGCTTATACAGTCACAATAATTGACAATGACTGTCCAATTGTGCTTTCAGATATGCAAGGTACATATTCTGGTACTGATAATTGGTACTCTTCTGTAGGTGGACCTTTAGATGTTTCTTTTAAATCTACATTTGATGGAACAGACTTTTTAACTATTGGATTAGGTTATGCGTGGCTTGCTAATCCTGCTTATTGGGGAGAACCTGTAGTTGCTGAAGGACAAGTGAAAGTAGAAATTGATCCAATTACTGGAGATGTGACAATCCCTTATCAATACACTGCAACTACTGTGTATAATGGATCTAATTATGAATATTATGTAGAGGGGTCAGGAAAATACTTTCCTTGCTCTGATACATTCGAAATTGAATTTTTATTATATTATCCCGGTAAAGACCCAGTTGCTCCATATTTTGGAGTTCCAAGTTTTGTTTGGAAGGAGACTTTAACAAGATAATATTTTTTAATGATAAATAAAAAAACCATCAACTATCTTAGTTGATGGTTTTTTTTGCTATATAATTAGCATACATTTGCAACATGGAAACAGAAATGACTAATATTTTTGGAATTAGAGCTATTATTGAGGCAATTGAAAGTGGCTCAACAATAAATAAAATATACTTACAAAAAGGCTTACGTGGTAACTTATTTCATGAATTGGATAAACTTATCAAAACAAATAAGTTAACTACAAGTCTTGTACCTGTAGAAAAGTTGAATCGTCTTTCTAAAAACCAAAATCATCAAGGGGCAGTTGCACAAATATCCCCTATAGCGTTTCACGATTTAGAAACTCTAATCAATAAAACTTTAGAAAGTGATGCTACTCCACTCTTTTTATTATTAGATCAAATATCTGACGTTAGAAACTTTGGTGCAATTATTAGAACTGCAGAATGTACAGGTGTTCATGGAATAATTATTCAAAAAAATGGAAGTGCACCTGTAAATGCTGAAACGATAAAAACATCTGCTGGAGCTGCTTTTAAAGTGCCTATTTGTAGAGTAGATCATATTAAAGATGCATTATTTATTTTACAAGCATCAGAAATAAAAACAGTTGCCGCAACAGAAAAAACAACGTCTTCTGTATATGATGTAGATTATAAGGAACCTATTGCAATTATAATGGGCTCTGAACATCGAGGTGTAAACCCATCTATCCTAAAAATGGTAGATTTTAAAGCTAAATTACCTTTACTTGGTGAAATTGCTTCATTAAATGTTTCTGTGGCTTGTGGTGCCTTTTTATACGAAACTGTAAGACAAAGAATGGCAATAAGCCGTAAGTAGCATAAAAATAAATTATTCTTTATCATTTACTTGCCCCTCCTCTACTTCTTGTTCAATTTTTGGAGGAGAAAAATTTCCGTTTTCATCGAATAATAAATCAAAATCAGTAGTAGAGAATTGATATTCTTTTTTTGTAATCCCTATTTTTCTGTAAAATACAGCAAAAATAAATCCTACTAAAAAGCCAGATAAATGGCCTTCCCAAGACATGCCATCTTTTATTGGTAATACATACCAAACCATACTACCGTATAAAAAAATTATTATTAACGACAGCGCTACTAATCTGTAGTGTTTTCTTATAATTCCACTAAAAAAGACAAAACTAAATAAAAGATATACGATGCCACTTGCACCTATATGGTAGGATTCTCTTGCGATCATCCAAGTTAATAAACCTGTTAAAAGCCCACCATAACAAAGTACTTTATAAGCAACTTGTTTATAAAAATAAAAAAGACTTGATAGCAAAACAAATAAAGGAATAGAATTGTTAAACAGATGATTCGTATCACTATGTATAAAATGAGTGAAGAAAACACCTCTTAAACCAACTAAATCTCTTGGATACACTCCAAATTTATTAAAATTGAAATGAAATTGTATTTCTACCCAATAAATAAACCAAATAACAAATACATAGGTACATGGAATTAAAAAAATTGGTTTAGAATTATGTAAAACTTGTTCATCACTCATAAAATAAAAATAACAAATATATTACCAAAGTAAAAAAATACTACTTCTGTCATAAAAACTTTGCTATTTTTACCATATGAATGAACCTTTGGCAGAAAGAATTAGACCTAAAACATTAGAAGACTATATTAGTCAACAGCATTTAGTTGGTAAAAACGGTGTTTTAACAAATTTAATTAAACAAGGAATTATTCCATCTTTAATTTTATGGGGCCCCCCAGGAATTGGTAAAACTACCCTTGCAAATATTATTGCGAATGTGTCAGAAAGACCATTTTATACTTTAAGCGCTATTAGTTCTGGAGTTAAAGACGTTAGAGAGGTTATAGAAAAAGCGAAAAAAAGTGGTGGTTTATTTACGGCAAAAAATCCTATTTTATTTATTGATGAAATTCATCGATTTAGCAAATCTCAACAAGATTCTTTATTAGGTGCTGTAGAAAAAGGATGGGTAACTTTAATTGGAGCCACTACAGAAAACCCTAGTTTTGAAGTAATACCAGCCCTACTCTCTAGATGTCAGGTTTATATTTTAAATTCTTTTGACAAAGAAGATTTAATTGCTCTTCTAAATAGAGCTATGAAAGAGGATTCTTTATTAGCCTCAAAAAAAATAAAATTAAAAGAAACAGATGCCTTATTACAGGTTTCTGGTGGTGATGCTAGAAAATTATTGAATATTTTTGAGTTATTAGTTTCTACTGAAGATCAGATAGAAATTACAAATGAGTTGGTTTTAGCTAAAATTCAGAAAAATACAGCTAGGTATGATAAAACTGGCGAACAGCATTATGACATTATTTCTGCTTTTATAAAATCTATAAGAGGTAGCGATCCAAATGCAGCTGTTTACTGGTTAGCTAGAATGATTGAAGGTGGTGAAGATGTAAAATTTATAGCAAGAAGAATGCTAATTTTAGCCTCTGAAGATATTGGAAATGCCAATCCGAATGCACTGATTTTAGCTAATAATACGTTTCAAGCAGTAAGTGTTATTGGAAATCCAGAAGCTAGAATAATATTAAGCCAATGTGCAGTTTATTTAGCTAATTCTGCTAAAAGTAATGCTTCTTATGTGGCAATTGGAGAAGCACAAAACTTAATAAGAAAAACAGGCGATTTATCTGTGCCTCTGCATTTAAGAAATGCACCTACAAAATTAATGAAGGATTTAGAGTATGGTAAAAATTATCAATATTCTCATAATTACCCTAATAACTTTGTAGAACAAGAGTTTTTACCTAATGAAATTAGTGGAACCAAAATTTATGAACCTGGTAATAATGCTAGAGAAAATCAGTTTAGAGAAATTCTTAAAGCTAGATGGAAAAACAGATACGATTATTAGAATTTAATTTCAAATTGCTTCATTACTAACTGACCATTCTCATAATATTCTGCTACCCATTTTGTTTCTTTTTTATACAATAAACCATTTTTATCTTTAATTACATAAACATCTTTAATGTTTGTATGTAAAATAATAAAAACAACTTCTGGCTTTAAATTAATTAATTGAAAGCCACTTTTTTTTGGTTGCGCATATAAAACAACGTCGGTAGGTTCTGGTTTCTTAACCACTTTTTTTAGTGATAAATCCTCTTGTAAAACTTCTTTTTTAATAACAGTATTAACAGGGGTATCTACCCACTTAATTTTAGTTTCTTTTATTTGTTCTTTCTTAGAAAGTGGCGTATAAGTTATATCCTCCATTAATTTATGTGCATTTCTTATCGCTTCTTGATACCCTTTTTTAAATTCCTTTTTTTTACTTTCTCCTTCTGAGGCAAACAATACTTTACCAAAACAATCTTTTAATTCTAACTTTAGCTTTATTTTTAAAAATGAAGAAGCGTCTGTTAATGAAGCTGTTAATGCCTTACATCTATTATTTTTTAGATCTTCTGGAAATTCTTCTGAATCTAAAAGAGCCGTAAAATCGTTCTTTTTTAACAAAAACTTGGTTAAAGAGCTTGTTTGGTATTGATCTACCTCCTTTAAAAAATCGAACTTTGTAGGTACAATTATATATGTAAAATTACTTACTTTTTTTTCTTGTGCTACTGTAATTAAACTTATAAGAACAAGTATTACAAATACTATTTTATTTTTCATTCTAATTAAATATTAAATTAAATCCAAATTGGATAGAAAGATTATTTAAAGATGAAATATCGGAATAATTTAGTAAATTATCTATAATTCCATAGAAATTAATTTTCCAAATTTGTAAAGAAATACCCAGCCCAATATTGCTAAAAGATTAATTATCTAAAGAGTAAGTAACTTTTGTATGCAAATTATTGGTTATCATTTTCTCATAAAAACTAGTTAATGCAAATTACTGATTTAAAGGTCTAAAAATTGAGTATAACTGTGCTCCAAAAGCATCTGTATATTCATCTTTATAGGTATTGTTATAACAATATTTACTTCTTCTTAATCCAAAACTATCTATATCTTCTGTGTTTAATTTTGCAGGCCTAAAAAATACTTAAGATGTATAATTTGGGAACTTTATAAAAAGAATATTTATTAGAATTTAAACCACTTTATAACTAAAGATATTGTTTAATTTCTAACAGGCTTTTAACTGAGGTAATATTTTTATCTGTAGGGGTTAAATCGTCAAAAACACAGTGTATTGCTTTTAAACCAACATTTAAGGCACCTTGTATATCTGCTTCTAAACTATCGCCAATCATTAAAGAGTTATTAGCGGTTGCTTTTGCAGTGTCTAAAGCATGTAAAAAGACTTTAGGATTTGGTTTTTTTACACCCACAGACTCTGATGTAATTATTTGATTAAAGTAATGATGAATGTTAGAAGTCATCATTTTTTTACTTTGTATTTCTTGAAAACCATTGGTTATTATATGTAATGTGTATTTTTCTTTTAAATAATCTAATAGTTCAAAAGTACCTTCAAAAAGATGATTAAAAGTAGATAAATTATCTATATAATCAATGGCAATCTTATCAATTAAAGCATCCGAGACCTTATAATTTACAGCATCAAAAGTGTTTTTTAGTCTAGCATATCTTAGTTCTTCTTTAGTCACTTTTTCTTCTCTGTATAATTTCCAAAATTTTAAATTTAAGGGTTTATAAACCTCTAAAAAATCTTCTATTTTTAAATGAATTTTATTTTTGCTAAATATTTTTTGGAAAGTTAATTCAGAATTTTTTTCAAAATCCCACAAAGTATGATCTAAATCAAAGAATACATGTTCTATTTTCATTTGATAAAAGTAAAAATTATAAATAATAAATAGTAGATTAAGTTGTTATATTTGTGATAAATATTTTTTAGGTTGAATCAAAAAAAACTTCATGTTTTGTTTATATGTGGTTGGTACCCTTCTAGGGTTTTACCAACAAATGGAGATTTTATAGAAAGACATGCACAAGCAGTTGCTATGCAACATAAAGTGTCAGTAATACATTTAATTACTGATAAAAATTGTACTAAAAAAATAGAAATTATTACCAAAGAAGATCAAAATCTTACTACACATATTGGATATATTCTTCCAAAAAAAAACAGAATTACTAAACTAAAATCTTTTTGGAAAGCATATCAAAAAATATTAAAAAAAATTGGTGCTTTTGATGTAATTCATTTAAATGAAATACATCCTTTTGGACTTTTAGCTAAATATACATCAAAAAAAAATAAGATACCATACATAATTACAGAACATCATACAGCGTATTTACAAACCACAAACAACACTCTAAGTTATTCTAAAAAAACAATAGCTAAAAACGTGGTAAAACATGCTGCTTTTATTTGTCCTGTTAGTACTTATTTAGCAACTTATTTAAAAGAGGCTGGTTTTAAAGGTAATTATAAAACTATACCTAATGTTGTAGATACTGGTTTATTTGTTCCCAAGAAAAAAGCAGGAGATTCACTAAAAATAGTACACGTTTCTAGTTTAAAAGACGCCCATAAAAATATTAAAGGCATGTTACATGTGGCAAAATTTTTAGAGGAAAAAATAGCGTGTTTTGAATGGCATTTTATTGGTGGTACTGGAAATGAATATCAAGAGTTTATAACTAGTTTAAATATTAAAAAAGCTAAAATTCATTTTACAAAACATGTGTCTCAAAAGCAATTGGCAAACTATTTACAAGATGCAGCTTTATGTGTTTCTTTTAGCAATTATGAAACTTTTGGCATTGTAATACCAGAAGCAATTGCCTGTGGCACACCTGTTATTGCAACCAATACTGGTATTGCAACTCTTTTTAAAAACGAGCAATTTTGTAAGGTAATCCCAATTAAAAATGAAACTTTGTTATTAGAAGAAATTTTAAATTATAAAACTACTTTTGACAAATTAGACCCAGATAAAATGCATAGTTTTGTAGCACAACAATTTAGTAAAGAGGTAATTTCCAATAAATTTTCGCAACTTTACTACAAATCTCTAAATATTTAGTTTGAATTTAATTGTTTCTTACATTTCAAATTTTTTAAAAAGAAAAGGAAGCTATGTTTTTTTAGCCACCATTTTTGCACGTATATTTTCTTTTTTAGCAGCTTGGTTTGCTTTAAAGTTAATACCAAATAAAGAATTAGGGGTTGTACTTTTTACCTATAATATTATAGTATTTATTATACCCATAAGCGGTTTAGGCTTGCACCAAAGTTTTATAAGATATGGTGCCTTACTTAAAACAAAAACAGAACAAAATAGCTTGTTTTTGTATGTTTTTAAAAAAGGGGTTTGGGTTTCTTTATTATTAATTGCTTGTATTAGTATTATTTCTTTTTTTATTGACTTTAAGTTTGAAAAAACCCAAACTTATTTAATTATACTGTCTTTTATAATCATCCCTTCATTTCTATTAGAAATTATAAAAGCACAATTAAGGTTAAATCACAACAACAAAAAATTTGCTTTTACAGAAATAGTACAAAGTGTTTTGCTACTGGTTTCTGTACTACTTTTAAGTTACTTTTTTAAAGAACTTGGGTATGCTATTGCATTGCTTGTAGCCCCAACTCTAACTGCTATTTTATTTGTAAAAAAAATAGGAATCAATTTTACATTAAAAAATAAACTTACCATAACAGATACTTCTTTTTGGAAATATGGCTTTTTTGCAAGCCTTTCTAATGTAGTTACACAATTACTTTTTGTTATAGATATTTTATTAATTGGTTACTTATTAGCTAACACAGAAATGGTTACCAATTATAGATATATTTCTTTAATTCCTTTTAGTTTACTGTTTTTACCTCGTGTTTTTATGGCAACAGATTTTGTTGCTTTTACAGAAAAAATATATGATAAAACTTATATTAAAAATTATATAAAAAGTTACATGCTTTTGTTTTTGCTGATTAGCATTGTTTTAGTAATAACAAGCTATTTTTTGGGTGATTTTATTTTAAAACTTTTAGACAACAACTTTACAAAGTACACACAGACATTTTTTATTTTAATGCTGGGTGTTTGCGGAATTTTTATTTTTAGAGGATTGTTTGGCAACCTTTTATCTTCTATTGGGAAAGCACATATAAACTATTACATTGCCAGTGTTGCTTTACTTTTAAACGTAATTAGCAACTATTATTTAATTCCTAAATATGGCATTAAAGGAGCTGCTTTAACCTCTGCAATTTTAATGTGGTTTACGGGTATTGTGTCTGCAATTGCATTTAAAGTGCTTTATAAAAAAGTAAATCTATTTAAATAAAAAAGAAAAATTATTTTGTTTTAAAAAACCGTATTTTTCTGGTTTACCTCCAAAACTTTTATAGAAAGAAGCAATACCATCAATCATAGATCCTTCAAAATCTAAAGTCAAATTTGAGTTACAATTCTCTGCAATAATTTTATCAATTAATAAAGTGGCAACATTATCTTTTTTTCCTTTTGGAGTTACAACAGAAAATAAATAATAAATTCTTTTATTGGTTTTCACAAAAAACGCACCTCCCAAAATGTTACTTTCATTATCTTCTACACCTAATAAAAAGCCTTTGTTTTCATTTATACATTTAGAAATCAAATTATTTAACAACAAATAATCTTTATTAGACAAATCTATATGTTTATAATATTGTTTTGCAATATTTATTAATTCATGAATAGACAAATTTATAAAAGTAAATTGCTTTTTTTTTACTTGATTAGTTCTATACTTCCTATCTTTTCTGTAGCCCGCTTTTATTATTTCATAGTTTTGTTTAAGACTTAAAATATAATTAGTTCTATAATTTAACTTAATGGTATTTAAAGAGTTAAATTGATAGAATATTTTAAAAAAAGTCTTAGGTATACAACTTATAAATTCATGTATTTTTTCTTCTGAAATAATACTTTTAGAATAAACACCTAATTGCTGACAAAAATACGGTTGTGTAACGTATTTAATTGCGTACTTTTTTTTCCAAGGAATTGGCATTACAGCTTCATAATCATTCAGAACCAAAACATCCCAATGATTGGCAACAACATCTAAATACCAAGAAAAAGCATACACTCTAGATTGTATTGAGTTTTCTATACAAAAGTTGTATTTATCTACCTCTAAATCTTTTCTATGAACGTATTTTATCATCCTAAATCGTTGCAATTTTTACCATAGAATCGTACAAACGTTTCCAGCCTTTCCAGCGCATATGATCACTTAAACTCTCGTTATGAAACAAGGTGATAAAAGTACCATTTACAGCTTTTACCTCGTTTTTTAAATCTCTAATTCTACCCAAAGATTGTTTTGGTGTAATCTTTAAATAATCATTTAATGTAGTATCCATTAAAGCGAAAGGATATACTTTTAAAGGGGTTTGAATCTCGAAATCTAAATCATAAAAATAAAAAGGTGTACAAGTGCTTGCCCTAAAACCAACATTGCTTGCATACCCCATAGTAAAATCTTCTTGTATTTCTAAATCTATTAATTGTTGATAGGTTTCTGGCAAATTAAAGCGTAAATAATGTTGTCTAGATCTGGTTACGGGCATATTTGTTATATCCTCAAGTCTTTCTTTTTCTTTTTTTAAAAGTGCTGCATTTTGCATTGTAAAATAAGAAGGGTGTAAGCCAACTCTGGCATAATCTACCAAATCTTTTACAAGTAGTTTGAATTTATTTTTAGCGGCAGAAATATTGGTGTCAAAAGTAGTATAATCACCAACAGAGCAAAAGAAAATAGTTTTTATTTTTTTATTTTTTTTGATGTTTAAAATTGTATCAAAATTATCAAAAGGATCTTTTTTAATGTTTAGTAAAACTGCTAATCGATACCAAACACTTAAAAGTCTTAGTTTAAAAAAATCCTTTAAAAAAGCACCTGTTGTTCTTATTAAACTTTTATGTTTATAGGCAAATGTATTGTCTATATCTATGGTAGAAATAAAAGTATATTTTCTGTTTTCAACTTCATAATCTGGAAACCGTTCTTTGAATTCTTTTAAGAATTTGTAAGCCCAAATATCTACCACAGGTTTTTCTAAAAAATTATTATTATAAGCTAAACTTTCTGAGGCCATAAAACGCCCATGTTTGTCTTTAACATGAGGCAAATATTCTTCGTACCTAGAAATTAAGTAAAAACTTGCTGCAAAAATATCAAAAGGAATTGCAGATTTACTTCCAGTAGCAAAAAAACATGGTACTTCTTCCCATTTTTGTATGTTTATTTCTAAATCGTTTACACCTTGTTCAAATAACAATTCGTTACTTTTTATAAAAAACTCGTTACTTAAAGGTGATTTTGTATAGGTTAATTTAGGCCCTTTATGTGCTACAAATTCTTCAACTTTAGTTGTAAAACTAACCGGTATTTGTAAGGTTCTAGTTAAAATATGTTTAAATATATAACGAACTCTGGGTGTTATTTTATGTGTATATACTACAATCATTATTTTTTTACATTACAGCGTTTAGCAGTAGTTTACAGTGTTTTTTTTTACTAATCAATGCAACTTAAAATTACAACAAGCCTTCATCTGCAAAGCTAAAATACGCTTTTTCTGTAATTATTAAATGGTCTAGTAGTTTAATATCTAAAGTATTGCCAGCTTGTTTCATTTTTTCGGTTAAATTTTTATCTGCAACACTGGGCTGTAATTTTCCTGAAGGATGATTATGACAAACAATAATGGCTACAGACACCAACTCTAAAGCTCTCTTAAACAACAGTCTAATATCTACAACTGTAGCTGTTAACCCACCTTTACTAACTTGACTTTTTGCTAAAACTTTATTAGAGTTACTTAAAAAAAGAACCCAAAATTCTTCGTGGTCTAAATCGCCAATTATGGGTTGCATTAAGTTTGCCACATTTTTACTACTAACAATTTTAGGTTTTTCTAAGGCTACTTCTAGCTGCCTTCTTTTCCCTAATTCTAATGCAGTAATAATTGCAATGGCTTTTGCCTCTCCAATACCATTAAACTCGGTTAATTTTTCTACAGATAGTTTTGCAAGCTCGTAAATATTACCATTTACAGCACTTAAAATACGTTTAGACAATGCCACTGCACTTTCATTTCTATTACCTGAACCAATTAAAATTGCTATTAATTCTGCATCAGACAATACTGCTTTTCCTTTTGCTAATAACTTTTCTCTAGGCCTATCGTCTAAAGCCCAAGATTTGATTGTTAACTTATCCATTCGCCTATTTTTTTATAAATATACAAAATAGAAAAATGTTATATTTATTTACAAAAAAGGGAAAAAACTCAATTATTTGCATTTGCACCTAAACTCTTTATATCTTTGCGGTTAATATTCTATATTTGAAATATGAAGATTATTATTGCTGGTGCTGGAGATGTAGGTTTCCATTTAGCAAAACTGCTTTCTTACGAGTCTCAAGATACTTACATAATAGATTTTGATGGCGAAAAACTAAATTATATCAATAATCATTTAGATGTAATTACCAGAAAAGGAGATGCCACATCTATCAAACTATTAAAAGAGCTTGGTGTAGATTCTGCTGATCTTTTAATTGCTGTTACAGAAAGTCAAAACACCAATTTTACAATCTCTGTTATTGGTAAAGCTCTAGGAGCAAAAAAAACAATAGCAAGAATAGACAATCCAGAGTTTTTAAATGAGTGCGAAGTAGACTTTAAAAAGTTTGGTTTAGACTTTATGATTTCTCCACAAGAGTTGGCCGCAAATGAAATAAAAATGTTGTTAAATCAATCTTCATTTAACGATACTGTTACTTTTGAAAGCGGTACTTTTAATGTAATGGGTACTTCTTTAACCTACAAATCTCCTTTAGTAGATTTGACGGTTAAAGAAGCGAAACAAAAGTTTAAAAATATAGATTTTATAACCATTGCTATCAAAAGAGATAATGTTGCACAAACAATTATTCCTAGAGGTGATGTTGCTTATCAATTAAATGACCAAGTGTATTTTTCTGTTCCCAATTATAGTATGAAGGATTTGTATCCCATCATAGGAAAAAAACAGTTTAATATTAAAAATGTAATTATATTAGGGGGTAGTAGTATTGGCGAAAAAACTGCTAGAAATCTTTGTGAAGATAATTTTAAAGTTAAATTAATAGAAAAAAATAAAGAGAAAGCAGAAAATTTAGCAGAAAGTTTAGACAATGTATTAGTTATTAATGGAGATGGAAGAAACCTTGAACTTTTAGAAGAGGAAAATATTAGAGAAACAGATGCTTTTATTGCAGTTACCAACAACTCAGAAACCAATATTATGTCTTGTTTGGTAGCAAAATCTAAAGGAGTAAAAAAAACCATTGCACTTGTAGAAAATATGGACTATATTGATATTTCTCAAACGATTGGTATAGAATCTCTTATCAACAAAAAACTAATTGCTGCAAGTAATATTTTTAGACACATTAGAAAAGGAGAAATACTAGCATTAGCAAATCTACACAATATAGACGCAGAAGTATTTGAATTTGAAGTAAGACCTAACGCAAAAGTTACTAAAAAACCAATTAGAGATTTAAATGTTCCTAGAGAAGCTGTCTTTGGAGGTATTATTAGAAATGGAAAACCGTTAATGTCTTTTGGGGGTATGCAAATACAAAGTGGAGATAAAGTAATTGTGTTCTGCTTACCAGAAGCTATAGAAACTGTAGAAAGTCTATTTAGATAAAATGGGTACTTTAAACACAAAAATAATCTACAGGTTTTTAGGCATAACAGCTATTTTAAATGGTTTGTTTATGTTTTTAGCTGTTCCTTTTAGTATTTTTAATGATGAACCCGAAAAATGGGGGATTTTAAATGCTGGAATTATCACCGTTTTTATTGGTGTGATTTTATACTTTGCAAACAAACCCACAAGTACAAATATTCAGAAAAAAGAAGGGTATTTAATTGTAACATTGGGTTGGTTAATCCTTTCTTTTACAGGGATGTTGCCTTATTTACTTTCTGGAGCAATATCTAGTGTTACAAATGCATTTTTTGAAACTATTTCTGGCTATTCTACCACAGGTTCGTCTATTTTAACTAACATAGACAATATGCCAAAAGGAATTTTATTTTGGCGAAGTGCAACGCATTGGATTGGTGGAATGGGAATTATTGTATTAACCATTGCTATTTTACCTCTTTTAGGTATTGGTGGTATGCAGCTGTTTATGGCAGAAGCACCTGGACCATCAGCAGATAAATTACATCCTAGAATTACAGATACAGCCAAAAGACTATATTTAATATACGTTTTATTAACGCTTTTAGAGTTTTTGTTGCTAAAATTTGCAGGTATGACTTGGTTTGACGCCATCAATCATGCAATGGCAACCATGAGTACAGGTGGTTTTTCTACAAAAGGAGATAGCATTGCTTTTTATAATGGTAAACCCTTAATACAATACATTATTATAACTTTTATGTTTGTTGCAGGCACCAACTTTGTACTTACTTATTTTGCCTTAAAAGGGAAAATTCAAAAGGTATTTAAAAGTGAAGAGTTTAAATATTATTTATTTGGAATTTTAAGTATCTCTGCCATTATTGCAATCATTATCATCTTTTTTCAAGACCCAAATTTAGAAAGTACCTTGGCACATCCTAAAGTTTTAGGAGAAACAGAGAGTGCGATAAGACATTCTTTATTTATGGTTACATCAGTGGTAACAACAACTGGTTTTGTGTCTGCAGATTTTACCATGTGGAATTTCTTTGCAACAGGTATTTTCTTTGCCTTATTTTTTACAGGCGGTTCTGCTGGTTCTACAAGTGGTGGTGTTAAAGTGGTAAGGCACATTGTGATGTTAAAAAACAGTTTTTTAGAATTTAAAAAAGCCTTACACCCAAATGCAATAATTCCTGTTAGGTATGATGGCCAAACTGTGCATAAAAATATTGTTTTTAATATTTTATCTTTCTTTATTATTTATATGCTAATTTTTATAATGTCATCTGTGGCTTTAACATTATTTGGGTTAGATTTTATGTCTGCATTAGGTGCCGCAGCATCCTCTTTGGGTAATATTGGGCCAGCAATTGGCTCTGTTAGTCCTGTTGATAATTTTAATCACCTAACTTCGGCTGCAAAATGGTTTTGTTCTTTTTTGATGTTAATTGGTAGGTTAGAATTATTTACTGTATTAATTTTATTCACTCCATTTTTCTGGCGGAAGAATTAAGTATCTCACCTTTAATACTAAGTTTTTAGTATTTTAGTTAAATGACTTTTACTACTTTAAACTCTAAAAGATAAAAAAATGATACTATTATTTGTATAAAAAAAATGTATCCGTTTTGATAATCTTGTTGATTGTATATATTAAAATTTACATTCTGAGAATAAAAAAATGAAGTTATTTTTCTTTTTAAAAAAATTCTTTCTTTAACAAAAGAAATATTTTATAAAACACCTCTCTTTTTTATCAAATTATTTTTTTGTTAAGACGAAGATAGTTAAGAGTTATCTTATTGCTAATTAATTATTTGAGTTTCTATATTTTATATTTATTTGTATTTTTAACAAAAAAATAAATATGAAACAAAAAAACTTTTTAAAAATTGCTTTATATATGTTGTTTGCTATATCAACAACATTTTCATTAAAAGCTCAAACACTAACTATTGGAGATTTAGCTATAATCGGGGTTAGTGTCGATAATGAAGAATTTCTATTAATTGCTTTAGTAGACATACCTTCAGGAGAATCTGTTTTCTTTACAGATAACGAATGGAATGGTAGTACCGCTTTTAATACAAGTGAAGGTTTCTACGAGTGGGTAACCCCCTCTATTACAGCTGGTACTACTATAACTTTAACAACAACATCATCCTCTTTTGGTGGAACTGTAACTCAAAGAGCTGGTTCTTTTGCTTTAGGAAATAGTGGAGATGGAGTTTTTATTTATCAAACAACAACAAATGTATATAATACCGGTACATATACAATACTTGGCTTTGCAGGTGAAGATTCAGGTGATTCAGGTTCTTTAACTGGAACTGGCTTAACGGAAGGTACAAATGCAGTTTATTTGGGTGGCGACAATGGTATTTATACTGGAGTTAGAACAACTAATGATAAACCTGGTCACTTAACGAACATTTACAATAGTACAAATTGGACAACTTCTGGAACCGCACAAACATTTGATACCACTAACTTTGCAATGGCAAGTGCAGGACCTGGTATAACTTTAGGTGCAGTGTCAGGTAACACCTCAGAAGATGGTACTACAGCAACATTTACAATTGTATTAAATGCACAACCAACTACAGATGTAGTTTTAAATATTACTAGTGGAGATACTGGAGAAGTTACCTTAAATGAAGCTACATTAACGTTTACAAATGCCAATTGGGATACTCCACAAACAATTACTGCAACAGGTGTAGATGATACTTTACAAGATGGAAGTATAAATGTAACAATTAGCGTTTCTGTTAATGATATAAATTCTGACGATGCCTATGACCCAGTAACTGATGTAACTAAAATAGTTACCAATGAAGATGATGAACTACCAAATTTAGTAATTAATGAATTTCAAGCAGATCCAGATGAAACAAACGGAGATGCTAATGGTGATGGTTCAGTAAGTACTTCAGAGGATGAATTTATAGAAATTTATAATGCATCAGGAGGTGAATCGAATATTGGTGGTTACACCATTGAGGATGCTACTGGATTAAGACATACATTTCCTAAAGGAACTATTATACCTACTACAGGAACTATTGTTGTTTTTGGTGGAGGTACCTCAACAAATATACCTTCACTAACACAAACTGCATCAGCAGGTTTCTTAGGTCTTAATAATGGAGGAGATACAATAACTATAAAAGATGCTAATGGCATAACTATTACTTCTTACACCTATGCTAGTGAAGGAGGTAATAATATCTCATTAGCAAGAGATCCAGATTTTACAGGTAACTTTGTTACACATGATAATGTAACTGGTAATGGAAGTGTTTTATTTTCTCCAGGGAGAAATAATACAAGTAATACAGGTTTTTATAAAATATGGTCTGGAACCACAGATAATAATTGGAATACTACAACTAACTGGATAGATAGTAGTAATCCATCTGGAACTTCTGATAATATTTTAATTCCTACTGGTATAACCAATTACCCAACCGTAAGTACTGCTGTAACTATTAACTCCTTAAATATAGCTTCAGGAGGAACTTTGAAAGCTACAAATACTTTTACCGTAAGTTCAGCTACTTTCAATAGAAATTTTTCTAATGGCTCTCAATGGTATTTAATATCATCACCTATTGTTGGGGAAACTTATGATGCAAATTGGGCAACATCCAACTCTATTCCTACAAGCAGCCTAGATACAGATAATATTGGTTTGAGTTGGTATGATAATACATCTTCTGATATAGACACAGATAATGGAGGTTCAGATACAGCAACTGGTCATTGGAGATATTTACAAACAGACGATAGTAATAATGGAACTTTTGGTAAAGGTAAAGGATATGGAATTATAAGATCTGGTAGTGGTCTAATCTCTTTTACGGGAACAGGGATTTACACTTCTACACAAACTACAACTATTACTTATGGAACATCCAATCCTAATAATTACAATTTGGTAGGTAACCCTTTCACATCATTTTTAAATTTAGGAAGTTTTTTTACAAGTAACAATACAGCTAATCTTATTGGTGGAACAGTTTGGTTTTGGAATGGAAGCTCTTATGATGCAAAAATGTCAGGTATTACAGAAGATACTAATTTTGAAATTGCACCAGGACAAGGATTCTTTATAGAAGCAGGAACTGCTGCAACGAGTTCAGATAATATAAGTTTCGATATTAGTGGCACAGATCATCATAGTACTGAAACATTTCAAAAATCAAGTAAAATAACATCTTCAATCTATCTAAACGTAAATGATGGCATTAATAATAGATATGCCAAAATTTATTATGTAGATGGAACTACAAAAGGTTTTGATAATGGTTTTGATGGTAAATTGTTTGGAGGAGTTTCTCATAATTTTGCAATTTACTCCAATCTGTTAAACGATAATACTGGGAATAAATACCAAGTACAATCTTTACCAAATACAGATTATAAAAACATGGTAATTCCTATTGGACTAATTTCAGCAGCGAATTCAGAGATTGCTTTTTCTGCTGAAGTAAATAATTTACCAAATGGTTTAAAAGTTCAATTAGAAGATAGAGCAACAGGTCAGTTTACAAATTTAAATGAGGCTAATTATACAGTCGTTTTAAATGAAAAACAAGATGGTTCTGGTAGGTTTTTTCTACATACTTCTCATAAGACGTTGTCTGTAAATTCAGATATATTAACTACAGCAAGTATTTATAAAGTTAACAATCAAACTTTAAAAATAAACGGTTTAAAAACTGGTAATGCTTCTATAGCTATATATAACATTTTAGGTAAACAAATTTTAAATAAAAACTTACAACCTACATACTCTTTTGAAGTTGCACTACCTAATATGTCTACTGGTGTTTATGTTGTAAAATTATATACAAAAGAGGGGCAACTATCAACCAAAATAATGATAGACTAACTTACACGAATTAAAAAATGGCAAAATATGAACAACAAAGAACAAAATAACGATACTATTTCTCGTAAAGAAGCTATAAAAAAAATAGGTAATTACAGTAAATATGTTTCTTTAACAGCATTAGAACTTATCTGATTTTAAATGCACAAGAAGCACAAGCTCAAAGTCCAGAAGCGACTGGAACAGGATTTTAAACTAAAATTAAATTTTTTTAAAAACGTCTCGAATATTTTCGAGACGTTTTTGTTTTATATAACTATAAAAATAACTACATTTATTTTTTATGAAAAACAACACATCTTTTTTATATAAACCAGTAGAAGACAAAACAATTACATGGTTTGAAAACAGTAACAAATATCTAGTTTTAGAAAATACAACTGCAGGTATTTTAAAACGATTAAGTAAAGGTGTTTCTGTTGAAGAAATAGCAAAGGCACTTTCTAAAAAGTTAAATGTTCCTTTAGACAAAACAATCGATTTTATTCTAGATTTAGAAAAAAAGATTTACGCTTCTAAATCAACAAAAAAATCATTTTTTTTAAATGATTACAGGGATATAGAAAAACCAACCTACTTTGAATTTACCAAGTTTTATAAAATAAATGATATCATATTTAAAGTCGCTTTTTCATCTGAATATGAGTTGTATTTGGTGCACCCGAAATTTGCACATTTAGAAATAGAAAACTCTGAAAATATAACTCATGAATTTTTGGTTTTTTTAAATAATAAATATGTTTTTTTCTACGTAGATAAAAATTTTATTGGTGCTTGGAGCAATAAAGATATTCATTATTTTCAAGGGAAATTTTCTATGGAATTAATTCAGAAAATTCATCAAAAAGAAGAACATGAATGGATGGGTGTTTTTCATGCATCTGCAGTTTCTAATACAGAAAAAACTATTTTATTTTTAGGAGATTCTGGAAATGGCAAAAGCACTTCTTTGGCATTATTACAAGCCAATGGTTTTACTTGTTTAGCTGATGATTTTGTGCCAATAGCTAATAAAAATATTCATGTATACAGTTTTCCTGCAGCTATTTCTATTAAAAAGAATAGTGTAGAAACGTTACTTCCACTCTACCCTGAATTACAAAATTCTGCAGAATATCATTTTAAAAGATTAAATAAAATTGTACGTTATTTAAAACCTAACAATACAGATTTTTACAATCATTTACCATGTAACGACTTGGTTTTTATAAAATATGAAAAAGAAAGTGACTTACGGGTTCGTCAAATTTCAAAAATAGAAGCTTTTCAAGAACTGGTTCCAGACTCTTGGCTATCTCCTTTAAAAGAAAATGCTCAGAAGTTTTTAGACTGGTTTCATCAAATAAACTGCTATCAAATTACCTATTCAAACAATACAAAAATGATTGATACTGTTTCTAAAATATTTAAAAATAACATAGATAAAAACTGATTCAATTCAGTCTAAAAAAACTAAATCAAACTCTTAACTTCTTCAAAATCTAAACCGCCATAGTTCCCAGAACTCATCAGTAAAATTGCTTTATCTTCTAATTCTAAATTGAATATAAATGTTTTAAATTCTTTAGGATTCGTATAAATTATTAAATCATCTCTTTCAAAAGCTGTTGCTATTTGCTCTTTTGTAACTTCTTCTAATTGCTTAATTTTTACTGCGTGAGGAGCGTAAAATACAACTGCTTTATCTGCAAATTCTAAAGCACCTTTATACTCTGCTAAGAACGCTGCATTTAAACTAGAATAGGTATGCAATTCTAAACAAGCAACTACAGTTCTGCTACTATATTGTTCTTTTACAGCTTTTGTAGTAGCTGCCACTTTACTTGGAGAATGCGCAAAATCTTTAAAAATAACTGTTGATGAATTTTCAGCAATTTTTTCTAGACGCTTACTTGCTCCTTTAAAACTAGCTATTGCTTCGTAAAAATCATCTTCATCAATTCCCATGTGCTGACAAATCCATTTAGCCCCAGCTAAGTTTTGTAAATTATGATTTCCAAAAATCTCTAAAGGTAAGTCACCTTCTTCGGTTTCTAAAAAGGTGATTCCGTCTTCTATAAAATGTGCTGGTGTTTGGTATGGGTATTTTTTAATATGATTGGTTGATGATTCTACTACCTCTTTCACAATTACATCTTCTTCGTTATAAACCATACTCCCACCATTTACCATAGATTCTGTAAATATTCGAAACTGTTCAGTATAATTATCAAAGGTTGGAAAAACGTTAATATGGTCCCAAGCTATACCACTTAACAAAGCTATATTTGGTTTATATAAATGAAATTTAGGACGCATATCTATTGGTGAACTTAAGTATTCATCACCTTCTAAAACAATAAATTCGTTATCTTTTGTTAAGTGCACCATCGTTTCAAAACCTTCTAATTGAGCACCAACCATGTAATCTACTTCTTTTTCATGATAATTTAAAACATGTAAAATCATAGAAGTAATGGTTGTTTTACCATGAGAACCACCAATTACAACTCTAGTTTTATCTTTAGATTGTTCGTACAAAAATTCTGGATAAGAATAAATTTTTAAACCTAATTCTTGGGCTTTTAAAAGTTCTACATTATCTTGTTTTGCATGCATCCCTAAAATAACAACATCTAGATTATGGGTTATTTTTTCTGGAAACCAACCAAATTCGTCAGGTAATAAACCATATTTTTCTAACCTAGATTTAGAGGGATCGTGTATAGTATCATCACTTCCTGTAACTTGGTATCCTTTTTGGTGTAAAGCGATGGCAAGATTATGCATTGCGCTTCCGCCAATAGCTATAAAATGAATTTGCATGTAAAGATTTTTAAAAAGTAAAAATACAAAAGCTCTCTATAATATTAATTATATTTAGCACTAAACTGAACTAAAAGTTTATTTTACTATTAAAAATACTAAGTGATTATAATACACTAATAATGCTTTAGGTTTGAGAATTGATTTTAGGGATTTTAAAGCAACCATATGGTATGGATGGGTTTAATATTTAAAAAACAAATTCAATTCGCATAGCCTCAGAAATACAAAAATAGCCATTTATACCTCTGCGGTCTACTCCAATTTTGACAATGATTTTCCATATATTTTCGTTAATTTTAATGTCAAAAAAAAACTTAGAAATCAAAAAAAAATATACTTTGAGAAATTGATGTCTTTTTTATCATCTTTAACTAAACCAGAGAAGAAAAATTTAAAAGACAATTAAAAAAGCAGTGGTAATTTAATTATATAATTATTGTTCTTTTATCAGGACTCTTTTAGGGGTATCTTTTCCGTTTATAATACTTGTTGTTCCCTTTGCAACAGCTTGTATCGTTTGTGTAATTACAGTCATATTTAAGGTTTCTGCTTCGTCTGTAAGTTTATGATAATCTGGATCCACATCAATAGGGGTTGTAGAAAATGTATGGGAAGGCACACCCAATCTTGCTAAAGAAGCATTGTCTGACCTAAAAAATAAATTGTATTTTTTATAAGGATCTGGAAATAGCTGATAACCTGTACCTTCTAAATTCTTCTGAATAATTTTACCAAAATCGCTTCTTTCAAAACCTGTTAACCAGGCAGTATTGGGCCCAAAACTTGGTACTTTACCAATCATTTCTAAATTAATGCCAGCCACAAATTTGCTAGCATCTATCCCTTTACCAAAATGTGTAGATCCAATTAAGCCCATTTCTTCTGCAGTAAAAGCAGCAAAAACAATAGTTCTTTCATTCCCCATTTCTTTAAAATATTTTGCCAGTACCAAAACAGCAGCTACACCAGAAGCATCATCATTGGCTCCATTATAAATCAAATCTCCTTCTCCATACTTCTTCTTCCCTAAATGGTCATAATGTGCAGAAACTATCACATATTCGTCTTTTTTACTTTTCCCTTCTAAAACCCCAATAATATTACTTGATATAATATTTTCTTTGGTTCTTCTATTTTCAAAATCAAAAGTTTGTCTGTAAGATTGTAAATTTCCAAAGGTTTTTAAACCTAGTTTTTCAAACTCATTTTCTATATA
Source organism: Polaribacter sp. YIW18 (assembly GCF_057219325.1). NCBI lineage: Bacteria > Pseudomonadati > Bacteroidota > Flavobacteriia > Flavobacteriales > Flavobacteriaceae > Polaribacter > Polaribacter sp. YIW18. Next base: position 173,022 of record NZ_JBXVVE010000002.1, on the reverse strand, counting down.
TTTTGCCGCTTTTTCAATACCTTCTGTACCTGCTTTTCTTCCTTCCATTTCATCAGAAGCCAACGTATATAAATGCTTTTTTACAAGTGTGGAGTCTATAAAAAAAGCCTTTACAGCTTTACTTTTAGTGCTACTATTTACTATAGGTTTACCATCTATACCAACTTTAGCTGTTTGCACAACTTTACAACTATACATATTAAAAATAAATACGAAAACAAATACAATACTTTTAACTAATTTGGTCATAATCTGATAAAAATTTAAGCTATAAATATAGCGAATTAAAATAAGAATCTAAAAGAAGAATAGATTTTAAACAGTCATCATTACTTCATTATGACTTCAAAAAAAACAAAGCTAAAAACATATATTTTTATGTATTTTTGATAAAAATTTTACAGATGATTTTATCAGAAATACCAAACATAAAACACACCACCTCTAATAACTTTTTCTTGTTAGCAGGCCCTTGTGCTATCGAAGGCGAAGAAATGGCTTTAAGAATTGCAGAAAAAGTAATCTCTATTACAGATAAATTAGAAATTCCTTATATTTTTAAAGGAAGTTTTAAAAAAGCCAACAGAAGTAGAATAGATAGCTTTACAGGTATTGGAGACGAAAAAGCATTGAAAATTTTACGTAAAGTTTCCGAAACTTTTAACGTACCTACTGTTACAGATATTCATGAAGTTTCAGACGCTGCAAAAGCAGCACAGTATGTAGATGTGTTGCAAATTCCAGCATTTTTGGTTCGACAAACAGATTTGGTTGTGGCCGCTGCAAAAACAGGCAAAGTTGTCAACTTAAAAAAAGGGCAGTTTATGAGCCCTGCTGCCATGAAACACGCAGTACAAAAAGTAAAAGATGCTGGTTCTAATAAAGCATGGATTACAGATAGAGGTACTATGTTTGGGTATCAAGACATGATTGTAGATTTTAGAGGAATACCAGAAATGCGCGATTTTGCACCTACTGTTTTAGACGTTACACACTCTTTACAACAACCTAACCAAACTGCTGGTGTTACTGGCGGTAGGCCAGAAATGATAGAAACCATTGCTAGAGCTGGTGTTGTAAATAATGTAGATGGTTTATTTATAGAAACACATTTTGATCCTGCAAACGCAAAGTCAGATGGTGCTAATATGTTGCATTTAGACAACTTAGAAAACCTACTAACTAATTTAGTTACCATCAGAAAAACAATCAATAATTTATAATATGTTTTATTTTTTTTTCGTTTTAAATCGCTTTAGCTACTCATTTTTTTCCAAAAAAGATAAAAGGTGTGTGTAAATAATATACATAACCTTTTAAAATATTTTGTATGTAAAAAATTATACTTTTTTTTATTTTCTTAAATTAAATAGTCATTATATTATATAGTTGAGCAAATAGCCAAAAAGGTCTATCATTTAAGTAATAAAAAGGAATTTTCCTTTTGATTTGTAAATCAACTTCTTGAATAGTGCTTTTTATGAAAATTTGCAAATGCATCTAAATAGAATTAGATGGTTTTGGCTGTTTTAAAAAGTATGCTTCTCCACAGAGTATATGAATAAAAAAAGGTAAAGGTAATTTTGTATCTTTACGAAAGTTAAAAAAATATGTCAAACAAAATACATTTACACGATAATTTTGAAGTAAACTTTCAACTTAAAGGTTTTAATAGCATATTAATTGGTATATATATATTTTTAGCTGCCTATGTCTACAAATATGTTTTAGATAGTTATTTGATAGACGATAACCCCTTAGCTTTGTTATCTCCACAACTAATTGAAATATTGTTTATTTCTGTTGCTTTTTTTGTTACTTTATTGAGTTCATTAGCATTATTTTTTAGTGGAAAAAGAAAAGCTAAAAGGTTTCAATTCAAATTATGGAATGGAAAAACTAAAACTGCTTTTTTAAAATATTTGTTAGGTATTTTTATTATTTCTATTAGTGTTTTAACTTTAAAAAACTATGGTAACATAAATTTTATTACTCCTGCATTTTTATTTTTATATGGCTTATTACTTTTAATTTTAAAAAATAAAGGCAGTAAAAGTTTATATATTTTAATTAGTTTGTGTTTGCTGCTAGGTGTTTTATGTATTTTAATACCAACATATTGGTATTCTTCTTTAACCATTGTTGCTATTGCACATATCACTTATGGTGTAGTTGTAAAATAATTTATTTTTAAAAATATTTTTTTTTTACTCAAGTATAATTTTATGTTTTAATCTAATAAATTATACCTCTTTTTATTGTTGGCAATATTTATAGCCAAATCCACAGGGCTTTTACAGGATATTCTGTAAAAGACTAGTTTAGTTTTTTATTTATGAACACCTTTATAATAAAAAGTATTTTTTAAATATTTGTAAAAAATAGAATTAAGCTTTAAATAAAAATTTATGGTTTGAATTATTTAATCTTTCTAATTAAATCTTCTAAACCATTTAATTTTAACTCGTAAACTAATTGCATTTGTAACCCTAACTTACCTTTTGGAAAACCTTTGTTGTGATACCAAACCATATAATGCTCTGGTAAATCTATTAAAAATCTACCTTTGTATTTACCAAAAGGCATTTTCATTTTAGCTAAATCAATTAAAAATTGCCTGTTTTGTAGATTATTCTTTTCCATCTACATAATCTTGTAAATAAGAAAAACGAGGTGTTAATTTGCCATTTTCTGTCATTTTAGCACGTTGTAAAACTCCATCTTTATCGTTATTAAAAAAAGCAGGGATTACATTTTCTAAAAACATTTCTCCAAAACCTTCACTTGCATCTTTTGGCAATTCGCAAGGTAAATTGTCTACAGCCATTACTACTATAGCATCTTTATCTTTAAAATTAACTTCTTTTTCTGTTTGTGGGTTATAACCGTAAATAGGATCTGCAATGGTTGAAGAACGAATTGTTGAAGCTACAGGACCATTGATATCACATGAAATATCTGCTACATATTTTATTTGAAAATCGTTTGATTTTGCATCTTCTCTTGTGTATAAATACGGAGCTCCATCACCATAAAAATGACCTGCAATAAAAAAGTCGGTTACCTTTGCAAAACGCATAAAATTAGCTTCGTAAGCTTCTGGATGCTCGTAAAAATCGAAATTATCTACTACCTTACCATCTGTGCGTTTGTTATAATCTAACACATCTGCCAAACAATACACTGTTTCTGAATAAGTATTTTCTAAATACTCATTTACAGAAACTTCTCTTATCTGCATGGCATCTAACATTTCTTTGGCTCCATAAGCTACTTTACCATTCCCTGTTAGTAATATTTTTATTTTTTTTAGGTTGATTGTTTTTAATTCTGAGATTAATTCTTGTTGGCTGTCTAAAGTTTCTGCTTTAGGTAAATTAAAGGTTTCGTTTGCTAAACCAATGGCTCTAAAACCATTGTAAGCGCCAACGATGCCAGCATACCGTCCGAAACCAATTAAACGTGCGCCATTTTCTTTTACTATGGTTTCATGATCAAAAAGTTGATTTTTTTTATGTAAAATAGCCTTTAACAAATCTCTATTATAGGGTTGTTTTTTAATAGTATGACTAAAGAAAAAGTATTTTTTATTGGGTATTAAAGCATCAATTGGCACTTCTTTTACACCAAATAAAACATCGCAGTCTGATACGTTTTCTACAACATCTATTCCTACATTTTTATATTGCTCATCAGAAAAAACTCTTATGGCTGAACTTTCTACAACAATTGCTGCTGTTGGATACTTTTGCTGGAATTGCTGCAGTTTTTTTGGTGAAAAAACAACTCTTCTATCTGGTGGATTTTTGCGCTCTTTAATAATGCCAAACTTCATATTTCTGTAATTTTATTCGAAGATATTTATTTTAATGTTAATTACGAAAAATTAATTTACTCTTTAGACTTCTATTTCTAATTTTAATATAAAATCGCCTTCATTTTGTTTGATATAAAAGGTTTTGTTATCATCGATGCCATTTCTTGTAACCTCGTGTACTATTCTGTTTTTGTTGATTTATTTTTCTTTAAAACTTAGCGTTGTTATACTTATAACTTTTTGTATTTTTGCAGACCGCGTTAAGGATTGAAGTGATATCCTTTTTTTGTTATTTTTAATATGTATTCTATTCTTTTAAAAAGATTGTTTTTTTTATACTAATGTTAAAATAAATGCTGCAAAAAAAGATTTAACGGAAAGCCTGACCTCGCTTTTTTGCGGGGTAACGCCCTAAAAAATGGTCTGATTTTTAAACTATTTTTTATGTTCTTTGAAAAAATATAATAAGAGTTGTTACGATGCTAAAATAAATTAAGTGTTGTGTTGACTACGCAAAACAGGTTTTGCAAACTTATTAAGGGGACGACTGGTTTTGACAGCAAGGTCAGTGAATTTGTAAGCATATCAAGGAATGAAACTATACTTGTAAAACTTGTTTCAACTTTATAAACGGCGAAGATAACTACGCTTTAGCTGCCTAATCTGAATTAATAGTAAGATTAAGCCTCGGCTCACAAGGTGAGCAAGCTTTATGTCCACGAAAAGCCTTGGTTTATGGCGTTTCATTTATGGGCATCGTAAAAATAAACATAGAAAACTTGTAGCTTTGGCAGGTTTTTGAAACTAAAAAAGATAAGTTAAAAGTGGATTGTTCTTAATCAGCTTTTAAACGAAAACTAAGAAAGAACTAAATATGTAGAAAGCCAATTTGTTGCTTGTTTGGACCCGAGTTCGATTCTCGGCGTCTCCACAATTAAAAAACCTAACAATTTAATAGTAAATTAGTTAGGTTTTTTTATTTAATATTTTGTACGATTTATGTACGATAAATTAAAAATATTTTTATAGTGTCTTATAAGTTTATAACTCATACACACATCTTTTAATAGAGAAACCCTTTTGAACGTAGAGTTTAAAACCCAAAAAATCCTAGGCAAAATTATAAAAACAAGACCCCCTATCGATTTTAAAGTCGGTTTCTTTTTTGAGGATTAGCTGTGAAATGTGTATATAGCCCGACTACTGTGTATATCTAATAGTTATTTTAGAGAGGACTATTTAAAAACCAACTTCTTATATATCTCTTCTGGTTTCTTTCTTCTAGTAAGCCTATTGAACTCTTTTATTTTTTGTTGCTTTAATCCTGAAACTAAAACCTTGTCTTCTATTTGGTCTAAGGCACTTATTTCACCCTCTAAGCTTATAATTTTAAGTACATACAGAAACTGTTCCTTATTAAGTTTAGGTACGTCAAACACGCTAATTCTGTTTGTGAAATATTCTTTGTGTGTCATAACTTATTGTGCTACCAAATACGAATTCTAATGTTTATATTGTTTTTCAATCTTAGATCAAAATACAACCCATAAAAGATTAATGAGTTGATACGATACTTTAGTTTAATCCACTTTCTATGGAAAGGATTTATTTTTTTTTATAATTTTTTAAAAAACTTTTTTGCGTTTAATTTGTCTACGGTTAATTATTAAGATTACTAATTTCCTCAAGAAGGTTTTTAGCATCTTCATTTCCATTTTTTTCGATTGCTTTTTTCAAATCTATAATAGCTTTTTCTTTTTCGTTAATTTTTAAATAAATTCGTGCTCGATTGTAATAGTGATCTGAAAAACTACTTTTAGAATCTGGATTAATAGATAGGTTTGAATAATGTAAAGCATTTGTGTAATCCGCTAAATTATAATAAGCAAGAGCTAGTGTGTCACAAGTATTTTCATATAACTTATGTTTTTTAGGTTCTGTCGCTTCTGCTAAAATTAAGCATTAAGTTTTAAACTAATTTAATTTTTTAAGAAGCTAATGATATAAATGATTTGTAGGTTGAAATTTTAGGGTTCACCAGTTGATTTTTCTTTATCATTCTAACTACTTCTATTCCTGATATGGTTCTCTTTGCTGATTCAAATTCTTTAAAACCTAGACCTAGCATAACACGCCACTTTATCATTCGATGGTCTTTTTCTACAATATTATTGAGGTATTTGCATTGCCTTATTTTTATGTTTGAATAGTTTCTTCGATTGTATAGTTTTATCGCAGCTTTATTCGACCCACTCTTATCGATGTTTATAAGTTCTGGATTAACATTATTCTCTATGGCTTTGATTAAAAATTTCTGTGCAGATATGCGTTGTCTTCTTTTAGTTAACAAAAAGTCTACAGTATTCCCTTCTTTATCAACTGCTCTGTATAAATATCTCCACTCACCCTTTACCTTAATATAGGTTTCATCTAGTCTCCACCTTTTCCCAACTAATTTTTTTCTCTTTTTGAATTGTTGTTCTAAAAGAGGTGTGAATTTGAATACCCAGCGTTGAATAGTAGCATGATCCACTTTGACTCCTCGGATAGATAAAAGTTCTTCTACATCTCTATAGCTAAGACTAAACCTTAATTTGAAGTAAACAGCTTGTAATATGATTGCTTTAGGAAAACAGTGACCTTTGAACATCTTTTTTGTTGTAAATTTAAAAAAATAAAATTTTTCATTACATTAGATGCGACAGAACCGGAACAAAATTTAAATCAAATAAAAATGAAAAAAGTAATGACAATTTTCGGAGCAATCATATTTGCTTCAACAATTCTGACAAGCTGTGGAGGCGGATCTATTGAAAGTGATGCTAAAAAAGTGGCAGAACTTCAATGTAAAGCTCAACAACTAATGAAGAAAGCAACATCTGGAGATATGTCCGTGATGGAAGAAAGCACCAAGTTGGCTTCTGAAGCGGCAACTTTATCACAAGAAATGGAAGGGAAATATACATCTGATTCCGATAAACAAAAATTTGCAGAAGCCTTATTGAAAGAAATGGGCAATTGCAATTAATTTAATAAACAAGTGGAGACCAGAGACCACAATAAAAAACGGGGCGTATCCCGAAAAGCCTTATGAGTAGGAAAATTAAAAAAGGAAATAATATGGACAACAAATTTTTTACATTCATTAAACCTTATTTGTCATTTATTGACAACGGAGACCTTTATCGCAAGCCATTTAGCTGGCTTTATGCGTTATTAGCAATAATAAATTTAATAGTGCCAATTTTTGTTTTTTATCAAGCTGTAGATAATGACATCTTTGATACTCCTGCCAAATTTGTAATAGTATTCCTACTTGTATGGCTAATAATAGCTTTTGCAGGTTGGTTAAGTTTTCAACTTTGGTGGGATAGAAAATCAAAAGTAATTTCCACATCCAACGTAGGAGACGAATTTGTGGCTACACCTGTTTTCTCTCATCTTATACAGACAATAGGTGAATGGCTTGGGACTTGGATTGGTATTGTTGGATTTTCAGTTGCTTTATTGACAACACTTATTTTAGGAGACGAAGGCTATTACTTATCAGAAGCACTTGGACTTGCTTTTATGGAAACTGGGTTTCTGTTTATAATTCTGATGCCAGTTTACGGCTTCTTAATTATTGTTGCCGCAAGATTTTTAGCTGAGCAATTTAGAGCACTATCTTCAATTGCTAATAATACAAGAAAGAATTAAAACCAGCCCATAACATTGTATATGCGATAATTTCGGGGTTTTGTGGTAAAAAGAAACATTGTGCAGGTATGTAACATTTGTACAAACTTGAAAGGTCAGTACCTTGAAATCCCGCAACTACGCATATACTTGTCCGTTGTGAGCAATAAGTGCCAACTTTTGGTCATTTCATATTTATTATTTCGGAATTTTTAAAAGCGGAAAGCTATTTATTAAAATGGAAAAAGTGGAATTGACAGCGGAAATTACAGTTTCTAAACTTATCGATTTCATCGTATGAGAGCTCGCTATCAAATACGTTAGGAACGCATATAAGTTTAAAATTACGGTTTTTTTTTTAGAAAGTCAAATAAAAGACTGAATTTTAGTATTTTAATAAATAGCTTGGAGTCTTATATAAGTGAATTCCGAATTATTTTTATGACGAAACCTTACACGGTACGTAGTGTAAAGTTCATAAGAAAAATAAACTAATAAAATGAATGTCGAATTAGTGTAGCGTTGGACTAACTACATAAATATGAACAATAAAATTATTGTTATATTTACTGCACACAACAGCGTGCATAACAAATGCCCTAGAAAGGGCACTTGCCATGCACACATACGTTAGCTGTCATTAAAAAAATGAAAATAAAAGGACAAACAGACGAATTTATTGAACTAACGGAACTTGATACTAGCTCTTGTTCTGTTTTTAATCAGCCAGAACCAAGTAGTTTGACCATTCTTTGGTTTGAAACAAGTGACAACAACTTTATTATAGATGGGAAAGCATATTCATTTACCAAAAATCAAATTGTCTTTTTTACAGAATTTCATAAGGTTAAAGTACTAAAAAAAGGATCCTCAAAATTTTTAAGATTCAATCGCCCTTTTTTTTGTATAATAGACCACGATGTAGAAGTTAGTTGTAGAGGTATTTTGTTTTTTGGTGCATCTCAATTACCTATCATTACAATTCCAAAAGAAGAAATTGAACATTTTCAAATACTTTGGAAAATGTTTACAATAGAAATGCAGTCTAAAGACAACTTACAAATAGGTATGTTGCAAATGATGTTAAAACGATACCTTATACTATGTACCAGATTATATAAGGAGCAAAATCAGTTTTCAAAAAAGAAAAAAGAAAATGATATTATTAGAGATTTCAATTTTTTGGTAGAACAGCATTTTAACACAAAACATACAGTTGCCGAATATGCAGATCTTTTATTTAAATCCCCAAAAACAATCTCTAACATATTTTCAAAAATAGGAACAAAAACGCCATTAACTTATATTCAAGATCGTAAAATGCTGGAAGCAAAACGATTATTATTCTACACGGACATTCAAATTCAAGAAGTGGCATTTAAAATTGGATACGATGATGTTCAGTCATTTAGTCGATTTTTTAAGAACCAAGAAGGTATTTCTCCTTCAAAATACCGAGAAAAATCTCTTATGGGATAAATCGCCAACTCTAAGGGAAATCTTACCTAATAAAATACTCTATTCTGTTAGCATCTTTGCACTATCAATAATGATAAACAATTATAAAAACAGAATATTATGACACATTTTAATGTACCAACAAGAGAAGAAGTATCTTCTAACAATCAAGATATTTTTGACAACCTAAAAAAAGCAGTAGGTTTTGTTCCTAACCTTTATGCAACCATTGCATATTCAGATACTGCTTTAGGCAATTATTTACAATTTCAAAATGCAAAAACATCACTTTCTAATAAAGAAAAGGAAGTTGTAAATTTAGTAGTTAGTCAAGTAAACGGCTGTAGCTATTGTCAATCTGCTCATACAGCAATTAGTAAACTAAATGGTTTTACCGAAGAACAAATTTTAGAATTAAGACAAGGATATTTTTCAAGTAACGAAAAATTTGATGCACTTGTTAAGGTTGCAAAAGCAATTACCTTAAACAAAGGAAAAGTTGATGACGCAACACTTGATGCGTTTTTTAATGCTGGCTATTCAAAAGGAACTTTAGTTGATGTAATTCTAGCAGTAGGCGACAAAGTTGTAATGAACTACTTACACAATTTAACTAAAATCGATATTGATTTTCCAGTAGTTCAAGAATTAGAAACAATACAAGCATAAATAAAAACGGTATTTAAATTATAATACCATCACAAAATAATTAATTTTTAAACAGATAAAAAATGAAAAAAATAGCATTAACATTAACAGTAGTATTAGCAAGTATAACAAGTATATTTGCTCAATTACCAGATCCAGGATTTACAGTAGATGAAAATACTGCAATTGTAATTACAGATCCTCAAAATGACTTTTTAAGCCCAGATGGAGTAACTTGGGGAGTTGTTGGAGAAAGTGTAACAGCAAACAACACGGTAGACAATATCGAAGCTCTTTTTAAAGTAGCAAAAGAAAAAGGAATTACAGTATTTGTATCACCTCATTATTATTTTAAACACGATCATTCTTGGGAAATTGAAGGTGCCTTAGAAGTATTAATGCACAAAATTGGAATGTTTGACAGAACAGATGCTTTATCAACAGAAGGCTTTGAAGGTTCTGGTGCTGATTGGTTAGATAAGTACAAGAAATATATCGATGGAGATAATGTAATTGTTACAAGTCCTCATAAGGTTTATGGTCCAGAATCTAACGATTTAGCATTGCAATTACGTAAGCACGGATTTAGCAAGGTAGTTTTAGCAGGAATGTCTGCTAACCTATGTACAGAATCACATATGAGAGATTTAGTTGAGTCTGGCTTTGATGTCTCTGTTGTAAAAGATGCAACTGCAGCTGCAATATTACCAGGAATGAATGGATATGAAGCAGCTCTTGTAAATTTTAGAATGATTGCTAGTCATGTTTTTACAACTGAAGAAGCTGTAACAGAATTGAAAAAGTACACTAAAAAATAAATCTCAATAAAATTTATTTTTATGAAAGTGAGGGCTTTATGGCTCTCACTTTTTTTGTTTTATATTATAATTCTTAATATTAAAGAAAACGGATTCTGTCGCATCTGCTAAAATTAAGCATCAAGTTTTAAACTAATTTAATTTTTTAAGAAGCTAATGATATAAATGATTTGTAGGTTGAACTTTCAGGGTTCACCAGTTGATTTTTCTTTATCATTCTAACTACTTCTATTCCTGATATGGTTCTCTTTGCTGATTCAAATTCTTTAAAACCTAGACCTAGCATAATACGCCACTTTATCATTCGATGGTCTTGTTCTACAATATTATTGAGGTATTTGCATTGCCTTATTTTTATGTTTGAATAGTTTCTTCGATTGTATAGTTTTATCGCAGCCTTATTCGCCCCACTCTTATCTATATTTATAAGTTCTGGATTAACATTATTCTCTATGGCTTTGATTAAAAATTTCTGTGCAGATATACGTTGTCTTCTTTTAGTTAACAAAAAGTCTACAGTATTCCCTTCTTTATCAACTGCTCTGTATAAATATCTCCACTCACCCTTTACCTTAATATAGGTTTCATCTAGTCTCCACCTTTTCCCAACTAATTTTTTTCTCTTTTTGAATTGTTGTTCTAAAAGAGGTGTGAATTTGAATACCCAGCGTTGAATAGTAGCATGATCCACTTTGACTCCTCGGATAGATAAAAGTTCTTCTACATCTCTATAGCTAAGACTAAACCTTAATTTGAAGTAAACAGCTTGTAATATGATTGCTTTAGGAAAACAGTGACCTTTGAACATCTTTTTTGTTGTAAATTTAAAAAATTTGATTTTTCCTTACATTAGCTGCGACAGAACCGATGTAAAATAAATTACCTCATTAAAACTGATACTAAATATTCATAATCAGTCATTTCAAAATAAACTTACTCAATTTTGGAATAAAGAAACAGAGGTTATTAGTTCTTGGAAGAAAACACCTAAACGATTTGAATCAATCTTTGTTACACTATAACTAAACTTAGGCTTTATAAAAACGGTAAAATTTTTAGTGTGACATTTGTTAAAAAAAAAATAAATGCGGAAAATCACTTAATTTAAATACGGAAAACCGAAACCTATAAAAAAAAACGTATTTTAGCCAGTAAAATAAATTAAAATGAAAAAAAAAATATGAGCAATTAGCGGATGTTAAATTTAAGCTTAGAGAAAGTTTATGTAAGCTCCTAGATGCTGTAAAAGAAAATGAAGGTAAAGAATTAAAAAAATATCTTTTAAGAGATATTGAAATGAAAGTTAGAGAAATAGAATATCACTAGCAAAGTTAAATATATTTAGAGGCTTGTATCTTTTCATTGAGAATAAGTTACTAAAAACTTAAATCATGTTGTTCGGAATATACAGAAAAAAAACCATAAACGGAGTATGCAAAATTTCAAAAAAAAAAAAAAAAAAATTAAATATTTTAAAACCTTATTAATTGTAATCGGACTTTAATCACTACACAAACATTTTCACAGAACTATACATACAAGCGAGATGCTTTTGACAAACAAAAAATAAATATCCTAGACAGTTATGGTAATGAAGTTGGTTATTATAAAGTAGATGCATTTGATAACAAAAAAATTTTACTAATAAGAGTGCTAAACTTATAAAACAAAATTTTATGTTTATAAAACAAAACTTTAAATTCGTTTTTTTAATCTTTCTTTTTATTTCAAATATTCAAGCACAAGATTTTTACTTAGACGGATCAACAGATTCAAAATCTATTTATAAAATTATTGACCCTAAGTGGTTAAGTATCTCACAGTCTGAAGCAAATTCTTTTTTAATTAATTCTGGTTTCAAAAATATTTCAGTTCAAAAAAATGCAGAGTATACTTCTTATACTGGAAGCTTTAATGAAAGTAAAAAATATACTTTTTATAGAACCTTAATGTTTAAAAATTTTCAGTGTGCTGCATATACAGATGAAGTTGTTATGGTAAGAGAGTGTGCAGAATGCATGACAAGTAAAATCTTAGCAAACAATAGCTATAACATTCAAATGAAAAAAAGTGCTTCCTCTTTTGACAAGGAACAAAAACAACTTTTTATAAATGAAATAAAAAAAAGTTTTAAAAAAGACGGAATAACTGACTTTATTGAAATTTTCAATTATCAAGATAATTTTAATATAACAAAGAATATAAATAAAAATAGTTATCATATTGTTAGACATGCGTCTTTAGAAAAGATATTAAATTCAAACGCATATAAAATGACAGTAACAAAATCAATTATTTCAAATGTTACAGGAGTAATAGTTGGTGAAAGATCTTTAGATAAAATAAATACTTTTGATCTACCTGAAATGGTTAGGTTATTTCTTGAGGATTGTAAAGATCATGGGATTGAATTAAAGCAATCAAACATAGTTGCTGAGTTTAAAGAGTTAGAAGAAAATATATTAGGACTGAGTTATGGGAGGAACGATGATAAACTAATAAAAGTTTATGTAGATCCAGTAAAATGGTCTAACGCATCAAAACCAAAAAAATGGTACCTAATATATCACGAATTAGGTCACGATGTATTAAATCTTTCTCATGGTAATGGGGGAAAAATGATGTTTAATTTTATAGATAGATCATATTCATGGGAAGAATTTAATAATGATAAAGAAATAATGTTTAAATTTTATAACAAATACTACAAATGAGAATATTTACATTCATTATTATATCGGTTTTCTCTCATACCTATTTATACTGTCAATCGGACTCTTTAGAAGATATTGTGAAAGCTGGACATTATGTTAAATTGGGTCTAAAACAAGCTAGCCAAGGAAGTCATAAAAATGCAATCTTAACATTAAGCCAAGCACTTAAAATAAGACCTAATGATAAAATTATATTATATGCTAGAGGTAACTCTTACATGCAAACTTATGATTATAAAAATGCTATAAATGATTTTAGTAAATCTATTGAAATAGATCCATCCTTTGAAGATGCATATTTTAATAGAGCTTTAGTTTACACAAATTTAAAAAATCATAGAAAAGCGATAAAAGATTTTTCCAAAGTTATAGAGTTAAATCCAGAAGATTCCGAATCTTATTACAAAAGAGGTGTTAATTTTGGTTTTTTAGGAGATACTACTTTAGCTTGTTATGATATAGAAAAAGCGAAGTCATTAGGGTATATAATACCTGAATCAATTTCAGCCATTTGTAAATAATAATTTTTAGTCTTAACTGCACCTAAAAACAAATTAAAAAAAATATAATTATTATTTTATTATTTTCCTTAATATGTATAGATTTTAGTTTTCTTTAATAATTTTAAGTATTCTTGAACTACTTCTTTAATTTTTTCATAACCATCTGACTTTTCTGTTCCTGATAGGTATAGCTTTCTATTCACCTCTAGCATTATAGACTGTACCATTTCATATTTTTTATAGTATTCCATTGGAACTATAGTTCCACTATAAGGCTCGTCAATACCCAAACTATACCCTAGTTCCTCAAAGTATCTCTTAGATAACTCAATAAGCTTCTTTGGGGTGTGGAAACCGTCTGTTCCAATATTAAAGTCAGGTCTAAAAGAGGACTTGTTAACAGCGCAATTAAATGATTCTTCAGGGAATGAATGACAGTCCACAATCAAACACTCCCCCTTGGCTTCGAGGCTTGATTTAACAAGGTTTAAGAGCTTTTCGTGGTGCTTTCTATAATAGTCTTGGAGTATTGTTTTACGTAGTTCTGGAGTTACTGTACGAAGCGTATCGCCATTGTCAAACTTCTCATAAAGAGCTCCCATACCAAACTTCGCCATTTCCTCTTGGCTATCGTCTTCAAAGCGTTCTACATCGCAGAATATTCTAGAGAATGGTGTTATAACCTTATCATCAGTCTCGGTTCCAAATAGGTCGTCTGTATACCAGTCAGTTAATTTCCCAATCTCTTTGGTAATTTTTTGTTTGTCATCGACATATCCATCAAAGAATGGGATAGCGGTTGATGAGTGTGGAATGTGTAGTATTAATTTTCTCATACAAATAGTTTTATTTGTACTTTGATAAAGACGTTTATTGTGACGTAATGTCCGTATTGTCTTACCACCGTGGAGACTTCTCTCGGTTGGTACCTATTTTTAGGTTCAAAATACGGTTAAAATTACTTATTTTAATTGTAATTGAGATACTTCATTTTAATTTATCTTAAATTAAATTTAATTTTTAATGAAAATCTACTTGTATAACATTGTTGTTATATTTTTTTTATATTTGATTTGAAATGAAAAAGAATTTAAATGCCTCAATCACAAAAAACATTAGAATTTCTTCAAAAACTTAAGGATAAAGGTCATTGGAATGATGACTATGATTATTCTGAGGTTGAGTATAAAAATGCTCACACTAATATCAAAATAATTTGCAATAAACACGGAGTTTTTTCTCCGAAACCAATGAGTTTAATAAAAGGTTCAAAATGTTTAAAATGTAGTATTAATGATAGAAAAGGTAAATCAAAATACTCTTCAAATGAAATAGTTGAAAAATTCAAAGAAATACATAATAACTTATATGATTATTCAAAAGTAGTATATAAGACAACCCATTCAAAAGTCAAAATAATTTGCAAGGAACACGGTGTCTTTGAACAATCACCAAAGTCTCATTTACGGGGTAGTGGTTGCCCTAATTGCCATGGCTCAGTAAATTACAACACAACCTCCTTTTTGAACACCCTCAAGAGTAAAGGTTATTGGAACGATGATTACGACTACACTGAAGTCATTTATGTTAACGCAAAGACGCCTGTAATTCTATTTAATAAATTAACAAGAACACGTCACAAAGTTAATTCATTTTCATTATTAAATAAAAATTCAAAATGTGTCATTCAAAATGCTATTGATAAAACAGACTTTTTTATAAAATCTTCAAAATTAATTCATGGTGATATTTATGATTATTCATCAACAAAATATGTTCCGGGTAAAAAAGTTAAAATAGGATGTGCTAAGCATGGTGTTTTTGAACAAGCACCAAGCAAACATCTTAATGGTTCTGGTTGTAATTCATGCGGAAATGAATCCATAGGAAACAAATTAAGAAGTACTGATGAAGAAGTTATTCAAAAATTTAAAATTATTCATAGTGATTTATACGATTACTCATTAGTAAAATATTCAAATACTCATGAAAATGTTAGTATAGTTTGCAAAATTCATGGTGTTTTTGAACAATCACCTGGTAGTCATTTAAGTGGCTCAGGATGCCCAACTTGTAACAGAGGTTGGAGTACTAAAAGTGTTGTTAATTTTGTTAATGACATCCAAAATGAGGACATACTAAATATGGACCCTGTAGAGCTTAATATGCTTATTGCTCAGGGTAAACTTCCAAAAGAGTTCGAGGAGTTAGTTTTTACTCTTGAGGGAACCAAAGAAAACTCTCTAAAAACACTTAAAGAAAAGTTAGGGATTGATGAAGAGGAAGAGTTAAGCGAAGATAGAACAGAAGAACTCTCAGATAAATTACTGGAGTTAACCTCAGCCTATGACGATGAGTTAAACGATGCCATCTCTGCTATAGAAGCGCCATCTATTGAAGATGTGGAATACTCTGAGCAAGAGCAAAAAAAGCGTCAAGGTCTACCAAGTATTTCTAATGAAGATATTCTTGTTTTAGATAAAGAACTAATTGGCACTTGTGATGATGAGGCAGTTGAGTTTTTTATCCAGTACAAACTTAAAAAGGTTTGGAACGAAGTTATAAATGATAAAAGAGAGGTTGACGACATAAAAGCCTTAAATGGGGGAGCAAACTCATCTAGACTTCGAGATTTATTTTTAGAGGAATATAACAAGGTAATTGCCTACACACCGCCAAAAGGTTATGCTTTTAAGTATCAACCTAACATGATGCAGAAACTCACAGTTCAGAGAGTTAAAGACTATAAGCGCTATGGGAATTGGAGTGGTACTGGTGCTGGTAAAACAATCTCATTTATAATTGCAAGTAGAGAGATAGATTCAAGGTTAACAGTTGTTATCTGTCTAAACTCAACAGTTTCCCAATTAGAGAAAGACATATTAGATGTGTATCCAGATAGCTTTGTTCATTCAAGCTTTAAGAAAGGTCAAAAGTTCGATAGGTCAAAATACAACTACCTGCTTTTAAATTACGAGAAGTTTCAACAAGGGTATACAGAAGAGATATTTCAAGATTTAAACGAGAATAACCTCATTGATTTTATTGTTTTGGATGAGGTACATAACTCCAAGCAAAGAGATAAAAACGAGAGCCTCCGGAGAGGTTCTTTAATGCGTTTAATAGGGCGTTCAGCAGAGATGAATACTAACTTTCATTTACTTGGAATGAGTGCTACACCAGTCATTAATAACCTTATTGAGGCGAAGTCATTACTTAAGCTTATTACTGGTAAAAAGTATGATGATATTAATACCAGAGGGACTATCACTAATGCTCTAAAGATATTCAATCAATTACTTCTAAATGGAATTCGTTACATACCTAAGTATGATATTATTTTAAAAGAACTTACAGCAGAAAACACATCTACACTTGATATAGATGGCACTGATTTAACGGAAAAGTTAAAAGACAATAGTAGTAAAGATTATCTGGGCTTAGAAAAAATATTGTTAGAGAGTAAGCTAACCATTTTAGGAGGCTATCTTAAACCTAAAACTATTATATACACCTATTTTACTGATAAGGACAGAATTCCAAAAAGGGTTGCTAAGTATGTGAAATCGAAAGGTTTTTCTCATGCACTCTACATAGGAGAACAAAGTACAGAAGAGAGGGAACAGAGTAAGCAAAATTTCATTGAAGGCGAGGTTGATATTTTAATAGCTTCGAGAACTATAGGAACAGGTGTTGATGGATTACAAAATGTTTGCAATAGAATGGTATTACTTACTCTTCCATGGACAGATTCAGAGTATACGCAACTAAAAGGACGTATATACAGACAAGGTAGTAAGTTTGGAGATGTTGAAATTATCATTCCACAAGTATATGTAGAGTTGGATGACAAGCGATGGTCATGGGATAAACAAAGACTAAAATTAATCAGAGAAAAGAGAACACTTGCTGATGCTGCTGTGGATGGAATAATACCCTCTAAGCATATACCATCAAGACAAAAATTATGTTCAGATTCTTTACAAGCATTAAGGTCTTGGAAAGAGAGAGTAAATGATGGTAAGGTAACATCTATAGAACGAAAAGATTTAGTTTTACCATTAAGACCAGAGATTGTTGAATACCTTAGGGCTTCTTTAGGAGACTTCTCAGAGATGAATAAATCTTGGAGTATAACAAGGTCTGAAAATACATTTAAGCGACTTAAAAATAATGAGGAGGAATGGTGGCATTACCATGATTTGTACAAGAAAAGAAGAAAAGATTGGGATGAAATTCCATATTTAGAGATAGCAAAGAAAATAAAGAAATGTCCAGAATGGATAGTTGCTGATATGGGCTGTGGAGAAAATCTATTATCAAAAGAAGTTTCTAACAAGGTACATGCCTTTGATTATGTAGCCATAGACAAGGATGTTACAGCATGTGATATAAGTTCTGTACCTCTTGCAGACCAAGAGATTAATGCTGTTGTCTTTTGCTTATCTTTAATGGGGTCTAATTATTTAGACTATATCAAAGAAGCCTTTAGAGTTACCAAACCTTATGGAAATATATTTATTTGTGAACCCAAAAAGAAGGTAGAAAAGCGTATCGAGGTATTGAAAAAAGAGATAGAATCAATAGGGTTTAAAGTTATAGAGGTAACAACGAGCTCACAATTCGTATATATACACGGAATAAAATTATGAAATATTATAGAATAATGCCAGGAGGAAAAAGCGCTCATTTAAGCGATTGTCTTAAAGGAGAATTTATAGGAATTGATTTTGGTTTAAATGAAGAATTATCAGATTTTATTAATTACGATTGGGAAGCTTTTAAAAAGAAATTTAAACCATACTATAAAAATTTAAATCCAGAAAAGTCTAACATTGCTATTGGTTTGCATGCTGGAAGTGTTCATGCAGTATGTGTATACTTGTCGAAAGGTGACATAATTCTTTGTCCTGATGGGAATGGAGTGTATCATGTTGGAGAAATTTCTTCAGATTATTATTTCGTAAAAGGAGAAATTCTTCCTCATAGAAGAGGGGTGAAATGGTATAGTAAAACAGTAAGTAGATTTGACATGAGTAAATCTCTTCAAGGATCTACTGGATCTGGATTGACTCACTGTGAACTAAGTGATTATGCTGAAGAGATTGAAAAACTAATTGATGGGAATAAGCCAGCATCAATAGTATCTAATGATAAAACTATAGAGGATCCAACAGAGTTTGCATTAGAAAAACATTTAGAGGATTTCTTAGTTAAGAACTGGAAAAGTACTTCTATTGGAAAAAAATATGATATTTATGAACTTGATGGTGTTAGTGTAGGTCAACAATTTCCTTCTGATACAGGACCATTAGATATTTTAGCATTAAGCAAAGACAAAAATACATTTTTAGTTGTAGAGCTTAAAAAAGGGCGTGTAAGCGACAATGTTGTAGGTCAAATACAGCGTTACATGGGATATGTTAAGGAAGACCTAGCTGAGCCTCATCAAGAAGTCAAGGGTATCATAATAGGCTCTGAGGACGACTTAAAAATACGCAGGGCTTTATCTGTAACAACTAACATTGAATTTTATAAATATAAAGTGAATTTTAAACTGCATCAATAATTGTGAAGAAAACAATAGCAATAAAAATAATCTTAAGTATCCTCTTTTTGGTATGCTTGTTAGATATGCCATACGGATACTATCAGTTTGTTAGATTTATAGGCATGATAGGTTTTGGTTTATTAGCTTTTGAGAACTATCAGAAGAATCAGACATGGTTTGTTGTATGGATAAGCTCTGCTCTTTTAATTAATCCTTTTTTTAAAATAGCTTTGGGAAGAGATATGTGGAATATTGTTGATGTGATTTGGGCAGTTTTACTTGTTGTTAGTATATTTTTAAATAAGAGGTTTGTGGATTAATTTTAAAACATAAGTATATGGAAAAGTTTTTTTGAGTCAATGATTGGTAAATTTTTGAGATGGTTAGCTTTAATACCAGGAGCATGTCTAGCTTTAATTTTAGTCCCTAGTTTAATGGATTTAGTTCTTCTTTTTGCAGGACCATATGGTACTAATGAATCTTTTTTATCGACCATTTTTAGACCTTTAATTGTAAGTGGAATAGGTTCTTGGGCTTTTGTTTATATTGGTTCATATATTGCGCCTTTATATAAGAGAGTTGTGAGTATTATACTTTGTATTATTTTGATATCCTTATTTTTACTAATAGTTCTAGGTATTATTAAAAATGACTTATTATGGGCGAATGGTACTTATGAAGGTTGGTTGTTAATTGCAGCTATTTTAGCGTTGATAGTAGGCTCTATATATGGTGTAGTTCAGGTATGGGAGGAAAATTAATTTTATTAGTATTAAGTTTAAATTATTTTTATTCTAAACCATATACATATCCTCTTCTCTAGTTTCTGCTCTTTCTAATCCTCTTAAATAGGTTAGACTTACATTTATAGATGAATGCTTAATAGCTGAGTTAGCTAAATCTTTGAATTAAAAAATGACCTCTGTGTACCATTCTCAAAAGAAAAACCCATTAATACTTTGAATCAATCATAGTTACACTATAATTAAATTTTTTAGCAATTGATATACAGTTACTTATATAAGTGATATTTAAGTATGTTTTGTTTAGTTAGCATATGAATGGGAGGGGTGTAATAGCCCATTCACATAACCAATAAAGTATTATAAAACCCAGGATTCTTAAAAAACGGTCAAAACTACTTGTTTATTCTATATATAACATTAGTAGTTTTTACCGTTTTCCCTTAACTGTATAAGTTTTAGTTTTCTTATTATAAGTCAGTATATAAAACTGTTTTATAATTCTATCTATTACCTCGTAACTCGGTTTGTTTATAAGATGAAGTGTATCAAAGGCTTTATCTATGTCTCCACGAGTGAACTTATTATTTTCTGCTAAACCATTTATTACCCCTAAAATTAGTGTCTTATTTTTCTCATCCCCTTTGGATCTTGGGTTATTTAGAATAGACATTGTCTCTAAATAGTAAACTTCGTTATTAAGTTTTTGTATTGATGTAAGTGATTTTTCACGAATAATAAACTGGTGTGGACCATAACCTAAATCTTCTATACGCATATAGTAGCTGTAATATTTTTCAAATAATTTCAGATGTTTTCTAACTGCCTCAATATACTCATCCTCCCATTCTAACTCAAAGTCACACTCATTTATTCTCTCTCTAATGTTCCTATCTTGAGCTTCATAATGTAAGATACTCAGCACAGTATTAAAGTGGTATGCCCATAGGTCTCTAATCTCTAACTTTACATCTTTATCCCATTTAATTTTAAAGGTCCTATCTATTTTTTTTGGTATAAAGTTTTCGTCCCTTATGGTCTTTATGTTGAAGTTTTCTAAGAACTTATCAAGCATGTAAGGAGTAAACCTTCCAAAACTTTTAAGAGTTGTATTATAAGCAACATATGGCTCATTTATGGAGCAGCCGTCCATGAGGAAATACTTATTATTATTAAACACGTTCGCATAGGTTAGGTAATCGTCAAACTGATTACTCCATGTCTTTAAAGTTTTTATACTGTTATGGTAGTAGTCTTGGTCATTCATATAATTATAATTATAGTTCAGGGAGTACTTCCTATATAAGTAGTACTTAGTTTCTGTATCATGATTCCTTAATCTATTGAAGAACTGTGGGATTGGTTCTGGTCTAGGATTAAATACATTAGATTCAATAAAAACGACACTATCGAAATCCTTATCATATATATTAACTCCTTCATCAATCAAACTAGTTGTTAAAACAATTTTTACATAGTTAGGAAAACGACCTTTCTCTATTAACATCCTATATTCATCACCTTTCTTCACTCGGTTGTCTGAAAATAAAACTAGAATTTCACGTTCATCATAACCATCTTTATCAATTAGTTCAGCCTTAATAGAATCAAGATTATACTGACTATTTAACCTAATAAGACACTTACCTCCATGATCCCTGATATGGTTAATTGCAGTAGCGTATCCAGAGTTATTTGTAAACCTTTCAATTACCTCAATACTAGGAATGCTTTCTTTTTCGCATTTAATAATTTTAAAACCTAGATTACTTATAATACTATTAGGAGTTCCTGTTAGACCTATAATTTTTGATTTACTTTCATTCAAAAGAGATGCTAAAGGTACTAGAACATCTCTGTAATTATTTGATGTGTAGAGCTTATGTACCTCATCTACAATAATGTAGTCAAACTCTTTTGTAGCGATATGTTTAACTCCTTGTTCATAGGTACATACAAATATATTTGATGATTTAGCTTTAGAGTGATATGTAAAATTACTGTCTCCTGTTAAGTAGGGAATCTTAAATTTTTCAGCTGTTTGAGTAACAATAGACTGAAGAGGTGCTAAAAATATAGTACTTTGATTTTTCATAGCTTTAAAATACTCAATAGTCCCTCGAGTTTTTCCATGCCCAGTACCTGCATATATGCAAGTTATTTTATAGTCATTAACAAAATTCATAACTTCTTCCATATTGCTAGCTAAAAAATCTTTAATAATAATCTTACGATCGTATCTAATAGTTAGCTCTGGAACTTTTAAATATTCATGAACATGATTTAGGGTTTGTTCATTTACATTGAGCTTTTCAATAAAGTCGTAACGTTGTGGTATAGTTAGTGATGTTAAGGGGTTACATAGTTCAAATATGTCTTGACTACCTAGATTGTCATTATTTAGGCTAATGATAGCCGACTCAATAACATCCTTTTTAGCTGGAACTACTTCATACTTTGGCTTTAGTGTTTTAGTAAACTCATTACTTGACATACCCTTACTTCTTGCATATAGATCAAATGGGGTATATAATCCTTCTCCATAACTAGAGCTATGACTATAAAATGTATTACTATCAGCATTAACTTGTCCAGTACTGTCGCTAGAAGTAGACGGGTGAAGCCATCTATTATCGGATACTTTATAAAATCCACTATCCAACAAGGCATCCTCTATTGGGGTGTTCTCGTTAAACTGATATCTTACACTACCTTCAAATCCATAATTACTTTTAAAGATTGGTACTCCTGTATGGGTAATATGATCCTCTTCAGTAATATTTATATTAATTTGAATTGGATTATTATTTAGTTTAACAGATACCTCTTGAGGATAAACTTTTCGGAGTTGTCTAAAAGTATTTTGTTTTTCATCAAACTGAACTTTTATGTTTATTTCTTTACTAATAAGCCTGGTTAGCTCAGAACATATTTTATCTCCTATTTTTTTATGAAGATTTTTCTTATCTACAAGTAAATCCTTTAAGTATGGAACGTATAATGCTCCTGCTATACCGAACCCACTGTGCGATCTAAAGACAAAAACACAGATAGTTTGC
The DNA here is from genome assembly GCF_057219325.1 of Polaribacter sp. YIW18. Classification (NCBI taxonomy): domain Bacteria; kingdom Pseudomonadati; phylum Bacteroidota; class Flavobacteriia; order Flavobacteriales; family Flavobacteriaceae; genus Polaribacter; species Polaribacter sp. YIW18. The sequence goes on along the minus strand of NZ_JBXVVE010000002.1, from coordinate 150,033 downwards.
AAGTAATCAAATACATCACTGTTTAGCTTTGCATCAAAGAGATGTTCATTTTCACCTTTTTTGTTTTTTGTTTGTTTTTTTACATCAATATCAAAGAATAGTAAGTTGGTAGAATCTTTACAGAACTCACCTCTAGTTCCTCCCTCATAAATACCTTTTAAAAAGTTAGGGGCATTATTCTTTGTTGTTTTCTTAGGTAATGTATTTATAAAACTTACTGCTTCTTCTAAGGAATAGTGATTGATTACACCATGATTAAGACCCTTTGGGTTTTTCTCAGAATACCACTGATCTACGAGAGATATACATTTCTCAGAGAAATCTATATTTTCTTCAAGGTTCGAGAATTTAACATCAATAATAGTTTTCTTTTTAATACTACTTGTAACTTTTTTAAACTCCTCCATTACTTCTCTAGTTTTATCATTAAACTTTTGATTTCACTAGCCTTGATGTATATCTGATAGTTTTGAAGTATAACTCTATCTTTAAATTGACCTTTAATAAAATTAAGGTTTTGTGATTTTGAAGTACTCATACCCTTTTATTTTCTTAGTGGAATTAAAGATTTAAGTAATTCAGATTTTTTATAGTACCTGCGGTTTCCAATACCGTAAGCAATCACCTTCCCTTTGTTTGTCCAATGCCAAAGTGTTGAAGAATCAATTTGAAGAAATTTACATGTCTCATCCCTAGTTAGTAACTCGTCAGGGTCATGAGTAGAAATTTCTCTTTTAAAATTTTTTAATTGACTTTTAATGCCGTCTTCAATTATTGCTTTAAGACTTTCTGCATTTAAATTTTCTAATAGAATTGTTTTTACCATAATAATTTGTTTTAAAATTAATATTGCAAAAATCTATATAGAAGCCTTATTTCATAAACACGCTACTGTTCATAAATTGTGCTTTTTTTGTGCTTTTGTGTAATTTGATCTTTTATCGTTTTGTAAAGTTTAAATTTTTTATTGTTATTCATATCATATTCTAATTGTCTATTGTCAATCTTACTAATATGAATATCGTATTTTTCAGAACTTAAAAACCTAACAAAATCAATTTGATTACAGATTAAAAAATCTTTTTCCATAGCATAAAAAAGAAAGCTGAAATATGCTAGTAAATTTTTTTCTGATTTGTACATGTTAAACATTTCTAAAAAGATATTAAACCCTAAATCATTCTTAAAAATCTTAGTATGATTGTTTTTTAAAAGTTTTTCAGGTTCTTCTGATTTAATATCTGTTATAAATTTTATGTTTTTAGAAATTCTGGTAATTGTTTTTATAAAATCTCTCAACCACAACTCTTTAAAGACTTTTTCATCATTAGGGATTAGTTTATTTAAAACAAATCTTTTACGTAAACTTCCTTCATTAGATTTTCTAACAAAACTATAATCCCAATATGAATCTTTATTATTCTTGTCTAGGTCCAAATTATTATTCCCACATTGACTTTTTATAGCTTTATCAAAATTTTTAATAATAAGTTTTACTTTTTTTTCTTCAGCATTAATTAATATACTTTGAAATTGAGGGCAATTTATATCCAAAAAGTCATCATCAATATACTCTTCCTCAAACCAGATGATGTAATGAATAGATTTTGATTCAAGATTTAATTTATTAATTAGGTTTGAGTAATTCAGTAAGTCTTCTATTGTTTTCATTTTTTTTTATATTAGTGAGAAATGTATATAAAAAGTAATAATTTAAACAACTTTATAATTTAGTTAAAAATATTTAAAGGTTTCTTTTGCTAAGTCTTTATTGCTTTTCCCTATATAATTTAAAAACATAGCTTCTGAACTATGATTTGTTATGTTAATTAAATAAGTAGTTGGAATTTTACCATAAAAATTAGTAGCGAAACTACGTCTACCAATATGAGAGGTAACTAATTCATATTTATTGTATATTCCCTCTTTCTTTCTCATACCTTTTTCAGTTTTTTTCATTTTACTACCCTTTACTGACTCATCTATTTCAGCAAGTTTACAAACTTGTTTTATATAATCATTATATTTCTGATCTGAAATTTTATATGGAAACTTTCCGTTTCTTTTTTGTAATATCTCCAAAATCTTAGGATGTATTGGAATTGTTGTTAGCTTTCCTGTTTTCATTTGAGTAAACTCAAGAAAATGTTTATCAGTCTCTACGCGTATATGTTTTTCTGTAAATCTCATAAAATCAGATATTCTTTGCCCTGAATAGCAACTTATAATCAACCAATCTTTTGCATTATCTAAGGTGTCGCTTAATTTATTTATTCCGATATTTTCTATTCTATTCAATTCCTCTATACTCAAATATATATTTACTACTTTTTCTTTATCTAGTCGTAAACTATCTAATTGATAATGTGTCTGTAAACCGAGGAATCGAGCGTGGATACAAAATGTTTTAATAATTGCTAATTCTCTTTGTATGGTGTTTTGAGAATATAATTCATTCTTACAGTAGCTTACAAATTCATTTTTGAAATCATTATTTATATCTGATATTAAAATTTGTTTTTTTCTAAACTTTTCAAGCTTTTTTAATTTATGTCTTATAACATTAAATTTCTTAAATGAAGTTTTTTTTACCTCATTTTTTCTGTAGTCAATATAAAAATCAATATAATTTATTAAATCTGTAGGAATTGTTTTTTCTTTCTGAATGGGGTTATAATAGAGTTCAACTTGATTAATAATCCATTCTTTATTAATTTTACCTGGATCGGTAGTATTAAATGCTTTTAAGATGTGGTTTTCTATTTTATTGAGTTCGTTATTGATATCAGTTTGCATATTGGTAACCTCAATGTCTTTTGATTTTTTTTTATGTTGCTTATTCCAATATGTCTTTTCAACTTCAAGTTTTGTTTTTGAACCAAAAACATAATCTTTTCCTTTGTATCGAAACAATAAGCGTAAAATCAAATTGGACTTATCCTTTGTAGAACGATATAAAAAGTTGATTGATGCCAAAACTAGATTACTTTATAATACAAATATAATATTTTGTACGGCATTTGTACGGTAAAATGAAAACTAATTAAAACTATTTAAAACTATTTAAAACTCTAAATTTCTCTTAAATGATTATATTTGTTGATATTATAGAGCCAGCTCAACAAAATTAAAGGTTTATAATTTTAGCGATTTTTTATATTTGTATTCTCGGCGTCTCCACAATTAAAAAACCTAACTAATTTATTATTAAATTGTTAGGTTTTTTTTAATTGATTATCAGTATTTAAATTGCTAAAAGTTAGCCTAAAACGTAAGCAAAAATAAAATCGATTTATATCATATACACTTTTGCGTTTTACTTCACCGAAAATTTAAATGAAGTTGTAGTTGAATAAGTGTCTCCAGGTTTCAAAATTGTTGATGGAAAATCTTTTTGATTAGGAGAATCTGGGTAATGTTGTGTTTCTAAACAAAAGCCTGTTCTATTTGTATAAATACCACCTTGTTTATTTGGTAAAGTTCCACCTAAAAAGTTACCTGTATATAATTGAATTCCTGGTTCATCAGAAAAAACTTCTAATAATCTACCACTATTTGGTTCGTAAGCAGAAGATGTAAAACGTATACCTTCATTTTGGGCATTTAAAACCCAACAATGGTCGTAGCCTAATCCTCTTTTTAATTGCTCATTATCAGCATTAATGTCTTGCCCAATTGTTTTTGGCTCTCTAAAATCAAAAGGAGTATTTGCAACTTCTTTAAGCTCTCCTGTTGGAATTAAAGTTCTGTTTACAGGTACAAATCTATCTGCATTTATTTTTACAATGTGATCTAAAATAGGTTTAGAAAAATCTCCAGATAAATTAAAATAAGAATGTTGCGTTAAGTTTACAATTGTTTTTTTATCGGTTGTAGCTTGATAAGCAACTTCTAAAGTATTGTCATTCGTTAAAGTGTAGGTAACTTCTGTATTTAAATTTCCAGGATATCCTTCTTCCATATCTTTACTCAAGTAAGATAATTTTAAAGCCCCTTTATCTTTTAAAACTTCTGCAGTCCAAACAACTTTATCAAATCCTTTAACGCCTCCATGCAAATGATTTGAACCATCATTAGTTTTTAAAGCATATTCTTTACCATCTATAGAAAATTTACCATTTGCAATTCTATTACCATACCTACCAATTAAAGCTCCAAAATAAGGGGTTGCTTTTTCATAACTTGCCAATATTTTGTAACCTAAAACAACATCTTCTGAAACACCCTTTTTATTAGGTACTTTTAATGTAGTTATGATACCTCCGTAAGTAATAATACTTACTGCCATACCTTTTTCGTTTTTTAGGGTAAAGCTTTTTACAGAAACACCATCTCTGGTTGTGCCAAAAACTTCTTCTGAAATAGTAATAGGATTATTTTTTGTTATTTGTGTTGAATTCATTTCTTCTTTTTGTCTGATTTACATTTAATATGCTAAAAGTAACTAAAATTTCGGTCAACAAATAAAGATACTTTTTAAATACATTCATAAAAATAATCTAAAAAAACATTAAACCTAAAGTAAGTCTATACTATTTAATTGAAAATATAAACTTACTCGTTTGAACTATCGTTTAAAACAAAAATTTCTTTTTAGCTTTTTTTAGCTAAACATTTAGAAATTTCACAAAATAGCTATTGCAGCGCTTTTTCATCAATATAATTATAAGTTAATGTATTTAAAATAAAAATCACTTACTTTATTATACTTATAGTTTACGCTATATTTGTTTTTTTAAATTTCTTTTTGTTGAATAAAATAATAGTTTCTGTTTCAAACGATTTACATACAGACCAAAGAGTTGCTAAAGTTTGCGACTCTTTGTACAAAAATGGTTACGAAATTGTTTTAATAGGTAGAAAGCTAAAAAACAGTAAAAGTCTTATTAGAAAATACAGAACAAAGAGGTTTAAACTGTTATTTAACAAAGGTTTCTTATTTTATTTTGAATTTAATTTAAGATTATTTCTGTACCTTATTTTTACCAAAAAAAACATATTATTGGCAAATGATTTAGACACACTCTTACCTAATTTTCTAATTAGTAAAATACAGGGTAAAAAATTAATTTTTGATAGTCACGAATTGTTTTCTGAAATACCAGAATTAGTGCACAAACCAAAAATTAAAAATTTTTGGATATGTCTAGAAAATTGGATGTTACCAAAACTTAAAAACAATTATACAGTTTGCAATAGTATTTCAAATTACTACAAGAAAAAATACAACGTAAACTTTACAACTATAAAAAATTTACCTTTTAAGAAGGAGGTAAAAAAAGGGACTTTTAATTTTGATACAAAGGATAAAAAAATAATTCTATACCAAGGTGCTATAAATATTGGGCGTGGACTAGAATTAATGATTGATAGTATGGAATTTTTAGACAATCATATATTGGTAATTATTGGGTATGGAGATATTTACAAAGATTTACAACAAAAAGTAAGTTTAGAAAAACGAGATGAAAAAGTAGTTTTTTTAGGTAAAATGGCACCAGAAAAATTACAATTATTAACGCCTTTAGCAGATATAGGAGTTAGTGTAGAGGAAGATTTAGGTTTAAATTATAGGTTTGCACTACCTAACAAAATTTTTGATTACATACAGGCAGAAGTACCAATTTTAGTATCTGACTTACCTGAAATGAGACAAGTTATTACAAACTATAAAGTAGGTGAATTTATTTCTAAAAGAAAACCAGAACTAGTAGCAAAACAGATTAAAAACATCTTAGAAAAAGACTTTTCGGAAAAATTAAAAATAGCTAAACAAGAATTGATTTGGGAAAAACAAGAAGCCGATTTACTATCTATTTTTAGAAATATAAAATAACATTTAGGTTGCTTTTTTATCCTTTTTTAAAAAACAGAAATAAGCCACTTTCAAACAATTTAAATAAAATACCGATTTTTTTTGCAACGCTTTTTTCTCAAAAAAAGAATATGTTTTTCCAATAATACTTGTAAGTTTTAAAGCATCTAATTTATTAGCTAGTTTTAATAACTTTAAATCGTATTTGGTTACTAAATTTTGCTCTTTTAAATAAAATAGATTTTCTATAGCTTTTTTTGTTTTTTTAATAAATATCAAATCAGTATCTAAACCTAAATGGTATACTTCATTTGCTAAATGCTCTATTTTGTAGCCATTTTTAATCAAATCTAAAGAAAACAACAAGTCTTCTCTACCATATTGTGTTAGTTTTTCTTCAAAATTTACCTGATTAAAAATTTTCTTTTTAATTAAAAAATTTGAGGTAAAAAAATATTTTTCGGGTTGTTGTTTTCTTTTTTCAACAGAGACTTCTTCTTGTTTTTTTCCGAATTTATAGCGTAAGAGATTTACATTTTCTTCCTTATTTTCATATAGTAATCCTCCACAAAAAACTGTATTTTCTTTTTGAAAACAGTTTACATAGTTTTTCATAAAATTGTTAGTTACTGGCATTACATCTGAATCTAAAAAAAGTAACCAAGTGTAATTTGCTTTATGAGATAATAAATTTCTTATTGCGCTTCTGCCAATATTTTTATTTAAAGCAGAAAAAATTGCAAAATCTAAAGTATTTATTTTTTCGTTTTCTGTATTTAAAACAGACTTAGAAGCATCATCTAAACAAATAATTTCAAATTTTATATTTTCTAAAATTAACTGTTGATGAATTTCTTTCACCAAAAAAAAAGCGTTGTAATTATATGTGGGTATTAAAACTGAAAGCATTATACAGTGGCTTGTTGGGCTACTTCAAACAACTCACCACCTTCGCATTTTAATGTTTTTTGCTTAAATTTTACAATTAGTTGATAATCATGTGTAGCCATTAAAATGGTTTTTCCACTTGCGTGGATTTCGTTTAAAAGCTCCATTACTTCCATAGATGTTTTGGGGTCTAAATTTCCTGTAGGTTCATCTGCTAAAATAAGTTCTGGGTCGTTTAATAAAGCTCTTGCAATAGCCACTCTTTGTTGTTCTCCTCCAGAAAGTTCAAATGTTTTTTTATAGTATTGAGATTTCATTCCCACTTTATCTAAAACTTCATGAATTTTCTCTTTCATCAACTCTTTGTCTTTCCAACCGGTTGCTTTTAAGACAAATTTTAAATTATCAAAAATATTTCTATCATTCAGTAATTTAAAATCTTGAAAAACAATACCAATTTTTCTTCTTAAAAACGGAATTTGCTTTTCTTTTAACTTTTTTAAATCAAAATCTACAATACTGCCTGATCCTTTTTGCAGAGGTAAATCGCCATATAAAGTTTTCATTAAACTACTTTTACCACTTCCTGTTTTACCAATTAGATAATAAAAATCTCCTTTATTTATGGTTAAATTAACGTTAGAAAGCACCAAAATATCTCTTTGGTAAATATTTGCGTCTTTTAATTGTAAAACAATATTTTGCATAATTTGAAGTAGTTTGTACAAACTTAAAAGTTTCTATTGATTTTTTTACTATGAATTGGCAACTATTCTTATTTTTGAATAAAATTATTATATTTTACACTTCCCTAATCCAACAAATTAAAATTTTGTACGTTATTAATTTTGAATGTAAAAATAACTATATGAAAATTCGTTTTTTAAAAAAACTATTTATTTTCTTGTCTATTACATTTGTAGTAAATTATAGTTTTTCGCAACAAACAGTTGCCAATACTACAGATTTAAAAGTGTTTAACAATGCGCTAAATCTGTACAATAGTAAAGCTTATGCTGTTGCTCAAAAAACATTTGCACAGGTTAGCAAATTTGCGTCTATGGGCTCTAATTTAAAAGCAGATGCTAGTTATTATGAAGCTATGTGTGCTGTAAAATTAAATCAGCCAGAGGCAGATAAAAAAGTTTTAAGTTTTGTTAAAGAAAACCCAAGTAGCAATAAAAAAAACGTTGCTTTTTTTAATCTTGCCAATTATTATTTTTCTAATAAAAACACTACTTACGCTTTAAAATGGTTCCAAAAAGTAAATATTAATGCACTTTCAAACGAAAATCAAAAGGAATTAAATTTTAAAATGGGATATAGTTTTGTAGTTACCGAAAACTTAAACCTAGCAAAAGAACGTCTCTTGCCTTTAATTAACGATGCAAAATATGGCAATGATTCAAGATACTACTATGGTTTTATTTCTTACAAATTAGGAGATTATGACAAAGCAGAATCTACTTTAAAAGAAATTGCAGACAATGATTTATATAAAGCAGAAATCTCTTATTACTTATTAGATATTAGTTTTAAAGCTGGTAAATTTAATCGTTGTATAAAAGTTGGTTTAGAACTCTTACCAAGCATAGATAAAAAGCTAAAATCTGATGTTTCTAAAATTATTGGAGAAAGTTACTTTAATTTAAAAAAGTATGCACAATCTATACCTTACCTAAAGGTTTATAAAGGTAAAAAAGGTAAATGGAACAATACAGATTATTATCAATTAGGATACGCTTATTACAAACAAAACAATTTTAAAAATGCTATTAACAATTTTAATAAAATTATTGATGAGAAAAATGCAACTTCGCAAAATGCATACTATCATTTAGGCGAATGTTATATGAATTTAGAAAAAAAACCTGAAGCTTTAAATGCATTTAAGTCTGCTTCTGAATTGAACTTTAATAAAAATATACAAGAAGATGCAGCTTTAAATTATGCCAAATTAAGTTACGAAAGTGGCAACCCTTTTAAAACTGTTTCTGAGGTTTTACAAGACTATTTAAAAAAATATCCGAATTCTAAAGCCTATCAAGAAATTAATGAGTTGGTAATTTCTTCTTTTTTTAATCAGCAAGATTACAAAGGTGCTTTGGCATTTTTATCAGAAAAAAAATCGAAAGCAAACACTAAGTTAACTTTTGAAGTTTCATTATACAGAGGTATCCAGTTATTTAACGAAAACAACTATAAAGAGGCGCTCCCTTTTTTTACAACTGCAAAACAATCTACAATTGACAAAGTGCAACTAAGGGCAAAATATTGGGAAGCAGAAACAATTTATAGGTTGAATAATTTTAAGGATGCTTTACAGAAATTTATCACTCTAAACACTACTTTACAGTCCAATAGAAAAGATGATTTTAAACTAATAGATTACAATATAGGCTATAGTTTTTTTAGGTTGAAAAATTATGAAAAAGCAGCACTATGGTTCTCTAAATTTTTAAAACTTAATTCCATTGCAGACCCTTATAAATTTGACGCACTTATACGATTAGGAGATAGTTATTTTGCAACTACAAATTATAGAAAAGCTATAGATACTTACAAAAAAGTAACCGAAAATTTTGGTTTAGGTGCAGATTATGCCGAGTATCAAACTGGAATGAGTTATGGTTTTATAGATGCTAATAAAGCAAAAATTAGAGCTTTAAAAAATGTAATAAACAACTATGAAACTTCTACTTTAAAAGACGATGCGTTGTATCAACTTGGAAACACCTATGTAAAATTAAAAGATTCTAAAAATGCTAATATTACTTATAATAGGTTGATAGAAAAACACCCAAAAAGCATATTTGTTTCTAGAACGCTTTTAAGACAGGGTTTGCTTTATTTTAACGAAAATAAAAACATACAATCCTTAAAAAAATATAAAGATGTTGCTGCAAGATTCCCTAATACTCCAGATGCTTTAGAGGCTGTTGCCAATGCTAGAAACGTATATATTGATGAAGGAAATTTAGAAGATTATGTAAATTGGACTTCTTCTTTAAAATTTGTAAATATTAGTAACTCAGAACTAGACAATACTACATTTGCAGTTGCAGAAAAAAAATATTTAGAGTCTAAAAAAAGAGAGGGAATTATAGAAAGTTTACAAACTTATATTAGAAAATTCCCAAAAGGAAAACATATTTTAAAAGTAAATTACTATTTAGCAAATATATTTTTTAAAGAAAAAGAATTTAAAAATGCGATACCTTCTTACGAGTTTATTATAAATAATAATACTTCTGAATTTACAGAAGACTCTTTAAACAAATTAGCACAAATATATTTAGAGCTAGCAGAATACAAGAATGCGTTACCTCTTTTAGACAGGTTAGAGCAAGAAGCCTATATTACAGAAAACATCTTGTTTGCGCAAAGTAATTTAATGAAAGGTTATTACGAAACTGAAGCTTATGATTTTGCCATAAAATATGCTAAAAAACTTTTACAAAAAGACAAATTAGACATTACTCTAAAAAACGATGCTAAAACTATTATTGCAAGATCTGCCCTAAAGAAAGAAGATTTTAGCACTGCAGAAGAATATTATACAGCCGTAGAAGAAACTGCCAATGGCCAATTAAAAGTAGAGGCCTTGTACTACAATGCATATTTTAAAAATCAGCGAAAAGAGTATGAAGCATCAAACAAAATCGTACAAAAACTAATTTCAAAATATACTACATACAAATATTGGGGTGTAAAAAGCTACGTAATTATGGGTAAAAATTACTATGGTTTAAAGGATGTATATCAAGCCACTTTTGTATTAGAAAATGTAATTAAAAACTTTAAAGAATTTAAAGATATTATTGAAGAAGCACAACAAGAATTAAATAGAATTAAAGAAAACGAAGCCAAAACTAACAATTCAGTTAACCCAGAAAAAAAGAACTAATGAAAAAAGGCTTTCTAACATACATGCTATTATTTGTTTTTTTGTCTGCATTTGCACAAGGGCAAAAAAAAGATACTATTGTAAATACAGAGGTTGTTAATGTAGTTACAAAATACAACCCAGAAATAGCAGATGCAAAAAAAATAAAAAGCAATCCTACCATAAAATTGTTAAAGAAAAATAATAAGAAAAAATTGAAATACACTATTTTTTCAGCACCTGTAGCATCTACATTTACACCTAAAACAGGAGTTTTAAAAAGTATAAATTTTGATGTAAAAGAAAGGATTTACAACAATTATTTTGCTGGTGGTTATGGTAATTATAAAAGCCCTTATGCTGAGTTATTTATATATCATCGCACACGTTTTGACAACGAATTTGGTTTGCATGCAACATATGTAGCATCAGCAGAAAATGTTAGAAACTCTCTTTTAAATAGTGATTTTTCTAACTTTAATGCTACCTCATTTTTTAAACAAGAAGCAAGCTCTTTTGATTGGAAAGTAACTTTAAACACAGAACTTAACAAGTATAATTGGTATGGTTTACCCTCTAACAAAATGTTCAACCAACTTGTTATAAACTCAATAGATGAAGTCCAGAACTACAACTATTTAAAGCTAGCAGGTAAATTTAAATTTCATGATTCGTACATAAAACATGGTAATATTGCTGTTTCGTATTTTACAGATAACTATAATAGTGCAGAAGTTTTAGTTGATTTTGATTCGCAATTGTATTATCCTTTAGATTTTTTGAGTAAAAACCTGAATGAAATTGCTATTAAAGCAGGGATAGAATTTTTAAAAGGAAATTTTAAAAATAATTATAATGATACTACTCGTAAAATTAATTATAATCAAATAACCTTTAGAGTACATCCCACGTATAAATTAGAGTATTTAGGACTCAATTTAAATGCAGGTTTAAAAACATATGTATCGCTAGACCCAGAAAACAGTAGCAATAATATTTTTATATTTCCCAATATATTTATACAAACTCCAATCCTAAAAAAATATATAAATACTTATGCTGGTTTTACAGGAAATTTACACACCAACACCTATAAAAGTTTTACTGAAGAAAATCCATATGTATCACCAACATTATTTATAACACAAACTGCAGAAACCTCTAATTTTTACGCAGGTTTAAAAGGAAACATTACAAGAGACATTACTTACAACCTAAAAGTGAGTTTTATCAAAGAAGAAGACAAACCTTTGTTTTTAAGAAATAGTTCTAAATCAGATGGCACAACATCTATTATTCATGGAGAAAACTTAAAAGGTTATGAGTATGGTAACTCTTTTAGAGTTTTTTATGATGATGTAAAAACTACTACAATATTTTCTGAAATAGAATATTTATTTAATAAAAACCTTACTTTTTCAACACAAGTAGAATTTAATAATTACACAACTACAACCGCTGTAGAGAACTGGAATTTACCAAGCTTACAAAGTACTTTTTTAGCCAAATACAAAACCAATTACTGGTATGCGACAGCTAATATTTTTTATGTAAGCGAGCGTAAAGATGTTTTATACAATGCCATAAACTCAACTAGTTTAGAAGGCATAGAAACAATAAATTCTTTTGTTGATATAAACTTAAATGGAGGCTATCATTTTAATGATAAGTTCTCAGTATTTTTAAATATAAACAATGTTTTAAACACAAAATACCAACGTTTTGCAAATTTTGACACGCAAGGTTTTCAAATATTGGGTGGTATTACTTACAAGTTTGATTTTTAATTGGTAAAAATTCATTAAAAAAAGATTTATTTTTAGTGTAATAGAAAAACTTGCATAATTTTTTAAAAAATATATAATTTCAATTTTGTAATTTTATAGCAAACAAAAAACAACTTCATGAAAAAGGTTTTACTTCTAATGGCTGTTTCACTTGCTATTATTTCTTGTACTAAAAAAACTAAAAAAATAGCAGAAACAGGTCTTTCTACAGAAGAAAAAAAAGATTCTACCACTATTAAAACATTATTCAATAGCGCTTTAACAGATGGTAAATCTTACGAATGGTTAAGAGATTTAACTCAAAATATTGGTGGTAGATTATCTGGTTCTCTAGAAGCAGCAGAAGCTGTAGAATGGGGTGCAAAACTGATGAAAAACGTAGGTTTAGATTCAGTTTGGCTACAACCAGTTATGGTACCACATTGGGTTAGAGGAGAAAAAGAAATTGCTACATATACTACAAATAAAACACAAAAAAATGTACCCATTTGCGCTTTAGGTTTTTCTGTTGCTACTCCAAAAACAGGTGTTTTAGCGGAAGTGATAGAAGTTAGCTCTTTAGAAGAAGCCACAAAGTTAGGAGATAAAATGAAAGGTAAAATTGTGTTTTTTAACAGACCTTTCGACAATACTTTAATCAACACTTTTAAAGCTTATGGGGGTTGTGTAGACCAAAGAGTTCAAGGTGCTGCAATTTGCGGTAAATTTGGGGCAAAAGGCGTTATTGTGCGTTCTATGACAAATTCCATAGATGATTTCCCTCATACAGGAACCATGTCTTATGGAAATTTACCAAAAAGCCAATACATACCAGCAGCAGCTATTAGTAGTAGAGCTGCAACAATTTTGAGTGATGATTTGAAAGAAAATCCAAACTTAAAATTCTATTTTAAACAAAGCTGTAAAACACTACCTGATGCACCTTCTTTTAATGTAATTGGAGAAATTAAAGGATCAGAAACACCCAAAAATATTTTTGTAGTGGGTGGTCATTTAGATTCTTGGGATTTAGGTGAAGGAGCAAATGATGATGGTACAGGAATCGTACAATCTTTAGAAGTTGCCTATTTGTTTCAAAAAAACAACATCAAACCAAAAAACACTTTACGAGTGGTCTTTTTTATGAACGAAGAAAATGGAACCAGAGGTGCAAAAAAATACGCAGAAGTATCAAAACAAAATAAAGAAACACATATTGGAGGCTTAGAATCGGATGCTGGTGGTCACACACCAAGAGGTTTCTCTATTGATGCAAATACCATAAACACAAAACTATTACAAAGCTGGAAAAAACTATTGTCTCCTTATGGTTTACACGATTTAGATAAAGGTGGTTCAGGTGCAGATATTTCTCCTTTAAAAGGCGAAAACGTAACTTTAGTTGGTTACAGACCAGATTCTCAGCGTTATTTCGATTACCATCATACAAGTAGAGATACTTTTGATAAGGTAAACAAACGAGAATTAGAATTAGGTAGTGCATCTATGGCTAGTATTATTTATTTAATGGATAAATATTTATACAATAACACTCTTGTTAAACCATAATTTTATGGATACACTTTCACTTTTTTTAAAAATAATTTTAGGAATTTTATTCTGTTTTGCAGGTATCATGCACATTATAAAACCAAAAATTTTTAAAAACTTTATTCCAGATTTTTTACCAAAACTTACAGTAAACTATCTTTTTGGTGTCATAGAATTTTTATTAGGAATTGGTTTATTTCTTTCAAATTATACAAAACATGCAGCCGTAGGAATTTTTATATTAATGATTATTTTCTTACCAATCCATATTTGGGATGCAACAAAAATTAGACCAGCAATTGGCTCTAAAAAAATAGCTTACATTAGAATACCTTTACAGTTTTTATTAATGTATTGGGCGTATTATATTTATCTAAATGCTTAAAAGCAATACAATGAAAAAATTTATACAATTTGCTATTATTACATTCATAATCTATTCTTGTACAAAAGAAAAAGTAGATTTAATTGTAGTAAACGCAAATATTTATACCGTAAATAACAATTTTGATAAAGCAGAAGCTTTTGCTATTAAAGATGGCGTTTTTGTTGCAGTTGGCAACAATCAACAAATAGAAGGCAAATATGAAGCTACAGAATTTATAGATGCAAAAAACCAAACAATTGTACCTGGTTTAATTGATGCTCATTGCCATTTTTACAGAATGGGTTTGCAACAACAAAAAGTATCTTTAGAAGGTACAAAAAGTTATGATGAAGTTTTACAAAAATTAGTCGACTTTCAAAAAGAAAAAAATACAACTTTTATTACAGGACGTGGATGGGATCAGAACGACTGGAAAATTAAAAAGTTTCCAACCAAAGAAAAACTAGATGCTCTTTTCCCTGAAATTCCTGTTGCTATTACAAGAGTTGACGGGCATGCGTTATTAGTAAACCAAGCTGCATTAGATTTCTCTGAAATAACAGCCCCTTTTAAGGTAAAAGGTGGAGAATGTATTTCCAAAGACGGGAAACTTACAGGTGTTTTAATAGACAATGCTATGGATTATATAAAATTCCCAAAAACCTCTAAAAAACAAGCCATACAAGGTTTACTAGATGCTCAAAAAATAGCTTTTTCTTATGGTTTAACCACTGTAGACGACGCTGGTTTAGACAGAAACACTATAGAATTAATAGACAGTTTACAAAAAATAGGCTCCTTAAAAATGCGTGTTTATGCAATGGTTTCTGGTGATAAACAATCGCAAATTGATTACTACATCAATAAGGGAATTGTTAAAACTGATAGATTAAATGTTAGGTCTTTTAAAGTGTATGGTGATGGTGCTCTAGGCTCAAGAGGAGCTGCAATGCGTAAACCTTATTCAGATAGAGAAAATCATTTTGGTGCATTTATATATGCCCCTAAAAGATATCAAGAAATTGCAACGCAAATTGCTGCCTCTGATTATCAAATGAACACCCATGCTATTGGAGATTCTGCAAATACTTGGATGTTAAAAACATATAAAGAAGTATTAAGAAACGATAAAAACAGACGCTGGAGAATTGAGCATGCACAAATAATATCAGAAGAAGATTTTGATAAATTCGATAATATTTTTCCATCTGTACAACCTACACATGCCACTTCAGATATGTATTGGGCAGAAAACAGAATTGGTAAAAAGAGAATGAAAGGTGCGTATGCCTTTAAAGATTTATTAAATAAATATGGTAAAATTGCATTAGGAACTGATTTCCCTGTAGAACAAGTAAATCCATTTTTAACATTTTATGCAGCAACAATAAGAAAAGATTTAGACAACTATCCTGAAAATGGTTTTCAAATGGAAAACGCTTTAAGTAGAGAAGAAACTCTAAAAGGGATGACTATTTGGGCGGCATATTCTAATTTTGAAGAAGATGAAAAAGGAAGTATCGAAGTTGGTAAATTTGCTGATTTTGTTATACTAAATCAAGATATTATGACTGTTGAAGGTAATAATATTCCTAAAACTGAAGCTGAAAGTACTTATTTAAACGGAAAAAAAGTATATTAAATTTTTTCTTTTATATTTACCAATTAAATTTTAAGAAAAATGAAAAATATTTTATCTCTTATTCTATTTACTACTCTTTTTGGTTCTTGTTCTTCTAATGATGAACCAAATTTTGAGCCTCAAACAGAAGCTGATATTCTAAAATACATTGACGAAAATGGTTTAAATGCAGAAAAAAGTAATACTGGACTTTATTATGTGATAGAAAACGAAGGAAGTGGAGAAAATCCAACATCAACCTCTAATGTTACTGTTGCTTACAAAGGTTATTTTTTAAATGGAACAATTTTTGATAAAAGTAATTCTAGTGGAGTTTCGTTTAACCTACAACAGGTAATAAAAGGTTGGACCGAAGGTATTACCTATTTTAAAGAAGGTGGAAATGGAATTTTAATAATTCCATCTAACTTAGGTTATGGTAATAATGGAAGAGGAAGTATACCTGGTGGCGCAGTTTTGGTTTTTGATATAAACTTAATTAGTGTGAACTAAATGACAAAGCGAAACAAAAATGTTTCGCTTTTTTTTATTCTTGCAATAAATAATTAAGTTCTTCTTAACTTATAATTGGCGCTATAAAATCCTTAATTTTAGAAACACCATTTGCCGCTAAATACCTAATAAATGCTGAGCCAATGATAGCTCCAGTTGCATAATTACAAGCAGTATCAAAAGTAGTTTTATCTGAAATACCAAAACCTACAATTAATTTACTTTGTAAATGCATGTTTTTTATTCTTTCAAAATAGGCTATTTGCTCTTTTGAAATTTCTCCTTTAGCACCCGTAATAGATGATGATGCAACTACATAAATAAACGCTTTTGTGTAAGCATCTATTTTTTTTATACGATCTTCTTCTGTATTCGGTGTAATTAAAAATACGTTTGTTAAACCATATTTATCAAATAATTGTTGATAATGATTCTCATATTCTACCATTGGTAGATCTGGAATAATTAAAGTTTCAATACCACATTCTACTACTTTCTGGCAAAATTTATCTTCACCATATTTTAGCATTTGATTTAAATATCCCATTAAAACTAAAGGAGTTCTATTCGTTGTCTTAATTGTCATCAGTTGTTCAAAAACAACATCTAAATTAACACCATTTTGTAGTGCTTTCTGGCTACTATCTTGTATTGTTGGGCCATCTGCTAAAGGGTCTGAATATGGCAGACCAACTTCTATAAAATCAACTCCGCTTTTTTCTAATTCCGTAATTACTGTTGTAGTATCTTCTAATTTTGGAAAACCACAAGTAAAATAAATGGAAAGTAAGTTGTTTTTCTCCTCCAATAATGTATTTAATGCTTTCATTTAAACCTTTTTTTTAACTTAAAAGTTGTGCTGCTATACCGCTCCACAAAAGAATTCTTACTTCTAAAGATTTTTTGGCAACCTCTAAAACTTCAATCCATTTTTGATCATCATTGCCACATAATTCTGATATCATTTGCAAAGATAAAGGACCATGCTCATCACCATCCAACTCTATATGTCTTTTTAAATAATACACAAAGCTGTCATAATTATTATCTTCTGTAGAGGCTTCATTTACAATATTTAAAAACATGTCTGGTATTACATCTTCTCTACCAAATGTAAATGCACTGGCAATTTTATGTAATTGTTTCGATGCAATTACCTCAAAAGTAAAGTTTACAAATTCTTTGACAGCTTTTATAGTATTGGTTTTTTCTAAACTTTTATTTACAGAGGTTGATTGCTTTAAGGCTTCAATAAAAAAATGAATTTCTTTCGTATTTGCTCCCATTTCATTCATGGCGTCTAAATACATTTCAAAATGACTTTTTACAACACAATCCTTATCAAAATCACTTTCTTCTGCTAATGTTATTTCATTGATAAAACGAACCAAATTCGTATTTTTCTTTGGAAACCATGGCAAAGAAACTGATGTTAAATTGATTTGTAACGCTTTTAAAAGCGACATAAAATCCCAAACTGCAAAAACATGACTTTCCATGAATGTTTTTACATCATCTATATTTTCTAGTTTTTTATATAGCGAATGTTGGTTTAATTGTTGTCTTAAAGGCGCTATCTCATTTTCTATAAAACTAATTCTCGAATTCATTATGCTTCTAAGTGTTTGATATATATTTCTAAATCTTTGTCTCCTCTACCAGATAAATTAATCACTACAACTTGGTCTTTTGTCAAATCCATTTTTGGTAAAACCGCTAAAGCATGCGCTGTTTCTAAAGCAGGAATAATACCCTCTATTTTAGTTAACTCGTAAGCTGCTGTTAATGCCTCTTGGTCTGTAGCATTCATAAATTTGGCTCTTTTACTCTCATATAAATAGGCGTGTAAAGGCCCTACTCCTGGATAATCTAAACCAGCAGAAATTGAATAAGGTTCAACAATTTGACCATAATCATCTTGCATTAAAATGGTTTTAGAACCATGAATAATACCCACTTCACCTAATTGGGATGTTGCAGCACTTTCACCAGAACTTACACCTAAACCTGCAGCCTCAACTGCAATTAACTCAACTTCTTCATCATCAAAATAATGATAAAAGGCACCTGCAGCATTAGAGCCACCTCCCACACAGGCAATAATGGTATCTGGATTTTCTTTTCCTGTTTTCTCTTTTAATTGCCATTTCATTTCCTCAGAAATTATAGCCTGTAATCTAGCTACCATATCTGGATGTGGATGTGGACCAACTACAGAACCAATTAAATAAAAGGTTTCTGGGTTTTGAATCCAATATCTAATAGCTTCATTAGTAGCGTCTTTCAAGGTTTTTGAGCCTGATGTTGCTGCAACTACCTTAGCACCTAACATTTTCATTCTAGCAACGTTAGGTGCTTGACGTTCGATATCTTTTTCACCCATAAAAACAGTACAATCTAAGCCCATTAAGGCACAAACTGTAGCTGTTGCAACACCGTGTTGTCCTGCACCCGTTTCTGCAATAATTTTGGTTTTACCTAACTTTTTTGCAATTAAAATCTGACCAACTGTATTGTTTACTTTATGTGCTCCTGTATGGTTTAAATCTTCGCGTTTTAAGTAAATATGCGCTCCATATTTTTGGGATAACCTTTTTGCTAAATACAATGGAGTTGGTCGTCCAACATAGTCTTTTAGCAACGATTTGTATTCTTTTTGAAACTCTTCAGATTCGATAATTTGAATGTAATTATCTTCTAATTCTTTTACATTTGGATACAATAATTCTGGAATAAATGCGCCACCAAATTGTCCGAAATATCCATTTTTATCTGGTTGAAATTTACTTTTCATATTTTTATTCTAAGCTGTTATTGCGATAAAATTACTTCACTGTATTTGTAAAGAAGCTATTTTTAAACTTCTCTAACTCTTCTATTTTCTTAACCCCTGGTTTGCTTTCAAATTTACTATTTACATCTAACGCATAAATGGGTAAATTAGATTTTAATACTATTTGTAACTGTTCTAAATCATTTAAACTTATACCTCCACTTAAAAAAAATGGCTTTTTGTAAGGGTAATTTTCTAAAACTGACCAATCAAATTTTACACCATTACCACCTCTTTCTTTTCCTTTGGTATCAAATAAAAAATAATCGACTACGTCTAAGTAAGGTTGTAATGCAGAGAAATTAAATTCATTTTTTATGCCAAAAACTTTTATAATTTCAACTTCTTTTTTAGAAATATAATGCTGATTTTTTTTCTTTTTGATCTGCTTATTTTCTTCTATAAACAAGGCTCTATTGTTTGCTAATTGCTGTTTTAAATCTAAAATATATGATACAGATTCATCTCCATGTAACTGAATAGCATCTAATCTATACTCCTCTACCAAAGAGACAACAATTTCTATATATTCGTTTACAAAAACACCTGTTTTCTTAATTTCTTTTGGCAATTCTGGAATAATTCCTTCAAAATTTCTTTTCGATTTTTCATAGAAAATAAACCCCAAATAGTCTGGTTGTAAAGCAGCTACTTGTTGCATATTTTCTGTAAATTTCATTCCACAAACCTTTAATTTCATATCTCTTTGTAATTCCCCAATTTATAGGAAATTAATTTATTATGTTATAACCTTCTCTTTTAAGACAATAACGTGTATTATCTAATGTGATTGATAAATTCTTGACAAGCTTCACCTGGGTTGTCTGTTTTCATAAAATTTTCTCCAATTAAAAAACCTTGAAATCCAAATTCTTTCAATCCAGTAATTATTTTTGGGTCAGAAATTCCACTTTCTGATAGTTTTAAGCAAGTATCTGGTATTTGATTTGCTAATTTTATAGAGTGCTCTAAATCAACTTCAAACGTTTTTAAGTTTCGATTATTAATCCCAATAATTTTATTATCTAAATCGTTAATCTTATCTAAATCTTCTTGCGTATGAACTTCATAC
The DNA here is from genome assembly GCF_057219325.1 of Polaribacter sp. YIW18. Lineage (NCBI taxonomy): Bacteria > Pseudomonadati > Bacteroidota > Flavobacteriia > Flavobacteriales > Flavobacteriaceae > Polaribacter > Polaribacter sp. YIW18. The sequence goes on along the minus strand of NZ_JBXVVE010000002.1, from coordinate 129,721 downwards.
AAAACTTCCATACCTAAATCTGTTGTAAGATTTCCATAATTTTTTAATTCTTCGGATGTTAAGCAAGAAGCGATTAATAAAATTACATCTGCTCCAATAGCTTTTGCCTCAACTATTTGAAAACCATCTACAATAAAATCTTTTCTTAAGATTGGTTTTTGTTGGTTAATAACTCTTGCTTCCATTAAATCTGCCATGGTTCCTCCAAAAAAAGAGGTATCTGTTAAAATAGACTGTGCTGCTACATTAGCATCTAAATAACCATTAGTAACTTCTGCAATGGTTGCTTTGTCGTTAATAATTCCTTTTGATGGAGATTGGCGTTTATATTCTGCAATTATACCTGTAGAACCTACTTCTAACAAAGACTTTTTTAAAGAAAATGTAGTTCTACCAAAACTAGGACTTTCTACCAATTTTTTAACAGGAATTTCTGCTTTTATCTTAGCAACTTCCTTCTTTTTAAATGCGATTATTTTATCTAAAATTGTCATTTTAATAATTACAAATTTTTAATTATTCATTCTCTTATTTCTATATCTCAAAAAAAGATAAACAATAACACCAACTATTAATCCAGTTATTGTGTGCTTAAAAAGCTCTTTTGTTTGCACGCCAACTGCAGCTCCCATTAATAAAAATGCTGGAATAATTAGAATTAAATTGTTTTTCTTTTTTTTCATTATTAGCTTTCATTATAGACCTTACAGGTTATAAAAACCTGTAAGGTCTTGTGAATTTATAAACTTACTAATTTTTCTAATGTTTGTTTTGCTTTTAAACCCAATAAAGAATCTTTACTTTCTTTAAAAGCAGTTTCAAAACTTTTATTTTCATCAACAATAGTTAATGCAAAAGCAGCATTGGTTAATACTACATTGTTTTGCGCTTCTGTACCTTTTCCTTCTAAAATGGTTTTAAAAATTTTTGCAGCATCTGCTACATTATTTCCTCCAAATATTTCTGATTGTGCAATTCTTTTCTGACCTAAATCTTTTGGATTTATGATTTGTTCGCCTTTTTTTGTAAACAACTTAAATGCGCTTGTGAGTGAAATTTCATCATAACCATCTAATGCATGTATAATTCCGTAATTGATGTTTTTTTCTTCTTGTAAAATATAATTATACAAACGTGCAGTTTCTAAATTAAACGTACCTAACATATGGTTTTTGGGTGAACTCGGGTTTACCAAAGGTCCTAACATATTAAAAAATGTTTTTAATGCCAATGCTTTTCTAGTTGGACCCACAGCTTTCATTGCTGGATGAAATTTTGGCGCATGCAAGAAGCAAATGTTTGCTTTTTCTAAATGTACTTTTAAAGTATTTTCATCGTTAGTAAATTGATACCCAAAACTTTCTAACATATCTGATGAACCAGATTGCGAAGAAACAGAGTAATTACCATGTTTTGCCACTTTTTGACCTGTACCTGCAACTACAAAAGAAGTTAATGTAGAAATATTAAACGTATCTTTTCCATCTCCTCCTGTTCCAACAATATCAATAGTGTTGTAATCAGAAAAATCGACTTTTATAGTCAATTCTTTTAAGGCGTTTCTGAATCCAGAAAGTTCATCAACAGAAATCGGGCGCATCATAAAAACCGTCATAAAAGAAGCTAAATGTGCGTCGTTATATGTTGAAGCAGCAATATCTTTTAAGATTTGTGTTGCTTCAGATTTTGATAGTCTTTCGTGATTGTATAGTCTGTTTAGAATTTGTTTCATTTTATGCTGAATTTATTTCAGTATCTTTTTGTTATAATGCTGAATCAAGTTCAGCATTAGACACTTTACAAGCGTCTATAAAATTTGTAACCAACTGCTCACCAACATCAGTTAAAATAGATTCTGGATGAAACTGAACTGCAGAAATTGGATACACTTTATGCTCGATTGCTTGTATTAAACCATCTTCATCTCTTGCTGTTACTTTTAATGCTTCTGGAAACCCTTTGTCTGTTGCTGCCCAAGAATGATAACGTGCAGCCATAAAAGTTTCTGAAACATTTTTAAAAATGACCGCTAAAGGATCTGTAACCTTCATTTCTGTGGCTACTCCGTGAAAAACGTCGTCTAAATTAATTATGGTTCCTCCAAAAACTTCTGTAATGGCTTGCAAGCCTAAACATACTCCAAAAATGGGTTTAATACCTGCATAGGTTTTTATTACTTCTTTTAAAATTCCTGCTTCATTAGGTATTCCAGGTCCTGGAGATAACATTATGATATCAAAATTACCAACATCTGCAATACTGATTTCGTCGTTTCTATAAACTGCAGGAAATTTTCCTGTAATTTTTTCTACCATGTGTACCAAATTGTAGGTAAACGAATCGTAATTATCTAAAATTAATATGTTCATTTTCTTAAATGCTATAAGTTTTAAGCTATTAGCAATAAGCATAAAGCCTATTGTATATAGCGTAATGCCTGTTTAAATATTTTCTGCCAAAATCAGTGCTTTTTTTAAGGCTGCTAATTTATTATTTACTTCTTGTAATTCTTTTTCTTCATCGGAATGAATTACAATTCCTGCTCCTGCTTGGTAATACAAAACATTATTTTTACTTACAAAAGAACGAATTGCAATGGCTAAATTCACAGAACCGTCTAAACCGATAATCCCTACTGCACCTCCATAAAATCCGCGTGATTGGTTTTCATATGTATCAATTAGTTGCATAGCTTTATATTTAGGTGCACCACTTAAAGTTCCTGCTGGAAAAGTGTCACCTACAATTTCTATTGGGTTTCCTTTTAACTTTCCTGAAACTGTAGATACTAAGTGAATTACATGACTAAAGTACTGTACTTCTTTGAATACCTCAACCTCGACATTATCTGCATGTTTGCTTAAATCGTTACGAGCTAAATCTACCAACATTACATGTTCTGCAGTTTCTTTTTTATCTGCAGATAATTTTTTACCCAATTGAATGTCTTTTGCCATATCTCCTGTTCTTCTGAACGTTCCTGCAATTGGATTGATTGTAGCTCTTCCTTGAGTGATTTTAATTTGTGCTTCTGGTGAAGATCCCATCAACTTAAAAGAACCATAATCGAAAAAGAATAAATAAGGAGAAGGATTTATAGAACGTAATGCTCTGTACACATTAAATTCATCTCCTTTAAATTTTTGTTGAAATTGACGCGATAATACCAACTGAAAAACATCGCCTCTTTTACAATGCGATTTTGCTTTTTTAACGTATTCTATAAATTCTTCTCCTTTTACGTTAGAGGTTTCATTACCAACAATTTCGAAACTTTGGGTATTAAACGCTTGTGCATCTATAATGGTCTGAATTTCTTTAATGCGAGATTCTGTGCCTTCTTCTACGTTTTCTATTAGAATCATTTCATCATTAAAATGATTGATGGCAATAATAAATCTGTAAAAACTGTATTGCATTAACGGAATTGCTGATGGTGCTTTTTCTACGTTTAAGGTAATATTTTCAAAATACTGAACAGAATCATAAGTTGTGTAGCCATACAAACCATTAAATGCTTTTAATTCTGCAGGACAGTCTAATTCTATATTTTGGGTGTATTTTTCGAAAATAGTATTAAAATTTCTACCAATTTTTTCTTTTGCAATTTCTTTTTCTTTGTGAGAAAAAACTAAATGATGATTTTCTGCTTTTATTGAAACTACAGGCTCAATAGCAATAAAAGAAAAACTTTCTTCTTTACTGTGGTAATCTGAACTTTCTAACAAAAGCGTATTTGCAAATTTATCTCTAAAACGCAAATACAAACCAACAGGTGTTATGGTGTCTGCAATTTGTGTTTTTGATAATGTTTTAAATTTTATTGTATTCATAACTGATTGTCAGTTCGAGCGCAGTCGAGAACGTTTTAATTTCTCTTAATTTGATGCCAACTCGACTGCGCTCGAGAAGACATTTTTTAACTGAAAAAAGGCTTATCGTGAGATAAGCCTTTTTTTATAATTTATATATACAGGTTTAGCGCTCACTTATTAAATAAGAGAGTTCCACCACCAAGTATTTTTTGTGTTTAATTTCATTATTGATACAAAAATAAGATAGATTTTTAAATTGAGCAACCTTTTCAAATGATTTTATTTTTTAATAATCTTCACGTTCATTTCTTCTACCTTTTTATCAGATAAAATTGATGGTGCATTAAATAATAAATCTTCTGAACTTCCTGTTTTTGGAAACGCCATTACCTCTCTAATAGATGCTTTCTTTTCTAAAATCATCATTAACCTATCTACACCCCAAGCAATTCCTCCATGAGGTGGCGCACCATATTGAAAAGCTTTGTACATAGTACCCACACTTTTTAGCATTTCTTCTTTATTGTACCCCATATTTTTATAGGTTGCTTCTAAAATTTCTGCTTTGTGTGCACGCACAGAACCTCCACCAATTTCATAACCATTTAAGATTAAATCGTATTGCTGTGCAATAATGGTTCCAATTTCTTCATCATTTCCTGTCATGTGTTTTTCTAAATCGTACACTGCTGGCATAGAAAAAGGATTGTGTGTAAACGTCCATCTACCGTCATCATTTTTCTCGAACATTGGAAAATCTACTACCCAAGCTGGTCTTAATTCTTTTGGATTTATTAGTTTTAAAATACGTCCCATTTCTTGGCGAACAGCGTCTAATGCTTTGTTTGCTGTTGCATAATCTGCTGCTGAGAAAAACACGATATCTCCTACTTTAGCATTCGTAGTTTTTATGATATTTGCCGCAATTTCTTCGCCTAAAAACTTAATTATTGGCGATTGCAAATCGTTTTCATTTACAATAATATAAGCCAAACCACCTAAACCATGTTGCTGTGCAATGGCTGTTAAGTTTTCTATTTGACCTTTAGACATACGTTTGTTTCCTTGTTCTGCTGAAGAAACCTTGATACATTTTACAATACCCCCTTCTTCTATAGGTTTACTAAAAACTTGGAAAGTAGTATCTTTTACAATGTTTGTAATGTCTTGCATTTGCAAACCATATCGTAAATCTGGTCTATCGCAACCATATTTATCCATGGCATCTTTATAGGTAATTACTTCAAAAGGATGTAAAATCCATTTTTTACCATATATTTTTTTAACGACTTCATTAAACATTTTGGTGTTTAAATCGATAATTTGCTGCATACTTGCATAGGCCATTTCTATATCTAACTGCGTAAATTCTGGTTGACGATCTCCTCTAGAGTCTTCATCTCTAAAACAACGTGCGATTTGGAAATATTTCTCAAAACCACCAACCATTAACATTTGTTTGAATTGTTGTGGTGCTTGTGGTAAGGTATAAAAAGAACCAGATTGCTTTCTTGTTGGTACAATAAATTCTCTTGCGCCTTCGTCTGTACCCGCTGTTAAAATTGGTGTTTCAATTTCTAAGAATTCTTCTTCATCTAAAATATCACGCAATAATTTTATGACTTTATGACGATTAACGATAGCTCTTTTAACATCGTCATTTCTATGATCTAGAAATTTGTACTGAAAACGAACTGTTTCATTTGTTTTTGTAGCTCTTTTTATTTCGAAAGGCAAGGTTTTAGAAAGGTTTAAAATTTCTAATTCAGAAGTTTCTAACTCAATTTTACCTGTTCTTAAACCTGCATTATAATCATCTTCATTTCGTTCAACAACCACACCTGTAACGGAAATTACAGACTCTGGTTTTAGTTTTACCAATTCATCTAAATTAGGAAAAGATTCTCTACTTAAACGTACTTGAAAAACTTGCCCACTTGCATCTCTTAAATCGATAAACATTAATTCACCATGATCTCTTACACTAGAAATCCAACCTGACAATGTTACTTTTTCTGAAATTGAATTTTCTGATAATTGAGAAATTGTATGTGTTCTATATTCTTCTTTTATAATGATTGGAACTTCTGTTAATTCATCTTCTTGTTTTTCGGATTTTGGATTAGATCCAACTTCTAACTTCCCACTTTCATCTTTACGTTTATTGCCTCCATTTTCCAACTTCTCACCTCCTGTATTTTTAGCAAGTTGCTTTAAAATTCCTTCACGAATTACTTTTCCTGAGGCACCTTTACCAATTATACCAATTACTTTTCCTACAAGAATACCTGCTTTACCTTGGTTTCCAGCTTTAATATCATTTGCAATGGCTTCATTTTCTGAAATTACTTTTGTAATCGCTGCTACAATTTGCGCTTCTGAAATGGTATTTTCATCAAAATACTTTTTATAATCAAAAGTTCTGTCTTTTAAATACCTTGTAATTCCGTTTTGAACTAAAACAGACGTAATTTTATCTTCTTTAAATAATTGAAAAATTTCAATTAAATGATTGATATCGTGAATGTTTTCATACTCATCTGCACCAATATTATTAACCAATGTTTTTGCAACAAAAGAAGGATCTTGTAGCACATTATTTATGGTCATAAATGTTTTAGAACGAGTGGCATCAGCCGTAAAAAACTTTGCGTCTTGTGGTAATACATCACCTTTAATTAAAACAGATTCTACTGCATGTGGCAATGCACTTGCATCTATTTTTATAGAATTTACCACCTCTTTAATGGAAACGAAAGGAATATCTGGTTCAGAGATAAATCTGTAGTCTGCCTCAAATTCTTTTTTACGCATGGTTTTGGTTTGCTTTAAATCTGCATCCCATAAAACCGTAGTTTGTTCTGGTCTAAATTCTTTGTGTTCTGTGTAATAATTTAATTGTTTTTCTACCTCTTCTTTTAAAGCTTCCATCATAAACTTAAAAGAATTTAAGTTTTTAATTTCAGTTCTTGGATTTAAATTATAGGTGTGATTTTTTCTAAGAGAAACAGACACATCACTTTTAAATTCTCCTTTTTCTAAATTAGCCTCAGAAATGCCTAAGTTTTGTACAATTCGCTGAATGTATTGTGCATAGGTAGATGCATCTTCTATATTTCTAATACAAGGATCTGTTACAATTTCTATTAATGGAACTCCTGCTTTATTAAAATCTACCAACGAAATTTTCTTTTCGTGCATTAATTTAGCTGCATCTTCTTCGATATGAACTTGGGTTAAATTTACAGTAAACTGGCTTCCATCATTTCTAAAACAAGACACTTGTCCGTCTGGAATTACAGGGTTATGAAACTGTGTAATTTGTATGTTTTTAGGATTATCTGGATATTCGTAATGTTTTCTATCCCAAGAAATAACTTCGTTTGAAAAAGTTGATTTTACTGCTTTTCCAAAATAAATAGCTTTGTTAATTGCTTCTTTATTTATAGCTGGCAAAACCCCCATTTGTCCTGTACAAACAGCACAAATATTTGTATTCGGTATTTCGGTTTCTTCATTTGGGCAAGAGCAAAATAATTTACTCTTGGTATTTAGACGAACATGCGTTTCTAAACCTATGATTAACTCTAATTCGTGTGCTTTTAAAGCCTCATTTAATTGCGCTAGTTCCATTATAAAATATCGTTTAAAAGGTTAGCGAATTGTAATACATGTGCATCATTTTTTTTATCTGCTGTAAGTTGTAATCCTGTATTTGTTCCTTTTGGTAAGGTTAAGGTTGGTAATTCTGCCAAACTAAAACCAACGGTATATGCATCAGATAAATACATAGCTAAAGGATCTTTTAAGCTGTCGCCAATTTTAGGCGGATTTTGAGGGGTTACTGGAGACAAAATGATATCTACTTCTTTAAAATCATTTGTAAATCTTGCTGAAATTTGATTTCTAACATCTTGTGCTTTCAAATAAATTTCATCAGAAAAACCTTGAGATAACACTTGATTACCACCTACAATTCTTCGTTTTGTTTCTTCAGAAAATTTTTCTGAACGGGTTATTGAATAAGTATCTTTTAAAGTATCACCTTCAATTCTTGCTCCGTAATTGGTACCATCTAAACGCGATAAATTAGAAGCAGTTTCTGCCATTGCTAATGTGTAATAAGTAGATACTAAAATATCAGAATCGAAAAATTCTAATTCTTTTACTGCAATTCCTTTGGCTTTTATCTTATCAATTGTTGCTAAAAAGTCTGCTTTTATTTCTTTTGAAATTGCTTTACTTTCAATAAAATTTCTAAAATAACCAACCGTTTTAATGTTTGATGTATTTAGATCTTTTTTAATTTTATCTGACTTATAAGTAGTTTGATCTTTTACATCTTTACCACTCATTATATTTAATACAATTCTAATATCTTCTATAGATTTTGCAATTGGACCTACACAATCTGTAGAAGATGCATATGCCATTAAGCCATACCTAGAAATACGACCGTAAGTAGGTTTTAACCCATACACTTTATTATAACCAGCAGGTTGCCTAATAGAACCACCTGTATCTCCACCAATTGAAAATATGGTATAATCTTTGGCTACATTTACAGCAGAACCTCCAGAAGAACCTCCACCTACTAAAGCTGGATTTACAGCATTTTTTACTGCTCCAAAAATGGTGTTTTCAGAGGATGAACCATGTCCAAAAGAATCGCAATTTTCTTTAACTAACGGTATTGCACCAGCGTCTAGCAACTTCTGAATAGCGGTTGCTGTATAGGCAGATTTGTAGTTTTTTAGCAAATCTGAACTGGCAGTTGTATAGGTTCCTTGCACCATGTACACATCTTTAATTCCGAATGGTATCCCTTCTAACAAACCAATTTCTTGCCCGTTTGCAATTTTTGCATCTACTTTTTTTGCCAATTCAATAGCTGTTTCCTCTAAAAGTGAATTGACCGTATTGAATGTATTTTGTTGTAACAAATCTAATTTTTCTTGTACCAAAGCTGTACAAGAAATTTCTTTGTTTATCAATTGTTGATGAATTTTATATATCTGCGATTCCATATTAATCTTCTATCACTTTAGCAACTGCTAAAAACCCGTTTTTCTCTTTTGGAAAGTTTTCTTTGATAATTTCCTTTTCTATAGCTGAGCTTTCTACAACTACATCTTCTCTTAAATCGTTTAAAGAAACTACCTTATTATGTACAGTTGTATTCGAATTATTTTGCTGATTGGCATTTTTAATAACGTCAAAAAGCTTATTTACAGATTCCGAAGGTTTTGCACCTTTTATACTAGACAAAATGTCTACTGTCATTATTTTACTCATTTCTTATTTTTTTTTATCTCGAAATCAATTCAAGACATGAAAAAAAGCCTTCCAAAATTGGAAGGCTTTATATATTTATAAACAACAACCTTCCTGCCCTAAAAATTAGGATTATTGAAATTACGATTGTTATTATTACTTGTCATTTATTATAATTTTGCACCAAATATAGAGAGAATAAATAGACTACGCACTATTTTTTAAGATATCTAAACTTATTTATGAATTTAATAATTTAAAGAATAATTATTTATTAGTTCTTCAAAATCTAAAGTTTTTAGTGCTTTTGATTGATGTTACTTCAAAGAAACCTGATATTGTAAAACTGCCAAACCTTTATAGCCTTTTTGTTGAATGGTAGTAGCATCAAATATTGGTCGATGTTGATATCCCAAACTTATTTTATTGTCATGTTTACCATTCATTAAAAAATTTACCGTAAAATCATACACTGTCATTGGATCATTTAATACATCCCAGTTAGAAGATTGGATAGCAATATTAGGTTGTACAACTACAGAATGCCCTAAAACCTTATCTTTTGGAAATGCATACCCAAATTGCATGTACCAGGTTGTTCCTGTTCCTATCATAGGAAACGCAACTCCTGCTCTGTTAAAATCTGTACCTCCACCAGTTGTTGGGTTGTTTGCACCTACATTTCTAATATAGTTTTTTCCAAATTGATAATCATAATAACCTAAATAAGCTGTAATTGCTGCATTATTAACTAAAGGTAAATTTAAAAAAGAATCTACAGCCCAATGTTTTATAGCGTACAAATTTGTGATTGCTAAACTTGTATCACCATCACTCATAGCTTTTTCTTGAAACTGAAAACCTGCACCAATGTTAAATACTTTTTTATCTTGTACATAAGTACCAGTTTGATATGCAGACTTATTAGATTCGTGTTCAAAAAACTGATACTTTACATAAGAAGATGTTTTAATTCTTGGTCTATTATTAGCAAAATTAACTTCGTTATTTGGAGCCGTATTAACTAATAAAGGCCTATTAAAAACCAATCTATAGTCTATTTTACCAAATTGTCCCTTAAACCAAATACCTAATAAACGACCAATATCATCTGCTTTTTCTACAGTATTTAATGTAAACAATGGAGAGTCTAAACCCATTAGTGTTTTATTAGATCTGATATTCCATCTATTTAAACCCTACCAACCCGATTTACCGATAACTACCTCAAAAGCTCTATTAAAGGTATATTCTGCGTATAAATCTAACACCTCTAAAGGAAACTCTTTAGTTCTAAAATTATAATTATTTCCACCTAGAATACTATATAAAAAAACGTTGGGTGTAACTTGAGAGGAAATTGGAATTCTTAAACGGCGAATAGAAACATCGGCAAAACTGTTTGTTAATTCGTTATTAATTAAAGAGCCTTCGTTTAAATCTGAATAACGTAACCAAATTTGCCCTCTTAAATTCCAATTTACAGTTGGTTTAATTTTTTTTCTCTCTTGCCCTAAAGTGATGGTTGAAATAAGTAAAACTACAATCAACAAACTATTTTTTAGTATTTTCATTTTATGTACATTATCATCAGAACAAAATTAAGGGTAACTATTTTTTAATTTTGTGACAAACATCATGTTTATACTCCTTTTTTTTACATCAAATTGACACTAAATGGTTCTCTCTCATAAATTTTAAAATCTTAAAATAAAAGCTATAACGCATTTTTTTAATTCTTACAAAAGTAAAAAATAAGAAAATTATAAAAATCTATTTTAAGATGCTTTTCAGAGCTTTTAAGGCACTTTTTTGTTTTTAACAAATGTTGATAATTTTAAAAGCAAATCGCTAAAAACACTTGAAAAAGGGATTAAAAATTGTAAATTTGACTTAGAAAATTCGTTTAACGAGTTTTATCAACCTAAAAATAAATAATTCACTTTTATAATGAGCGACGAAATTAAAAAAGAATATGATGCTTCCAGTATTCAAGCATTAGAAGGTATGGAGCATGTTAGAATGCGCCCTTCTATGTATATTGGAGATGTTGGAATACGCGGTTTACACCATTTGGTGTATGAAGTTGTAGATAACTCTATTGATGAAGCCATGGGTGGCTATTGTGACACCATAGAAGTTACCATTAACGAAGACAATTCTATAACCACAAGAGATAATGGACGTGGTATACCTGTTGGAATCCATAAAAAAGAAGGTGTTTCTGCTTTACAAGTAGTAATGACCAAAATTGGTGCTGGTGGTAAATTTGATAAAGATTCTTACAAAGTTTCTGGTGGTTTACATGGGGTTGGTGTAAGTTGTGTAAACGCACTATCTGACCACTTAACAGCTACAGTTCATAAAGAAGGTAAAATTTGGCAACAAGAGTATGAAAAAGGAAAAACTTTATACCCAGTAAAAACTATCGGAGAAACCGATTTTACAGGTACTATTGTTACTTTTTTACCAGATAAGTCTATTTTTAAACAATCTACAGAGTACAATTACGAAACGCTTGCTACAAGAATGCGTGAGTTAGCATACCTAAACAAAGGTATTACCATCACTTTAACAGATAAAAGAAATACCGATGATGAAGGAAACTTTATCTCAGAAACATTTCATTCTGACGAAGGGTTACCAGAATTTATTAAATACCTAGATTCTACAAGAGAGCAATTAACTGCCAATGTAATTTCTATGGAAGGTGAAAAAAATGGTATTCCTGTAGAAGTTGCTATGGTGTACAATACTTCTTATGCAGAAAATTTACATTCGTATGTAAACAATATTAATACACACGAAGGTGGAACACATTTATCTGGATTTAGACGTGGTTTAACCAGTACATTAAAAAAGTATGCCGATGAATCTGGATTACTTAAAAATGTAAAGTTCGAAATTGCTGGAGACGATTTTAGAGAAGGCTTAACAGCTATTGTTTCTGTAAAAGTAGCAGAACCTCAATTTGAAGGACAAACCAAAACAAAATTAGGAAATAGAGAAGTTACTTCTGCAGTATCACAAGCTGTTTCAGAAATGTTAACAGACTACTTAGAAGAAAACCCTAATGATGCAAAAACCATTGTTCAAAAAGTAATTTTAGCTGCAACTGCAAGACATGCAGCACGTAAAGCCAGAGAAATGGTGCAACGTAAAACAGTCATGTCTATTGGTGGTTTGCCTGGTAAATTATCTGACTGTTCAGAAACAGACCCAGCACAATGTGAGATTTTCTTAGTTGAAGGAGATTCTGCAGGTGGAACAGCCAAACAAGGTAGAGATAGAAACTTTCAAGCAATTTTACCACTTCGTGGAAAAATTTTGAACGTAGAAAAAGCAATGCAACATAAAGTTTTTGAAAACGAAGAAATCAAAAACATGTTTACTGCTTTAGGTGTTTCTATTGGAACAGAAGAAGACCCAAGAGCTTTAAATTTGTCTAAAGTTCGCTATCATAAAGTAGTAATTATGTGTGATGCTGATGTTGATGGATCACATATTGCTACCTTAATATTAACATTCTTCTTTAGATATATGAGAGAAATGGTAGAGCAAGGTTACATTTACATTGCAACACCTCCTTTATATTTGGTTAAAAAAGGACAAAAAAGAGAATATGCTTGGGATGACAATCAACGAGATATGATTGCACAAAAGTTTGGTGGTGGTGTAAATGTTCAGCGATACAAAGGTTTAGGAGAAATGAATGCAGAGCAATTATGGGACACAACCATGAACCCTGAATTTAGAACTTTAAGACAAGTAACGATTGATAGCCCAACAGAAGCAGATAGAGTTTTTTCTATGTTAATGGGAGATGAAGTACCTCCAAGAAGAGACTTTATTGAACGTAATGCGAAGTATGCAAATATTGATGCATAAATTCTCTTTTTTTTAAATTAAAAGAAAAACCTCAGTTTTAAGTTGGGGTTTTTACCTACTTATAAATAAATAAATGTTTCCCTTATTTTAAGAGTAAAATTATTTTATAACAAAAAATGACAAACTATTTTTATTACAAAAAAATCATTACAAAATTTAACAAAAGTGAAAAAAAATATTTTAATTTTCTTAGGTGTATTTGCCTTAACAATTAACACTAATGCTCAAGACGGATTTGAAGCAATTTTACTTGCTGACAAAAATGATTCTAAAAAACTAATGGAAGCATATTTTGGTCCTGCCATGGAAGGATTTATAAACGCTATGAACAATGGATGGTATCACACTGCAAAAGTGCACAAACCCTTTGGCTTTGATTTGTCAGTAGGTCTTAATGCGTCTTTAGTACCAACTGAAAAAGAATTATTTAATATAAGCGCTTTAGGATTAGCCTCTGTATCTTCAAGCAGCACAGAAGCATCAACTTTTGCTGGCCCTAGTAACACTACACAAATGACAGTAAACACAACCATTAACGGTGAAAGTGCAAGTGCTACTTTTGATTTTCCTGGAGGAGCAACTGAAGATTTGCCTTTAAATGCAGTTCCTGCACCAATGGCACAATTAAATGTAGGTTTACCTTGGAAATTTGAAGCAATGGTTAGGTTTGTTCCTGAAATTAGTATTGGAGAGGATGATGGGTCTGTTAAAATGTTAGGTTTAGGTCTTAAAAAGGAAATTACAGATTGGTTTGGTCCTTTAGACAAAACACCTTTACATGTATCTTTACTTGCATCTTATACAACTATGGATGTAGTTTATGGAATTGCTGATGTAAATTCTGCGAATCTGCAAGTTACAAACGCATTAACAGAATTCAACTTAACAGCATTTACGGCTCAAGCAATTGCATCTCTAAATTTCCCAATAATCAATTTATATGGTGGTGTTGGATATAACAGCGGTACTTCTACTTACAATATGAGCGGAACTTATACAGGTACTTATGATACTGGTTTACCTGCTCCAAATGACACTGTTTCAAAAACTTTAACAATTCCAGATACGTTAGATTTTGAATCTAGTGGTTTTACTGCAACTGCAGGTGCTAGACTAAGCCTTGGATTTTTAAAGATATTTGGCTCTTATTCATTTCAAGAATACAATACTGCTAGTTTAGGTGTAGCTATTAGTATCAGATAAATTTTTAAAAAAATAAAAAAAAAGACATCTAGTTTAGATGTCTTTTTTTTGCTTAAAATTAACTGATAACTTCAACAAAAACCGTATTTTTGCATAAAATTATTAAACAAAAAAACAGAAAAAACATGAAAGTTACAGTTGTTGGTGCTGGTGCAGTAGGTGCTAGTTGTGCAGAGTATATTGCCATTAAAAATTTTGCATCTGAAGTTGTATTATTAGATATTAAAGAAGGTTATGCAGAAGGTAAAGCTATGGATTTGATGCAAACAGCATCTTTAAATGGTTTTGATACAAAAATTACAGGAAGTACAAATGATTATTCTAAAACAGCAAATTCTAATATTTGTGTTATTACTTCTGGTATTCCTAGAAAACCTGGTATGACTCGTGAAGAATTAATTGGTATTAACGCAGGAATTGTAAAAACTGTTTCTTCTAACTTAATAGAGCACTCTCCAAATACAATTATTATTGTAGTTTCTAACCCTATGGATACCATGACGTATTTAGTGCATAAAACTACTGGATTACCAAAAAATAGAATTATTGGTATGGGTGGCGCATTAGATTCTGCTCGTTTTAAATACAGATTAGCAGAAGCATTAGAAGCACCTATTTCTGATGTTGACGGAATGGTAATTGGCGGGCATTCAGATAAAGGAATGGTACCTTTAACAAGATTAGCTACAAGAAATTCTGTACCTGTTTCTGAATTTATTTCTAACGAAAGATTAAACCAGGTAAAAGAAGATACCAAGGTTGGTGGAGCTACTTTAACAGGTTTATTAGGTACTTCTGCTTGGTATGCACCTGGTGCAGCTGTTTCTGGTTTGGTACAAGCTATTGCTTGCGACCAAAAGAAAATTTACCCTTGCTCTACTCTATTACAAGGAGAATATGGTTTAAATGACTTATGCATTGGTGTACCTGTAGTTTTAGGCAAAGACGGTATTGAGAAAATTGTAGCAATTCATTTAAATGATGCTGAGAAAGCTCATTTAGAAGAATCTGCAGCAGGAGTTTCTAAAACAAATGGTTTATTAGAATTATAGAAATTTCTTACATAACGATATTTAAAAAATCCAGCTAAAAAGCTGGATTTTTAAGTTTTAATAAGTTTCTAAAATCCTAGATACAATAAGCATACTTTTTTATATATTTGACGCATGAAAGCGAAATGGTACATAAGTACTTTATTTTTAATATTTACACTTTTTGGTGCGTTTCATGAGCAGGGATCAATCCCTAATCAAGAAATTGTATTAGAGTTTGTAAACACAAAAAATAACAGTAATTATATAAACCATACCATTGCTGATGTAAAAGAGAAATTACTAAATATAGGTGTTTCTCACATTAACATTAAAGAAGTTAAAAATGGTACTTTAAAAATATCTTATTTTAGTGAAGTTCCTGTTGATAATATTAGAAATATTTTAATAAAAAATAACTCGTTTCTATTAAAAAACAGTTCTAAAAATCAACAAAACAAAGATGTTGTTTACCACTACAGTTTAGATGTTTACGATTTAAACAAACCCACAGATAATGCTAATTTAGACTACAAATATGCTTTAGAGATAAAACATCAATTAGATAGATTTACAACAGATACTAATTTTGATAATTACAACGCATCATTAGAAAACAAAACAAATCAACTTTATAAAGTTGCCTACAAAATAGCTAAAAACAATCCTTTTAGTAAAGAGTACAGATCTAACAAAGAACCAGAAGTTAGAGCTGGCCCCAAAAACTTCCAAAGTTAAAAATGTAACTCAACACATTTTTCACACCTTTTATAATTGATGAGTAACCTACTCACAATCACAAAAACTATCAATGAAAATAATTGTCAGGTTCTTTTAGAAACTATATATTTGCTCGTTTTTTAAAAAACTTGACAAACCATAATTAACAACAACAAAATGCAAAATAAAGGACTAATTAAATTATTTGCTATCCTGTTTGGATTAGTAAGTTTATACCAATTATCATTTACTTTTTTAGCAAACAAAGTAGAAGATAATGCCAAAGTATATGCAGAAAAAAATGCAAAAGATAACGACGCTAGACAAAAAGCTACTTTAGAAAGAAAATATTTAGACAGTGTTGCCAACAAAAAAATTATAGATTTAGGAGTTGCACAATACACTTATAATGATGTTAGAGACAAAGAAATGAATCTTGGTTTGGACTTAAAAGGTGGTATTAATGCCATTTTACAAGTTTCTGTAAAAGAGGTTTTAAAAAGTTTATCTAACGATTCTAAAAACGAAGCTTTTAACAAAGCTCTAGAAACTGCAGACGAAAGACAAAAAAATAGTAATGCTACGTATTTAGACTTATTTTTCGAAGAGTTTGAAAAAGTAGCTGGAGACACAAAATTGAGTGATCCATCTATTTTTGGTACAAAGGCTTTAAGTGATAAAATATCTTTTAACGAAGATAATTTTACAGTAAGAGAAACTTTACAAGAAGAAATTAACAGTTCTATTGGTACTGCTTTTGAAGTATTAAGAAGTAGAATTGATAAGTTTGGGGTAACTTCTCCAAACATTCAAAGAATTGGAAATTCTGGTAGAATTCAGATTGAATTACCTGGTGCAAAAGACATTGAGCGTGTTACAAAATTAATTACTAGCAAAGCAGAATTACAATTTTGGGAAGTATATACAAATGCAGAAGTACAAAACTTTTTCTTTACTGCAAATACTAAAGTTGCTGAATTACTAAAAGATAACACAACAACTGAGCAAGTAAAAGATAGCACAGAAAAAGATGATATTGATGATCTTCTAGGTGATGTTGTAGATTCTACAAAAGTTCAAAAGAACTTATTTACGTATTTAATGCCAAACTTTGCACAATCTCAACAACAAATGAGTTCTTTAGTTGCTCAAGCTTCTGTAAGAGATACTGCAATGGTAAATGAATTATTAGGCAAAAAAGAAATTAGAGACTTATTGCCAAACGAATTGCGTTATGTAAAATTCTTATGGGATTACAAAACTTTTACACCAGTAAAACCCGCAAACGCAGGTGATGACTACGAATCTAGAGAATTGATTGGCTTATACGCAGTAAAATCTAACAGAAACGATAAACCAACCATTGAAGGTGATGTTATTTTAGATGCTGCACAGGTGTTTGACCAATTAAATAAACCAGAAGTTAGCATGACTATGAATAGCTCAGGTTCAAAACAATGGGCTAAAATGACTGCAGATAATGTAGGTAGATTTGTAGCTGTTGTTTTAGATGATTATGTGTATACAGCACCTTCTGTTAATCAAGCAATTACTGGAGGTAGAACCTCTATTTCTGGTGGAAGCATGACTATTGAAGAAGCAGAAGACATCGCAACGGTTTTAAAAGCAGGTAAATTACCAGCTGCAGCAAGAATTGTTGAAGCAGAAGTTGTAGGTCCTTCTTTAGGCCAAGAAGCAATCGACGCAAGTTTCTTATCATTTGGTTTAGCTATTGCATTGGTATTACTTTGGATGATATTATATTATGGTAAAGCTGGTTTATTTGCAGATGTTGCCTTACTTGTAAACATCTTATTTATTTTCGGAATTTTAGCATCATTTAATGCAGTGTTAACTTTACCAGGTATTGCTGGTATTATTTTAACCATTGGTATGTCTGTAGATGCCAACGTAATTATTTTCGAAAGAATTAAAGAAGGCTTATTTAAAAAGAAAGGTTTAAAACAATCTGTAGAAGAAGGTTTTTCTGTAAAAGGAGCTTTATCTGCAATTATAGATGCAAACATTACAACCTTATTAACAGGTATTATTTTATATGTATTTGGTACAGGTCCAATTAAAGGTTTTGCATTAACATTAATGATTGGTATTGCAACCTCATTATTTACAGCTGTATTTATTACACGTTTATTAATTGATGGTTCCATAAATAGAGGAACTAATTTAACATTCAACACTTCTATTTCTAAAGGATGGTTCCAAAATATTAATCTAACGTTCTTAAGAAAACGTAAGATTGCTTACATCATATCTGGGGCAATTATCTTAGGAGGTATTGCTTCTTTGGTTACTATAGGATTAAAACAAGGTGTAGATTTTAAAGGTGGGCGTTCTTACACAGTACGTTTCGATAAAGATATGAATGCTACAGATGTTGCCTCTACTTTAAAAGATGCTTTTGGTACAGCTCCAGAAGTAAAAACATATGGTACGTCTAATCAATTAAAAATAACAACGGTTTATAAAATTGATGAAGAAGGCCAAGAGGTAGATGAACAAGTTCAAAACACATTATACAATGGTTTAAAACCATATATTGGCACTACATCTTACGAAGATTTTAAACCAGGTTTCGAAAAAGCAGAAAATGCTAATGGAATAATGAGCTACAGAAAAGTAGATCCAACCATTGCAGACGACATTAAAACATCAGCATTATATGCCGTATTTGGTTCGTTATTAATTGTTTTCTTATATATTTTATTACGATTTAGAAAAATATCATTCTCTATAGGTGCAGTCGTAGCCGTTTTCCATGATGTATTAATTGTATTAGGTGTATTCTCAATTACATACAGTTTTATGCCTTTTGATATGGAAATTGGACAATCATTTATAGCAGCCATTTTAACTGTAGTAGGTTATTCTCTAAATGATACCGTGGTAATTTTTGATAGAATTAGAGAATTTGCAGGAATACATACAAAATGGAAATATAGCGAAGTTGTAGACAAAGCATTAAGCTCTACTTTAGGTAGAACTATCAATACATCTTTAACAACATTATTAGTAATGTTAGCTATTTTCTTATTTGGTGGAGATTCTATAAAAGGATTTATGTTTGCTTTAATAGTGGGTGTAATAGTAGGTACCTATTCATCTTTATTTGTGGCAACTCCTATTATGTTTGATGCTTCTAAAAAAGAAGAAAAAAACAACTAGTTTTTTAACAACACATAAAAAACCGTTTTCCATGAAAAGCCTGAAATTTATTCAGCAAGTGGAAAACGGTTTTTTCATTTGATTTATAGCAATTATATTTGCATTCTTATGAGTATTATAAAACTACACGATTTACACTTTAGACCTTATATTGATAAGGAAAAGATTGCTACTATTGTAAAACACTTAGCAAGAACTGTAAAAGTAGATTTACCAGAAAACGAAGTACCTATTTTTGTAGGTATTTTAAATGGCTGCTTTTTATTTGCTGCAGATTTTATAAGAGCTTTTGAGGGAAATTGTGAAGTTTCTTTTGTAAAATTAGCCTCTTATGATGGCACTAAAAGTTCAGCAAACGTAAAAGAATTAGTAGGCATTAATGAAGATCTAACCAATAGAACTGTAATTATTTTAGAAGACGTTATAGATACAGGGAATACATTACAAGAAATTTATGCTATTTTTAAAGATAAAAATGTAAAGCAATTAAAAATTGCTACCTTATTATTTAAACCAGACGTTTTTAGAAAAGAATTACCTATAGATTATATTGGCCTTAGTATAAAAGACAAATTTGTAGTAGGCTATGGTTTAGATTATAATGGCTTAGGAAGAAATTATCCAGAAATATATCAACTAACAACACCACCAAAAATGAAAAACATCGTATTATTTGGCCCTCCAGGAGCAGGGAAAGGTACACAAGCAGAATTTTTAAAAGACATGTATAATTTGGTACACATTTCTACTGGAGATGTATTTAGATTCAACATAAAAAACCAAACAGAACTTGGTTTATTAGCAAAACAATACATGGACGCTGGTAATTTAGTACCAGATGAAGTAACCATAAATATGCTAAAAGCAGAAGTAGAAAAAAATACAGATGCCAATGGTTTTATTTTTGACGGTTTTCCAAGAACACAATCTCAAGCAGAAGCTTTAGATGTATTTTTAGGGGAAAAAGGAGAGCAAATAAACGGAATGGTTGCCTTAGAAGTACCAGAAGATTTATTAGTAGAACGTCTGTTAGAAAGAGGAAAAACCAGTGGTAGAACAGATGATACTGATGAAGGTAAAATTAGAAATCGTTTTAACGAATACAACACAAAAACAGCTGTTTTAAAAGACTATTTTGAAGCACAAGGAAAATATTACGGAATTAATGGTGTCGGTTCTATTAAAGAAATTACCCAAAGAATTTCTATCGTATTTGACACACTATAATTCAAGGTTCAAAATTTAAAATTCAAGTTTGAATCTTAAATATTGAATTTTAAACAATAAGTTATGACTGAAGGAAATTTTGTCGATTACATAAAAATATACGCATCTTCTGGAAAAGGTGGGCAGGGTTCTGCGCATTTACACAGAGAAAAATACATTACCAAAGGAGGTCCTGATGGTGGTGATGGTGGACGTGGAGGACACATTATTTTGCGTGGAGATAAAAATATGTGGACATTATTTCATCTAAAGTTTAAACGTCACTTTAGAGCTACACAAGGGGGTGCAGGAAGCAAAAGCAGAAGTACAGGTCATGATGGAGAAGATGTTTATATAGATGTGCCTTTAGGAACTATTGTAAGAGATGCAGATACAGACGAAATTTTGTATGAAATTACAGAAGATCAAAAAGAAGTTATTTTATTGCCTGGTGGAAAAGGTGGTTTGGGTAACTGGCACTTTAAATCGTCTACAAACCAAACACCTAGATATGCGCAACCAGGTATAGATGGACAAGAAGGTTGGTTTAGAATAGAGTTAAAATTATTAGCAGATGTTGGTTTGGTTGGTTTCCCAAATGCTGGAAAATCGACACTTTTATCTGTTTTAACTGCTGCAAAACCTAAAATTGCAGATTATGCTTTTACTACGTTAAAACCTAATTTAGGTATTGTAGAATATAGAGATTATAAGAGTTTTGTAATTGCAGATATTCCGGGTATTATAGAAGGTGCTGCAGAGGGTAAAGGTTTAGGTCATCGATTTTTACGTCATATTGAACGTAATTCTACCTTACTATTTTTAATTCCTGCTGATAGTGATGATATTAATAAAGAATATGAAATTCTTTTAAATGAGTTGAAGAAACACAATCCAGAATTGTTAGATAAAGATCGTTTGTTGGCCATTTCTAAAACAGATATGTTAGATGATGAACTAAAAGCAGAAATTAAAGCAGAACTCCCAAAAGGTGTTGATGCTTTATTTATTTCTTCGGTTGCACAAACGGGTTTGCAAGAATTGAAAGACAAACTTTGGAAAATGCTGAATTAGTTTTTCATCAACAAGAAAATTTATAAAACTACTCTTTCAACTGAATTAAAATAGGTAATCTGTATTTTGTAGCTACAGGAACACCTCTTTTATTGGCAGCAAAAACCCTTGGTAAATTATCTACAGTAATTGCTAAAACACTGTCTAAAGCTGGTAATTGATTTTTAATATTTTCTGTAGAATGGATGCTGTCTAAAATAAAATTCCCTTTTGCATCAATTAAAACATCTACATAAATTGTTTCATTAATAGAGTCTTGTATTTTAAAAGTGTGTTGATTTAGCTGTTCTCCTATTTTTTTATGAATGGTATTTTTAAAACAAGTAAATTTTGCTTGTTTTTCTATAATGGAATCACAAACTGTAAAAGATGGATAGGTATCTACAGAAGTAAAATCGATAACTGTATCTAAAACATGTTGATTTTTTGATTTTGTAAAAGATAAATAATCACACGAAGTGCAATATATAAGGATAAACAAAAAAGAAACCGTACGCAAAAACATAAAATGAATTATTGGGTGAATTTACTAAATTTTAAATACAATTAGCCTTTTTTTCATCATCCCTTTCAACAATTAATGGAAATACAAAACCATACTTAACGTTTATATTTTTTTTTAAAACCTATCTAACAAAGGTTTTGTATTTTCGTCTTACAATAAATAAAACTGTCTACTTACGTGCAGTAGAAACCTAAAATACTATGGATATTTTTTTATTACTTGTAGGCTTTGTTTTAGTACTGCTAGGTATTATTGGCTCTTTTTTACCCGTTTTACCAGGTCCATTAACGGGTTGGCTAGGTTTATTGTTATTACACTTAACATCTGCGGTTCCAATAAATTGGACTTATTTAGGAGTTACACTGGCAATAGCCATTTTAATTTGGATTCTAGATTATATTATACCAGCTATTGGTACCAAGCGTTTTGGTGGAAGTACTTATGGTGTTTATGGTACCACAATTGGTTTAATTATTGGGTTGCTTTCTCCAATACCCTTTGGTATTTTAATAGGTGCTTTTTTAGGTGCGTTTATTGGCGAATTGTTATATGACAAGTCAGATAAAAAACGTGCTTTCAAAGCTTCTATAGGTTCTTTTATAGGTCTACTCGCTTCTGCAACCATTAAATTTAGCGTTTCTTTTGGCTTTGTAGTCTTATTTTTAATGAAGTTTTGGGACTATAAAGGAAGGTTTTTTTAGACAAAAAAAAAGCGTCCCATTTAAGGGAAGCTTTCCATTGGTTAACAAAACCAAGACACTTTTTCTAAAGTGCCAAACAACACAACTAATGCTACTTCAACAAAAAGTAGCATGCAAATATACAATGTTTTGATATTTCTGCAACTTTTATAAGATATTTTATTGAAATCTTCAATAGATAAATTATTGAAAGATTGTATCTTTGCAATCTTTAAAATTCATCACTAAATTATTAGAAATGCAATTATCAGAACAAGAAGTTGTACGTAGAGAGAAACTTACAAAACTAAGAGCTTTAGGTATTAATCCTTATCCAGCAGATTTATTTCCATTAAATTCTGATTCTAAAGAAATTAAACAGAATTTTACAGAAGGAAAAGAAGTGGTTATTGCAGGTAGATTAATGGCTATTAACATACAAGGTAAAGCTTCTTTTGCTCAGTTACAAGATGGTGAAGGTAGAATACAATTGTATTTTAATCGTGATGAAATTTGTGCTGGCGAAGACAAATCGTTATACAATGATGTTTTTAAAAAACTATTAGATTTAGGAGATTTTATAGGTGTTACTGGTACCCTTTTTAACACAAAGGTGGGCGAAAAAACAGTAATGGTAAAAGAGTTTAAATTACTTTCTAAATCTTTAAAACCTTTACCAATTCCTAAAGTAAAAGATGGTAAAACGTACGATGCTTTTACAGATCCAGAAATGCGTTACAGACAGCGTTATGCAGACTTAGTTGTAAATCCGCATGTAAAAGAAGTGTTTGTAAAAAGAACAAAATTATTTAATGCCATGCGTTCGTTTTTTAATGATGCTGGCTATTTTGAAGTAGAAACTCCTATTTTACAACCTATTCCTGGTGGTGCAGCTGCAAGACCTTTTATTACACATCACAATTCTTTAGACATTCCTTTGTATATGAGAATTGCTAACGAATTGTATTTAAAACGTTTAATTGTTGGTGGTTTTGATGGTGTTTATGAATTCTCGAAAAACTTTAGAAATGAAGGAATGGACAGAACACACAATCCTGAATTTACAGCCATGGAAATCTATGTTTCTTACAAAGATTATAATTGGATGATGGATTTCTGTGAAAAACTACTAGAACACTGTGCTATTGCTGTAAACGGAACTTCTGAAGCTACTTTTGGAGAGCATAAAATAGATTTTAAAGCGCCTTATAAAAGAATTACCATGCGTGATGCTATTTTAGAATTTACAGGTTTTGATATTTACAACAAAACTGAAGAAGAAATTAGAGCTGCAGCCAAAAAAATGAATATTGAGGCTGATGAAACTATGGGGAAAGGAAAATTGATTGACGAAATTTTTGGAGAAAAATGTGAAGGAAATTATATTCAGCCAACATTTATTACAGATTATCCTAAGGAAATGAGTCCTTTATGTAAAGAACACAGAACCAACCCTGAATTAACAGAGCGTTTTGAGTTGATGGTTTGTGGTAAAGAAATTGCGAATGCGTATTCTGAATTGAACGACCCAATTGATCAACGTGAGCGTTTTGAGCATCAATTAAAATTGGCAGCTAAAGGTGATGATGAAGCTACCGAATTTATAGATCAAGATTTTTTACGAGCTTTAGAATATGGTATGCCTCCAACTTCTGGAATGGGCATTGGAATGGACAGATTAATTATGTTTTTAACCAACAATCAATCTATACAAGAAGTGTTGTTTTTTCCGCAAATGAGACCAGAGAAAAAAGCACCTACTGTAGAGTTAAATGATGATGAAGTAGCTGTTTTGGCATTATTATCAAAAGCTGAAAAAGTTGAGTTGGCAGCTTTAAAAACACAATCTGGTTTATCTAACAAAAAATGGGACAAAACCATTAAGGGCTTAACTAAAAAAGAGGTGGCCAAAGTTACTAAAACTGATGAAGGTTTGTTTGTAGAAATTGTATAACAACTTACAATTCTGAACTTTTTCAGAATCTTATAAAAACAAAAAAGGAACTACAGCAATGTAGTTCCTTTTTTATTCCGTTAATTTCTAATAATTTTGACAAAACTAGAATCGTCAATGAAAAACTATCAAAAGATAATTACCCAAATTTACAATAACTTAAAAGATATTGATGATACTGGCAAAATAGCCAATTATATACCAGAACTTGCCAATGTTTCTGACTCTAATTTTGGTGTACATATTACCACAATTGATAGTAATTATTTTGGCATTGGAGATTCTGATAAAAAATTTTCTATTCAGAGTATCTCTAAAATACTAACCTTAACCTTAGCTTATCAATTAGAAGGTGAAAAACTATGGAAAAGAGTAGATGTTGAACCTTCTGGAAATCCATTTAATTCTTTATTGCAATTAGAATCAGATTTAGGGATTCCGAGAAATCCGTTTATAAATGCTGGTGCCATTGTGGTTTGCGATATTTTAATTAGTCACTTAAAAAATCCGAAGGAAGATTTTTTAAATTTCTGCAAAGATCTTTGTAAAAATCCAAATTTAAAGTATTCAGAAAAAGTAGCACAATCTGAAAAAAGCAGTGGTTTTAGAAACATTGCTTTGTTTAATTTTATCAAATCTTTTGGAAATATTAAAAATGATATTGATGTTGTTTTAGATTTCTACTTTTATACTTGTGCTTTAGAAATGACTTGTAAAGAAGTTTCTGAAATTTTTCTTTTTCTTGCAGATGATAATTTTATCACCCAAAAAGGAAAAAGAATTTTAACGATGAGTCAAGCCAAAAGAATAAATGCTATTTTGTTAACCTGTGGTTTTTATGACGAATCTGGCGAATTTGCATTTAGAGTAGGTTTACCAGGAAAGTCTGGAGTTGGTGGAGGTATTGTTGCCATTCATCCAGATGAATTTTGTATTACAGTTTGGAGTCCAAAATTGAATAAAAAAGGAAATTCGTACAAAGGGATGTTGTTTTTAGAGCAATTTACATCTGAAACTGAATCGTCTATTTTTTAAAATTATTTCAGAATTAGCAAAAGAATATGATACAAAAAGAAAAATTGAATTACTAAAATGGAAAATATTTAGAATTTTCAAATAAAGTACTACAATAAACACAGTTCAAAATTAATTGCTTGCTTTTCAGCCTATTTATGCAAATCCTAGTAGATTTTCTTTGTTAGTAATTATTTATTAGCTTTATTGCTAAATAAACGCAACTAAATCTTATATGAACTGTTAGCTAAAATGTAAAATGACAAAAACTAAAAGAAAAAAATACATAAAATTTGTTAGTAGTAATTGGGTTATAACACTTACCTCTACTATGATTGGCGTAATTCTCGGCTTATACCTAAATGGCTATTATGAAAATAAATCATTGGCAGAAGATAAGAAAAAAGCCATAACTCAAGTTTTTACTGAAATATCAGAAAACAAAAAATCATTAAAGAATTACCACGATTTAATCATTAAAAATTATAATCAAATAAATTATATTTTCTCAAAACTGAATAACGATTTTGAAATCATAGTACATAAGGACTCTACAAATCTGTTTATTAGTAAAACAAAAGCACTTTTTACATTTGCTAAATCAGAAAAAATCAACTCTAACTTTGTTAAAATAAGAGGAGATTTAAATTTCAATGTAGATTCTCCATTGATGATTTCAAGTTTATCTCAGATTACTTGGCAAGCTTACAAACAGACAAATTTTTTAGCGATAACAAATTTTAAGTGCTTAAAGCATATTGAAATAATTTACGAATTACAAAAAGAAGTAAACGAATTAAATAAGCTATGGGTAAAAAAAGTTTTAAATGGCGAATTTACTCAAGACATTATAATTAGAAACAAGTTTATGTCAGATTGGAGAAGTTTACTCTTAAGACAATCTGTATTACTAAAAGCATATAAAATGAATGATGATATTCTTAAAAACTGTAACTAACCCTTATACTTCATCCCTAAATGCACTACTTTTTTGGTTTCAAAAAAGTCTTCTTCAAAAAAATCTGGTAAATTGTAAATCGTAGCAGAAGTATATAATTTTAATTCTTCTGATAAATCACCACCTTTTAAATATAAAATTCCGTTTTTTAAATCGTGATTTTGTTTTTTAGCAATTTTGCCTTTGTTCCAACGTACAAAAGTTTCCATCTGTGCTACTGCTCTACTTACAATAAAGTCATACGTATCTTTTACTTCCTCTACTCTACCATGTGTGGTTTTTACGTTTTCTAAACTCAAACCAGCCACTACTTCATTTACAACCTTTATTTTTTTACCAATAGAATCTACCAAATGAAACTGTGTTTCTGGAAACAATATAGCTAACGGAATTCCAGGAAAACCACCACCTGTGCCAACATCCATTACTTTAGCACCTGGCATAAATTGTATAACTTTAGCAATTCCCAAAGAATGTAAAACATGGCGTAAATACAATTCATCTATATCTTTTCTAGAAACTACATTGATTTTTATGTTCCAATCTTGATACAGTTCTTGCAGTTTAGAAAATTGCAGAATTTGCGTTTCTGTTAAATTTTTAAAATATTTTTGAATAATATCCATGAATTACTATTTTTAGAATTGCAAAAATAGTTATTTGTAAGCAAACAATTCTAAACAAAAACTGACGTTTATCATATATAGCAAAATTAAATAGGTTATTTTTGCATAATTAAATTTTTACATGAATACAATAAAATTCCCTCGAGTAGATAAAGCAAAATTCTTTAGAACTTTAAACAAGAGAGTAAACAATTACTTTAAAGACAATAATATAAAAAGAACAGGTAACTGGAGATTGTACACTAAAGCAATCATTATGTTTTCGTTGTTTTTAGTCCCTTTTATTTTAGTTTTAACAGTTTCTATGCCACAATGGTCTATGATTTTACTAATGGCTTTAACAGGTGTTGGTATGGCAGGTGTTGGTATGAATGTAATGCATGATAGCAATCACGATTCTTTTTCCAGCAAAAATTGGGTAAATAAATTAATGGGTAGTAGCATTTACATCCTTGCAGGAAATGTGTATAACTGGAAAGTGCAACACAATGTATTACACCATACTTTTACCAATGTAGAAGGACATGATGAAGATATTGATGCTGGTAGAATTATTCGTTTCTCTCAACACTCTAAATGGTTTCCAATTCATAAAATACAAAAATATTATTCTATTTTTTTATATGGTTTATTAACTATTAACTGGGCCATTACTACAGATATTAAACAAATGCGCAGGTATTTAAAAAAGAAATTATCTTATGGTAAATTTCCAAATCCAACTACAGAATGGACCAAATTGGTCATTTCTAAAATTGCTTATTATGCACTTTGGATTGTTTTACCAATAGTAGTTTTAGACGTTGCTTGGTGGAAAGTATTAATTGGGTTTTTTGTAATGCATTATACTGCAGGTATGATTTTAAGTTTGGTTTTTCAACTAGCACATATTGTACCAAAAACAGAAATGCCTTTACCTGATAAAGATGGAAATTTAGAACACACTTGGGCAGTCCACCAATTATACACCACCTCTAACTTTGCCCCTAGTAATTGGTTGGTAAACTTCTATACAGGTGGCTTAAATCATCAAGTTGAACATCATATTTTTCCGCATATTTCTCATGTACATTACAGTAAATTAGCTAAAATTGTAAAAGAAACTGCAAAAGAGTTTAACTTGCCATATAATGAGTATGAAACTACAAGAAAAGCCATTATAGAACATTTTAGGCACTTAGGCATTTTAGGACAAAACCCAGAAATAGCATAAAAACAAACACAACTAACAGTAAAAAATGACACATCCATTATCGGACAGAATTAACAGTTTACCAGCATCTGCTACTTTAGCAATGGCTGCAAAAGCAAGAGAGTTAAGAGCAGAAGGCAAAGACATTATTGGTTTAAGTTTGGGAGAACCAGATTTTAATACACCAGATTTTATAAAACAAGCCGCTATAGATGCTGTAAACGAAGATTACAATTCGTACACACCAGTAGATGGTTATGTAGAATTAAAAGAGGCTATCTGCACAAAATTTAAAAGAGACAACAACTTGGAGTATAAACCAAGTCAAATTGTAGTTTCTACAGGTGCAAAACAATCTATTGCAAATGTAATGCAGGCCTTATTAAACCCTGGAGACGAAGTTTTATTACCTTGTCCTTATTGGGTAAGTTACTCTGCAATTGCAACTTTATGCGAAGCAAAATCAGTTGAAATTCCATCAACCATAGAAAATAACTTTAAAATTACGCCAGCACAATTAGAAGCGGCTATCACACCAAAAACAAAGTTAATTTTATTTAACTCGCCTAACAATCCAAGTGGAATTATTTATACTCAAAAAGAGTATGAAGAATTGGCAAAAGTGTTAGAAAAATATCCTCAGATTTATGTAATGTCTGATGAAATTTACGAACACATTAACTATGGTACAAAACCTTTTAGCCTAGCAGCTATAGACAGTTTGTATGATAGAACAATTACTGTAAATGGTTTGGCAAAAGCCTTTGCTATGACAGGTTGGAGAATTGGTTATATTGGGGCTCCAGAATGGATTGCAAAAGCATGTACTAAGATGCAGGGGCAAATTACCTCTGGAACCAATTGTATTGCTCAGAGAGCAGCTATTACAGCAGTTTTAGCGCCTATTTCTAAAATACAATATATGGTAGATGAGTTTAAAGCCAGAAGAAGTATTGTAATAGATTTATTAAAAGAAATTGACGGTTTTAAAGTAAATGTACCAGATGGTGCTTTTTATGTTTTTCCAGATATTTCTGCGTTTTTTGGTAAAACCATACAAGGTGTAACCATTAATAACGCTAGTGATTTTGCCCTATTTATTTTAGAAAAAGCAAATGTTGCTACAGTTACTGGAGATGCTTTTGGAGCCCCAAACTGTATTCGCATTTCGTATGCAGCCTCTGAGTTACAAATTAGAGAGGCTATTAAAAGAATTAAAGAAGCGTTAAGTTTATAACTTACAGTAATAAAAGTCAAATTGAGTTTGTTTATGTTTTAAAAGCAGCCTCAAGAAGCACAAAAAGACAAATAAAAACAATAAATCCATCTATTTTTTAGATGGATTTTTTTTGAGGACACTTAATTTTCTTCTTAGAACTTGCCTTTTCTGGTAAGACTTTATACAAGCTTATTTAAAAACTTTTGGTTTTAGTAAATGTTTTCAGATTTAAGATTTTTAGCTATTTCTATGTGCTTTAAAAAGAAATCATTACTAAAGAAATTTCAAAAAAAAAGGAAATTCTTTACACTTTTAAGTTTTAAGAAAATACAAAAAACCACATCTATTACAGATGTGGTTTTTTGTGGTTAGAAAGTAAAAGGAGTTACTAATCTACATTATCATGTAAGAAAGAATTGTTAGATTTAAAACCTAAATCGTTATCATCTTTTTTAATTGCAGTTTTAGATTTGCTGATTGACGTATCTACATTTAAATCTAAACCTTGTCTTTTATATGCAGGTTGTTTTTCAATCTCATCTACATTTTTACTCATTTGATCGTTAAACTTGTAGTTAAACCCTTTCATTTTTCTGCGTCTTTCTGCAGCTCTTTCTTGCAATTCAGAAATGGTTAAGTCTAGTGGAGAAACTTCTTCACTTGAAGTTTCAATAGCATTTACATCTTCTACAGGTTTTGCAGTTTTTAGTTCAAATTTTATTTCTTCTTCCTCTACAGCTTCCTTTTTTTCGGTAATATGAGAACTTTTACCAATAGTTGGTTGTGCATCAAAATCTTGTAAAACATATCTAGTTTCTGTAGACGATTTTATTTCTTTTTCCTCTATAAGTTCAATACTATTTTTATTAACAGCTTTTTCTTCTTCTAATGAGAATTTAATTTCTTCTTGTTTTTTCTCCTCGTTAAAAGAATTTAAAGGCAAATCAAACAACAAATCTGTTTGTAGTTCTTTTGTTTGCTCATCTTCTTCTTCGTCTACAACTGGTGTAGTATCTGTAATAATAAAATCGTCTTCAGAAACAGTTTCTGTAGAAATCTCATCAAAAGTAACTGGCATTTCTGCAATCGACTCGGTTGTTGGAGTCAAATCTATTTTTGGAGAAGACGGTTTTTCCTCTTCATCTATAGAATTAAAATCTTCTAAAGTATGTACTATTTTCTCTTCTACTTTGTTAGCTCTTGGTTGATTTACAACTGGTGCTTTAGAGATTGTTTTTTCGTCGAAATTATAGGTTGCTTTTTGTTCATCCTCTAAAGTATGTACAACTTTTTTTACCTCTGTATTGGTTATAGAACTTTGTTGATCTGGAGCAAAACCAGTAGCAACAATCGTTACCGAAATTGCATCACCTAATTGTTCATCCTCTCCAATACCCATAATAATGTTGGCATCGTAACCAGCTTCATCTTGTATAAAATCATTAATTTCTCCAATTTCATCTAAGGTTACTTCATTAGAACCAGAAACAATTAATAACAATACGTTTTTAGCACCTGTAATTTTATTATCATTCAATAAAGGGGAGTCTAAAGCTTTTATAATCGCATTTTTTGCTCTGTCTTTACCTTCTTCTTTTGCAGACCCCATAATTGCAGTACCGCTGTTAGATAGTACTGTTTTAGCATCATGTAAATCTATATTTTGTTTATAGTGATGTGTTATTACTTCTGCTATACCTTTAGAGGCTGTAGATAAAACTTCATCTGCTTTAGAGAAACCAGCTTTAAAACCTAGGTTTCCATAAACCTCTCTTAATTTGTTGTTATTAATTACAATTAAAGAATCTACATTTTGGCGCAGTTGATCAATTCCTAATTGTGCTTGTTTAGAGCGCATTCTTCCTTCAAACTGAAAAGGCATGGTTACAATACCTACAGTTAGAATATCCATATCTTTTGCAATTTTTGCAATTATTGGTGCTGCTCCTGTTCCTGTTCCACCTCCCATACCAGCAGTAATAAATACCATTTTTGTTTGGGTATTTAGCATTTGCTGAATTTCTTGCATACTCTCTTTAGCTGCTTGTGCACCAATTTCTGGATTTGCACCAGCACCTAAACCAGAGGTTAAGTTGGCTCCTAATTGTATTTTATTGGGAATAGGACTGTTTTCTAATGCTTGTGCATCTGTATTACAAATTACAAAATCTACACCTTTTATATGTTGTGTAAACATGTGATTTACAGCATTACTACCTCCACCACCAACACCAATAACTTTTATGGTATTAGATTGTGTTTTTGGCATGTCAAATGAAATGTTATCAAATTCTGCGCTCATAATAACTTTCTTATTTTTTTATTCTATTTTATTATTTTTAATTTACTTAAAAATTAAGTAAGCAAACTTTATTCTTTTCGGTTTTTAACAGCAGTTAATTTCTTATTCTGCGTTGTCTAAAAAGTCCTTTAATCCTTCTATAAACTTCTCGAAGAAGGGTTTTTTATTTTTTACTTTTTTAGGCTTCTCTTCTTGTGCTTGTTCAACTTCATCTTGTGATGCTATATTTTCTACAACTTGGTCTATCCCCGCTTCTTCTGGCTCTTCTTGTTTAGTTTCTTTTGCTAAACCTTCCATTAACAAACCTACTGCTGTTGCAAATGATGGACTTGATAAAACGTCATCAGAATCGCCCGCTAAATGCTCATTTGGAAACCCAATTCTAGCATCCATTCCTGTAATATACTCTACCAACTGGCGCAAGTGTTTTAATTGCGCTCCACCACCTGTTAGTACAATACCTGCAATTAATTTTCCTTTAGCGGTTTCGTGTCCGTAATTTTTTATTTCTAAGTACACTTGTTCTATAATTTCTTGAACTCTTGCATGAATAATTTTAGATAAGTTTTTTAGCGTTATTTCTTTTGGCTCTCTGCCTCTTAAACCTGGTATAGAAACAATTTCTGTCTCTTTATTTTCTCCTGGCCATGCAGAACCAAATTTTATTTTTAACAACTCGGCTTGTTTTTCTATGATAGAACAACCTTCTTTAATATCATCTGTGATTACATTTCCACCGAAAGGAATTACGGCTGTATGTCTTATAATACCGTCTTTAAAAATAGCTAAATCTGTAGTACCACCACCTATATCTATTAAAGCTACACCAGCTTCTTTTTCTTCTAAACTTAAAACTGCTGATGCAGATGCTAAAGGCTCTAAAGTAACATCACTTAAACCTAAATCTGCACTTTTTACACAACGACCAATATTTCTGATAGAAGACACCTGACCAACCACTACATGAAAATTAGCTTCTAAACGACCACCATACATTCCAATTGGTTCTTTAATGTCTGCTTGAGAATCTACTTTAAACTCTTGTGGTAAAACATGTATAATTTCTTCACCAGGTAACATAACTAGTTTATGAACTTGGTTTACAAGATTTTCAATATCCAACTCATCTATAACCTCATCTGCATTGTTTCGTGTAATATAATCTGAGTGATGCAAACTTCTAATATGCTGTCCTGCAATACCTACAACGACTTCTTTAATCGTTTGACCTGAAACACTTTCTGCTTCGTCTACAGCTTGCTGTATTGATTGTATGGTTTGTGTAATATTACTTACTACACCTCTTTTTACACCTAAACTTTTGGCTTTACCAATACCTACAACTTCAATTTTATTGTATTCGTTTTTACGACCAATCATGGCAACAATTTTGGTTGTACCAATATCTAAACCAACAGCTATTTTATTGTTTTCCATTTTGATTTATTTTGTGCACACAACTTGGTTGTGATATTTTACTGTAATTGTTTTATAATTCTGAATCGTTTTATTTTTATACGTTGTATTATAAAACGCTTTTAATTTTTTAAATTTTACCTCAATGTCTTCTAAATTGCCAAAATCTATTTTATAATCTCCACTTCTAACTGAAAAAACAAACTCATTTTCTGCAGATTTATGGATGCCTACTATTTCTTTTTTAAAAAAATCATCTTTTAAAATTACTTTAACAAAAGGTAAAACTTCTTTAATTTCTTGGTCTTTTTTTACTCCCGAAATCAACAAAACTCTTGCAGAAAAAACATCAGACAAAGGAACCTTTACCCCTTGTTTATCAATGTAATAAGAACTATTTTTTGATACAATTCTTGCAATAGGTTCACGTTGTTTTACTACTGTTTTTAGCATACCATTAACGGTGTAAAATACAGCCGCTTTTTCTACATATGGATTTTTTAAAATGTTATTTTCTAAACTATATAAATCTAAGATAGATTTTGCTTTGTTTTTGACTGTTTCATTATTTTGTATTAACAATTTATTAACCATATTATGGGTTAAAAAATTATTGTCTCCAGCCTCAAAATTAACAGATATATCTACGATCTTTTTTTGACTATTTCTTTGTAACGAAAAACCATATAACAAACTTAAACCTATAAGTAAACACAGTAACAGTAGGTGTTTTAATATTTTTTTAAACTTCATAACTTTGCTCTTTTAACAAGGTTTCTGTAACGGTATTTACCAACACTCCAACGTCTCCTGCACCTAACATAACCACAATTTTTGCAGTGGCGTTTTTAATATCTTTTACAAGATTATTTTTTTGTGTTAACTTTTTTTGACTAGTATTGATTTTATTTAATAACCAATCTGAATTTACACCTGCAATTGGTTTTTCTCTTGCTGGATATATATCTAATAATAAAACTTCATCAAACTTAGAAAGTGCACTTGCAAAATCATCTACAAAATCTTTGGTTCTAGAAAATAAATGAGGTTGAAATACCACCAAAACCTTTTCGTTTGGGTACATTTCTCTAATCGAATTTTCTACGGCATTTATTTCTGTTGGATGATGTGCATAATCGTCTATTAAAACAAAATCTGCTGTTTTTATCTTATAAGAAAATCTTCTTTTTACTCCTTTAAAATTTTCTAACCTTTCCTTAATTACCTCTAAAGAAACACCGTAAACATCTGCCATCGCCAATGCTGCTAACGCATTCATAACATTATGCTTACCTGGTAAATAAAAAGATATATTTTTAATTATTGATGTAGGTGTAGTTACATCAAAAACATACTTTCCTTTATGTATTTGTAAATTGTGCGCTGTGTAATCTGCTTTATCTTCAATTGCATAGGTTACCCCTTTTAAAGGCAAACCTTTGGCCACAATTAAAGTATCTGATACTTTGTTAGAAAACTCTGCAAAAGAAGTTGTTATAGCTTCTTCATTTTTATAAATATCTAAATGATCGGCATCCATAGAGGTTACACAAGCAATATTTGGACTTAGTTTTAAGAAAGATCTATCAAACTCATCTGCTTCTACCACAGAAACTTTATCATCACCTAAAATGAAATTAGAATTGTAATTTTCTGCAACGCCACCCAAAAATGAAGTTGCATTTACATGCGCCATAATATGCCCTAAAATAGCCGAAGTCGTAGTTTTACCATGTGTACCTGCAACTGCTAAACAAAATGTATTTTCTGTAATTTTACCTAAAATTTCGGCTCTTTTTAAAATGGTAAAATCGTTTTTTATAAAGTAATTTAGTTGCGTATGCGCTTTAGGAACTGCTGGTGTAAAAATTACCAAAGTTTTATTTTTATCTAAAAATGAAATAGGTATGTTTTTTACAGCATCTTCAAAATGAATTTCTATACCCAAATCCATTAAATCTTTTGTAATTTGGGAGGATGTTTTATCATAACCCGCAACATTTTTACCATTCACGCTAAAGAAACGAGCAATTGCACTCATTCCAATACCGCCAATTCCGATAAAAAAAATATTATGATAACTTTTTAAATTCATTTATGTAATAGTTTTTCTACTTCGTCTACAATATCTTTTGTGGCACTGGGTAATGCCAATTCTTTTATATTTTCTGCCAAACTTTGTTGTTTGCCAATGTCTTTTATTAAGGTTTCTAACACTACAGGAAATGTATCCAATTCATTTTCTCTAATTAGTAAAGCAGCATGCTTATCTACAATAGATTTTGCGTTTTTTGTTTGATGATCTTCTGATACATTTGGCGATGGTATAAACACTACCGGTTTGCCAACAATACATAATTCTGAAACCGAACTTGCACCGGCTCTAGAGATAATGATATCTGCAGCTGCATAAGCCAAATCCATTTTATTTATAAATTGATGCACTTGAACGTTTTGAACTTCATTGTGTTTTTTATAATTATGATAATACAACTTACCACATTGCCAAATAATTTGAATGTTTTGAGATTTAAACAATTCTAAATTATTTTCTATGAGTTCATTTATTTTTTTTGCTCCTAAACTACCTCCTAAAACTAAAATGGTAGTTTGCTTTTTATCTAACTTAAAAAAATCTACAGCTTGTTCTTTTTTTGAATGAACATTTAACAAATCTTGTCTTACAGGATTGCCCGTTTTTATTATTTTTCCTTTTGGGAAAAAGCGTTCTAAATTATCATAAGCAACACAAATTTTACTTGCTTTTTTACTTAGTAATTTATTGGTAATTCCTGGGTAAGAATTTTGTTCTTGTATTAATGTTGGTATCTTTTTTTTGTTTGCCATTATTAAAGTAGGCCCACTTGCAAAACCACCAGTACCAATAGCAATATGTGGTTTAAATTTTCTAATTATTTTATTTGCATTCCATAAACTACTCATCAACTTAAAAGGAAATGATAGATTTTTAGCTGTTAGTTTTCTTTGGATACCAGAAATCCATAAGCCTTTTATTTTATAACCTGCTTGTGGCACTTTTTCCATTTCCATTTTATCTTTTGCGCCCACAAATAAAAATTTAGCATCAGGAAAACGTACTTTTATTTCGTTTGCAATTGCAATTGCAGGGTAAATATGACCACCTGTACCACCTCCAGAAATTAGTATATTAATCGATTGTTTCATGCAGAATATCTAAAGGGTTATCATCTAAAATTTCTTCTTCTGTAACTGTTTTGGTTACACTAACACTTAAAATCATACCTAATGCAAAACAGGTCATCCAAATAGAAGTACCACCACTACTTATTAAAGGCAATGTTTGCCCTGTAACAGGAAACAAGTTTGTAGCTACTGCCATATTTATGGTTGCTTGAAAAACAATAGGAATACCTACTGCTAAGACCAACAATGTTCCAAAAATTGTAGTGGTTTTTTTTATCACTATAAAAATTCTAAAGAGTAATAAAAAGTAAATAGAAACAATTACAAAACCGCCAACTAAACCATATTCTTCTATAATTATTGCAAAAATAAAATCTGATGACGATTGTGGTAAAAAGTTTTTTTGTACACTTTTACCTGGACCAACACCAAAAGAACCTCCTGTTACAATAGCTATTTTTGCTTTTTCAACTTGGTATGATTCTTTACCTCCTTCTTTAGAAAAATTCTCTATTCTATTTTGCCAAGTTTGAACTCTATTGGGCATAGCATCTGGAAACGCTTTTGCTATTAGTATAAAAAAAGTAAGTGCTACTAGACCTGTACCTAACACCAAACCAATATATTTTATAGGATAACCACCAATAAAAGTAATTAATAAAATCATAGAAAATATAATAGCTGTGGTTGAGAAGTTTGCAGGTAATATTAAAATTAAAACTGCAAAAACGGGTAGCCAAAGTTGCCAAATACTTTCTTTAAACTGAATCTTTTTTTCTTTGTTTTTAGCCAAATATCGTGCCACATACACCATTAAAACCAAACCTGCTAGGGTAGACGTTTGAAAACCAATACCTCCAATACGAATCCACCTACTTGCATTTGCACCACCAATAGTGGTTCCTTGTGCTAAGGTTACAATCAAAAGAACAATAACAATAGGCAGCATAATTACAGAGCCTCCAGAAAAATATCTATAAGGCACTTTATGTACTGCATAAATAATTGCAAAACCTAAAATTAACAACACAGCGTGTTTTACTAGATGCCCTAAGGTTGAACCATTACCAACCACATATACCAAATTTGTACTAGCGCTATAAACTGGCATAAAAGAAAAAACAGCCAAAATAGCTACAATAGCCCAAATGGTTTTATCTCCTTTAATATGTTTAAATATGGTTTTCAATCTTAGTTTTTTTTTGTTTTTTTTTGGGAAATGAAATTATTCTTTCTAACTAATAAAATAGATTTAAAGACTTTTTACCGCATTTTTAAATTGCCAACCTCTGTCTTCGTAATTTGTAAAAAGATCGAAACTTGCACAAGCTGGCGATAATAAAACAGCCTCACCTTTTTCTGACAATTTATAAGAAACTTTTACAGCCTCTTCTGCCCCTGCAGTTTCTACAATAATATCTACAACATTCCCAAAAGTGTCTTTTATTTTTTGATTATCTACACCTAAACATATAATTGCTTTTACTTTTTCTCTAACCAAAGGAAGTAGGTCTGTATAGTCATTTCCTTTATCCACACCACCCACAATCCAAATGGTTTGTTTATCCATACACTCTAAAGCATAAAAAGTAGCATTTACATTGGTTGCTTTAGAATCGTTAATATATTCTACTCCTTTTATTTTGGCTACATTTTCTAATCTATGTTCTGCACCTTCAAAGTTTTCTAAACTTTCTTTGATGGTTTGTTTTCTAACTTTTAACAATTGTGCAGCCATTGTTGCTGCCATTGCGTTTTTTGTATTGTGTTTTCCTTTGATTGATAGGGTTGATGTTGGCATTTGTATTGTGTCTTTTGTTATATTTATGTTGATTGTATTGTCTTTTACATAGGCACCAAACTCTAACTCTTTTTCTAATGAAAAAGGAATTAATTTTGCTGCAGTTTTATTATTTTCTAACCAATTGGTAATTGCAGTATTATCTGCATCATAGATTAAAAAATCTTTTTCTGTTTGGTTTTTTGTTATTCTAAATTTTGATGAAATATATTTGTTAAAATCATAGTCGTATCTATCTAAATGATCTGGGGTAATATTTGTAATAATAGCAATATGTGGTGTAAATTCTTGAACCCCGTCTAACTGAAAACTACTTAACTCTAATACATAATTGGTATAGTTTTGTGTAGCTACTTGTTCTGCAAAACTTTGTCCTATATTTCCTGCAACACCAACATTTAAACCTCCTTTATTTAAAATATGATGCGCTAACAAAGTGGTGGTTGTTTTACCATTAGAACCTGTAATACCCACTATAGTAGCCTCTGTAAACTGAGCTGCAAACTCAATTTCTGAAATAACAGGTATCTCTCTATCCTTCAATTTTAAAATCAAAGGAACATTGTCTGGTATACCTGGACTTTTTACTACAACATCTGCACTTAAAATTTTAGCTTCTGTGTGTTTTTTTTCTTCAAAATCAATAGTGTTATTTATAAGAATTTCTTTGTATTTTTTAGCTATTTTACTTTTATCAGAAACAAATACCTGAAAGTTTTTTTGAATTGCTAGAATAGCTGCTCCTACGCCACTTTCTCCCGCACCAAGCACAACAATTTTCTGCTCTTTTTGTAAA
The DNA here is from genome assembly GCF_057219325.1 of Polaribacter sp. YIW18. NCBI lineage: Bacteria > Pseudomonadati > Bacteroidota > Flavobacteriia > Flavobacteriales > Flavobacteriaceae > Polaribacter > Polaribacter sp. YIW18. The sequence continues at coordinate 90,699 of NZ_JBXVVE010000002.1, read as the reverse complement.
GAGTTTTTAGTGTTGTTATGTAATGCTTGATGTTTCATTTATAATTAAATATCGTTTTGCTTTTACCTTAACTTTAAGGTTACAATGGTAAATACAGCCAGTAAGATGCCTACAATCCAAAAACGGACTACAATTTTACTTTCGTGATAACTCAACTTTTGATAATGATGATGCAAAGGAGACATTTTAAAAATTCTTCTACCTTCGCCAAATTTCTTTTTAGTGTATTTAAACCAAGATACTTGTAGAATAACAGAAAGATTTTCTACTACAAAAATTCCTGCTAAGATTGGCAGAAGCAACTCTTTTCTAATAGAAATTGCAATAACTGCTATAATTCCACCAATAGTTAAACTACCCGTATCTCCCATAAATATTTGTGCTGGATAGGTGTTGTACCAAAGAAACCCAATTAATGCACCTGCAAAGGCAAGAATAAAAACAGTCATTTCTCCTGAGTTTGGTATGTACATTACATCTAAATAATCTGCAAAAATGATGTTACCAGAAACCCAAGCAAAAACTGCTAAGGTTACTACCATAATTGCAGAAGAACCTGCTGCTAAACCATCTATACCATCTGTTAAATTAGCTCCATTAGAAATGCCTGTTACTATAAAAACAGTAATAAAAATGAAAATAATCCATCCATACTTTTCGTATCCATCACCTAAAAAACTAACTGCTTTTGAGTAATCTAACTCGTTATTTTTAAAAAACGGAACTGTTGTTTTTGTAGATTTATGGGCATCACCAAAAACTTGTTTTTTACCATTTGCCTGAACCACTTGTTGTTCTACTGGCAACTGTTCTTTAATAGTTACATTTTCATTAAAATACAGCATAGAACCAACAATTACCCCTAAACCAATTTGACCTAAAACTTTAAACTTTCCTTTTAAACCAGCTTTGTCTTTTTTAAATACTTTTATGTAATCATCTAAAAAACCTATTAAGCCCATCCAAACAGTGGTAATTAATAAGATGATGATATAAATATTATCTAGTTTTGCAAGCAAAAGTGCTGGAATTAACGTGGCTAAAATTATAATGACACCTCCCATTGTTGGCGTACCTGATTTTTGCACTTGCCCTTCTAAACCTAAATCTCTAATAGACTCTCCTACCTGCTTTTTTTGTAAAAATCGAATGATTCTTTTTCCATAAATTGCAGAGATTAATAATGATAAAATAAAAGCTGCAGCTGCTCTAAACGTAATAAACTGAAACACACTAGCTCCAGGAATACTAAATTGACTTTCTAAATATTGAAATAAATAATACAGCATTTTATTGGTTTTTTAGTTGATTAAAACAATTGGCAACTTCTTCTAAATCATCAAAATGAGTTCGTTCGCCATTAATTTCTTGATAATTTTCGTGCCCTTTACCTGCAATTAAAATAATGTCTCCTGCTTCAGAAAACTTGCAAGCTGTTTTAATGGCTTGTTTTCTATTTAATACAGTAATTGTTTTTTTATAATTTTCTGGCGCAACCCCTGCTTCCATTTCATCTAAAATAGTTTGTGGATTTTCTGTTCTTGGGTTGTCTGATGTAAAAACTACTTGATTGCTTAATTGCGATGCAATGTGTGCCATTTTTGGTCTTTTGGTTTTATCTCTATCGCCACCACAACCCACAACTGTTATTAGTTTTTCGTTACCAGTTCTAATATTATTAATGGTTTCTAATACATTTTTTAATGCATCTGGTGTGTGTGCATAATCTACAATTGCAGTTACTCCATCACTAGAAACTATATACTCAAACCTACCATTAACACTTTCTAATCGACTAACAAGGGTTAAAACTTCTAGTTTTTCTAACCCCAACAATTCTGCTGTTGCAATAATTGCGGTTAAATTGTAAATATTAAAAACACCAATTAATTTAGTCCAAACCTCTATACCGTCTACAGAAATTAACGTACCCGATAATTGCTTTTCTAAAATTTTCGCTTTAAAGTCTGCAATGGTTTTTAAGGCATACGTTTTTTTGGTAGCCTTTGTGTTTTGAAACATAAAGTTGCCATTTTTATCATCTAGATTCGTAAGGGCAAATGCCGATTTTGGCAAACCATCAAAAAACTGTTTTTTTACATTTCTATATTCTGCAAAGGTTTCGTGATAGTCTAAATGATCATGAGATAGATTGGTAAAAATACCACCTGCAAAATGTAAGCCCTCTGTTCTTTTTTGATGAATTCCATGAGAACTCACTTCCATAAAACAATAATCTACACCTGCTGTCAACATTTTATCTAAATAAGAGTTGATTGTTACAGAGTCTGGGGTAGTATGTGTTGCCTTAAACTCAATATCATTAACCAATATTTTTACAGTTGACAATAAGCCAACTTTATAACCAGCTTTTTTAAATAATTGATATAAAAGTGAAGCTACTGTAGTTTTACCATTGGTACCTGTAACCCCAATTAAAGGCATTTTTTCTGAAGGATTGTTGTAATAATTAGCTGCCATTATTGCCAAAGCAACACTAGAGTTAGCTACTTTTACATAGGTAACTTCCTCTTGTTTTGTAACAGGAACATCCTCGCAAATAATTACACTTGCACCAAAATCTATCGCTTTCTCTATAAACAAATGACCATTTACAGAAACCCCTTTTTGAGCAACAAAAGCATCGTTTTTTGTTACTTTTCTAGAATCGAAAACAAGGTTATTTATTTGGATGTTGGTGCTTCCAAAAACTTGCTGTATTGCAACCTTATATAATATGTCTTTTAAGTTTTTCAGTTTAAGACAGTTTTAATGTAATTGTTTTTCCTTTTTCTAATTTTGCTCCATTTTTAAGTGATTGAGATTGCACTTTACCCACTCCATCAACCTTTACTTTTAAACCTAAGTTTTCTAATAGAGACAAGGCATCCATAGCAGACATACCTTTTACATTTGGTACTTTTGTATAGTTTTTACTTAATAAAGAATTGTAATTCTGATAAGCCTTATCTATTTCTTCAAATTGAACAGCATCATCTACAGATTGCTTATCTGTAGGCGTTGTTGTATATATTTTTTGAGCAATTTCTTTAAAAACAGGTCCCGCAACTGTTGCTCCATAATATCCTTTTTCTTTTTTAGGATCATGAATTACCACAATACAAGAGTATTTAGGATTTTCTACAGGAAAAAACCCAGCAAAAGAAGCTACATAATGTTTATTAGAATACCCAGCTGCAATGGTTTTACCGTCTTCATCAACATGTTTTGGTAAGTATTTTTTTGCTGTACCGGTTTTACCTGCCATAGAAAAATTAGGCGAATAAATATTATTTGCAGTTCCTTTTACAACCACATTTTCCATTATTTTTTTAATTTTATTTAAAGTTTCTTGAGAAGCTATTTTTGGATTTATCACTTCCACATCAAAAACTTTTGCTACTTTATCCTGTCTTTTTACTTCTTTTATAAAACGTGGTTTTACCATAACCCCATGATTTGCAACTGCGTTGTAAAACATTAGTGTTTGCATTGGTGTTACAGAAATACCATAACCCCAAGACATCCATTCTAAAGAAATTTTATTCCATCTTTTGTCTGACGGTTTTGGTACCACAGGCCTACCTTCGCCTTTAATTTGAAAGCCTACAGGTTTTGTAAAACCATAGTTATCTAATTTTTGTATAAATTTTTCTGGTTGATGATCATAATGTTTTCGAATCAACTTAACAATACCCACATTAGAAGAAACCTCAAAAACTCTAGCTGCAGAAATTTTACCATACCCACCTCTATGAGAATCTTCTACTTTAGAACCATGTATATAAATTCTACCTTTTTCTGTATCTACAACCGTAGATGTATCTATTACTTTATCATCTAAAGCTGCCATTAAACTTGCTAGTTTAAAAGTTGAACCTGGTTCATGACTTTCCCAAACCGCATAGTTTCTTTTTTCGTAGTATTTGCCTTTAGAAGTTCTGCCCAAATTAGAAATGGCTTTAATTTCTCCTGTAGCAGTTTCCATAACTACAGCACAACCATGATCTGCCTCAAAATACTCTAACCTTGCTAACAATGCATGGTGTGTAATATCCTGTATATTAACATCTATTGTTGTTATTACATCATGCCCATCAACAGGTTCTTTTTCGTTATAATCTGTTATCGGTTTCCATTTATTTTTCGCAATTTTTTGTTCCCATCTCAAACCATTTTCGCCTTGCATATAATCTGCAAAAGCCCCTTCTATACCAGCTTCACCTCTAAAATCGTCATAACCAATTGTTCTTTCTGCAATTTTGCCAATTGGATGTGCACGCTCTGTTCTGTGTTTTGCTATAAAACCACCTTTATAAACTCCCAAATTAAATATTGGAAATTTCTTCATCTTTAAATAATCTGTATAACCTATATTTCTTGCAATTAAAAAATACCTTCTTTTTTTATTCTTAGCACTTCTTAATCTGTTTTGATGATAGCTAACTGAGTTACCTAATAATTCTGATAATTTTGTAGCCAGCCCAACAATGTTTTCTTCAAAAACTTTATCATCTACGGTTACCAAATCCATGTAGATTGTAAATTTAGACATAGAAGTTGCTAACAAATTACCATCGGCAGCATAAACATTACCTTTGTTTGCATAAATAGTATCTTGCCTAATTGTAAGTTCTGTTGCTAGCTTTCTGTAAGTATCTCCATGAACATGTTGCAGGTTTACTACCCTAAACACAATTGCAAATAAAAAGAGGGCCATAAAAGCAACTACCCAGTAGAATTTAGTAAGAATGCCTTTTTTATGAGTTGCCAATTTAAATTATTTTTTAATAGTTACTTTTATTTTTTTCGGAGGAGTTTCTGAAGGGAACAAACCTCTTTCTTTTGCATTTCTCCTAATACTAGATTCCATTTCCATTCTTGTAAGAATTGTTTCTGTATCTAAAGATTCTGCCCTTAACTCTCTTTTCAATTTATTTAATTCTGTAATTTTTATTACTTTTTTATCTGCATTATGAGCACTTGTAATCATTATTAACAAGAGAAAAACAATAAAAAAAATTACTTTCCAGTTTTTTAAGGCAGATTCGTCTGTTAAAAAACTACCTCTTAAAAAGCTATAAATACCTTTTTTAACTTTAGACATTTTATTTTTTTAAGGTTGCAATTCGTAGTTTAGCACTGCGAGCTCTGTTGTTTTCGTTAATTTCTTGCGAGGTAGGCACTATTAACTTTCCAACTTTCTGTAAGGGCTCGCTCGAGTTTCCAAAAAAATCTTTTTCGGGCTCACCACTAAACAATCCTGTTCTTATAAATCTTTTTACCAATCTATCTTCTAAAGAGTGATATGAAATTACACTTAACCTACCCTCTTCTTTTAATAAAGTTGGTGTTTGTTGTAAAAATTCTTTTAAAACTTCTAACTCTTCATTTACTTCTATTCTAAATGCTTGAAATATTTGTGCTAAAATTTTATGCTCTTTAGCTTTTGGTAAATATTTCTGCAGGGCATTTTTTAACTGAAAACTAGTTTCAATTTTATTTTCTTCTCTTTTCTCAACAATTGTTTTCGCAATATTTCTAGAGTTTCTCAACTCTCCATACAGAAACAATATTTCTGCTAACTTTTCTTCTGAATAATTGTTTACAATTTCTTTGGCAGAGATTTTAGATTTTTGATTCATTCTCATATCCAAATCTCCATCAAAACGAATTGAAAAACCTCTTTCTGCCTCGTTAAACTGATGTGATGAGACCCCTAAATCTGCTAAAATTCCATCAACTTTTCTAACTCCATAAAACCTTAAAAACCTAGAAATATATCTAAAGTTTTCTGGTATTAATTGAAAACGCTCATCATCTATTACATTTGCCAAAGCATCAGGATCTTGATCAAAAGCAAACAACTTACCGTTTTTACCTAACTTTTTTAAGATTTCTTTAGAGTGCCCTCCACCACCAAACGTTACATCTATATAAACACCTTCAGCTTTTATTGCTAAAGCATTTACACTTTCCTCTAATAAAACTGGATTATGATAACTCATCTGCATCTGTATTACCCATTACATCTTCTGCCAATTCTGCAAAATCTACAGCAGCATCATCTATAGCTTTCTCGTAATTATCTTTATCCCAAATTTCTATGATATTTACAGCAGAAGACAACACCACTTGCTTTTTAATCGAGGCAAATTCGCATAAATCTTTTGGTATCAAAATCCTTCCAGCAGTATCAAAATCTACTGTTTTTACACCTGCAGTAAACCTTCTAATAAAATCATTATTCTTTTTAACAAACCTATTTAGCTTGTTTATTTTCTGCATCATCAAAGTCCATTCCTGCATTGTATACAACTCTAAACAAGGCTGAAAAACAGCTCTCTTTATCACAAATCCTTGAGAAACAACTGGCTGCAACTGCTTTTTTAAAGCAGTAGAAAACATAACTCTGCCCTTTGCATCTGCTTTACATTCGTATGTACCAATTAAATTTATCACCCTCTTACTAATGAAATATTGTTGATTTCAAAAATATATAAAATTTACCACTTTTTACCACTTTTTACCACATTGTTAATAAATATTTATTATTTTATCTAAACAACATTAAAAAATCGCTTAAATATTGAATTCGAGACATTTATAAAAAGGTTATATATTTTATAAAAAAGAACTACATTTGCGAATAAGTAAAACGAATTGAATAATGACTGATAAGTTAAAATCTGAAGGGAAATTTACATATGTAGAAGAAGGAGAAGGGCCTGCAATTATTGTTTTACATGGTTTAATGGGCACTTTAAGTAATTTTAAAGAAACTTTTTTTCATTTTTCTGAAAATGGATATAAAGTTTTAATACCTGAATTACCATTATACTCTTTACCGCTATTAAAAACCAATGTTAAAAATTTAGCGATATTTTTAAAAGAATTTATGGAACATAAAAACATTGATTCTGCTATTTTGCTTGGGAATTCTTTAGGCGGTCATATTGCTTTATATTTTACAAAACATTATCAACAAAAAGTAAAAGCACTTGTTTTAACAGGCAGCTCTGGTTTGTATGAAAAAGCAATGGGAGATAGTTTTCCAAAAAGAGGAAATTATGAGTATATAGAACAAAAAACTAAAAGCGTTTTTTACGATCCTGAAATTGGAACCAAAGAAATGGTAGATGAAGTTTTTAAAATTGTAAACGATAGAAATTCTGTTATACGAACTCTGGCAATAGCCAAAAGTGCTATTAGACACAATATGGCTAAAGATTTACCCGAAATGAAAATACCAACCTGTATTATTTGGGGAAAACAAGACAATGTTACACCACCTGAAGTTGCAGATGATTTTCATAAGCTTTTACCTAATTCTGATTTGTTTTGGATTGACAAATGTGGGCACGCAGCAATGATGGAAAAACCAGAAGAATTTAACACAATTCTACATAAGTGGTTTACAGACAGAAATATTTAGGGCATGAAAATAAAGTCTGCAGAATTTGTAATAAGCAACAGCAATGTTATAAATGCTCCTAAAGACAGAATACCAGAATACGCTTTTATAGGACGTTCTAATGTTGGCAAATCATCATTAATTAATATGCTGATGGAGCGTAAAGATTTGGCTAAAATTTCTGGAAAACCTGGTAAAACACAGTTAATCAACCACTTTAAAATAAACGATTCTTGGTTTTTAGTAGATTTACCTGGTTATGGTTATGCCCAAGTTTCTAAAAAGAAAAGAGTTATTTTTCAATACTTTATAGAAAATTATTTTAAAGAAAGAGAACAATTAGTTTGCACCTTTGTATTGATAGATTCCAGACACGACCCACAAAAAATAGACTTAGATTTTATGCAGTTTTTGGGTGAAAACCAAATTCCTTTTTGCATTGTTTTTACAAAAGCAGACAAATTAAGTAGCTCTAAATTGAACAAACAAATTACGTCTTACAAAAAGAAATTACTGAATTATTGGGAAGCTTTACCAACATCATTTATAACGTCATCTTCTACTGGGTTTGGTAGAAAAGAGTTTTTAGACTTTATTGATGGCGTTAACCAAGACGTTGCCAAAGATTTTAAATAAAAACCTTTTACCCACTTAAGGTAACACTTAAAAATGCACACTACAAAAAACAACTTACAGGTTTTATTTGAAGACAATCATATATTAATTGTAAATAAAAGAGCTGGTGATATTACACAAGGTGATAAAACTGGAGACAAACCTTTAAATGACGTTGTAAAAGAATACATTAAAGACAAATACAACAAACCTGGTAATGTTTTTATTGGCACTGTACATAGATTGGACAGACCTACTTCTGGTGTTGTAATTTTTGCTAGAACCTCTAAGGCTTTAGAGAGATTGAATAAAATGTTGCGAGAAAAAAGCATCCAAAAAACCTATTGGGCACTGGTTAAAAATAAGCCAAAAAAGACAAAAGATACGTTAACAAACTTTCTTAAAAAAGACTCCAAAAAAAATAAATCTTTTGTTTACAAAAAAGAAATTGATGGTAGTAAAAAAGCTATTTTACACTATTCAGTTTTAAAAAATCTAGATACTTATACACTTTTAGAAATAGATTTAGAAACTGGCAGACATCATCAAATTAGAACACAATTAGCAAACATTGGTTGCCCAATAAAAGGCGATTTAAAATATGGTTTTGCAAGATCTAATAAAGATGGTAGTATTTCTTTACATGCCAGAAAAATTGAATTTGTACATCCTGTTTCTAAAGAATACATTAAAATTACTGCACCTACACCCATAGATGTTGTTTGGAGTGCTTGTGAGAAAAATTAAATTTTAGGCTTTAAAACTAAAACTCGCATGTTTTTCTCAATTTCTTTTTGATTCATTTGCATTTTTTCAAACTTGCCTTCTAAATATTTTTGTTTTTGATCTTTATAATACCTACTAAATAATCGACCAGACTGTCCTGTTGGTAAAATTGACAAACTATTTTCTACATCAGAAAAATCTATAATTCTTCTTGTAGAAGGACCTGCTGTAACTTTGTAAACCCCTGTACTATCTAGTTTAAATATCTGATTGTTAATCACCTCATTACCACCAATAGTTTTAAATGGCCCTACATTAAATATTTTACGTAAAATACCACCAGCTTTACCTATAGCGTGTTCGTGCTCTACAGAAATTACCTTATCCCAAGTCCAAAGTTCTACATTTGTTCCTAGTTGATTTTCTAAAAAAAGAAACGCTTTTTTAAAAGATTTGTTTATAATTTCTTCTTTTGACTCCACCTTATTTTTAGTAGTAATATCATCCCACCAAACAGAATTATCTCTAGTAATTTGAGTTGTTAAAACCTGATCTTGTAACTGAGAGTTGATAAACAAATTAAAACTTTTTCCTATTTCATCTTTATAAGTAGCCACTAAAAACTCATATAAAAAGCGATTATAAATTGTTGGTCCAATAGCATCTTTTAAATAAACGCCTTTCCAATTTTTTAAAATTTCAAAAGCTTTTTTCTCTAATGGGTTTAGCCCAGGGTAATCAACACTTTTTAGCAATTTGTTTGCAATTTCTGGCACTACCGAAGAGGTTACATCATAAGTCATTTTAACAACATCCTCTTTTGTAAAATCATTTTTAGCTTCTAATAGCTCTACAATTCTTTTAGACCTATCTTCTGGTTGATAGTATCCAGGGTATAATTTTCCTCTTACAGAATCTGGTTGATGATTCGCGGAATACACATAATTAGAGCTTGGGTTAATGGTTTTCGGATTTTCTTCAAAAGGCAAAATTTCTAAGATTTCATCTTCACCAGAAGCGCCATCTAAAAACAGTTTTGATGATACACCTTCTCTTAATTGATACAATTTAGCAGAAGCAAACCAAGCAATGTTATTGTTTGCATCTCCATACATTACATTTAAACCAGGTGCATGTATTTTTTCTACAGCATTTTTAAATTCATTAAAAGATTTTGCATGACTCATCCCAAAAGCAACATCTAAAGTTTTATTTTCCATTTGGGTAAAAATCCAATTCATGGCTATGGGTCTATCATCATTAATATGATTTACCAAACCATTCATTATAGGTCCATGTTTGCTAACCTTTACAACAAAAGTAGTATCTGGTTCGTCTTTGATTTTAATGGTTTTCTCAATAAAATCGTATTTTAAAAACCCATTTTTTGTTTTATATTCTAAATTATTATTCGGATTATTTTCTTCTACATAAAAGTTTAAATCGTCATTAGCCAACATTGTTAAACCATAAGCATAATCTTTGTTATGCCCTAAAAGCGGAAAAGGCATTAAGGCAATATTGAATCCGTAAATTTCAAAATCGGGTGTTTTTATGTGATTTTGATACCAAACTGAAGGTTGAGAATATCCAATATGAGGATCATTTGCAAAAATAACTTTTCCGTTTTTTGTTTTTTCTACACCAAGTACCCAAGAGTTACTTCCTATAAAAGTAGATACAGGTAAAGCATCCATAATATTACTAACTTCTTGAGATAAATTAGATTTTAACGGATTTACTTCTTTTTTATTAATGGTTAAGTTTTTACTGTAAGAATTCATCAACTCATTAATGTAAGCTTCTCCTAAATTCTCTTTAATATCTGTTAATAAAGGATCTGTTTTATGGGCAACAGCAAAACTAAATGCCATATAACCAAATACGTTATATACGTCTTTAATGGTATATTTTTCTACTTCAACATCCACCAAACTAAATTCTAAAGGTATTTGTCCTTCTTCTATATATTGGTTAATTCCGTCTAAATATTTCTGAGTTAAAATGTACGCGTCAGTATTTTTATCAAGTTTTTCTATCGTTTTTGCGGCAGCCTCTTCAATTCCTAATCCACTAAAAAACAAATCTGTTTTTAATAATTTTTTTCCAAATATTTCCGACAATCTACCAGGAGCAATTCTTCTAATTAATTCCATTTGCCACAACCTATCTTGTGCGTGTACATATCCTAAAGCCACATATGCATCTTCTTGGGTTTTAGCATTAATGTGTGGCACACCGACATCATCAAAACGAATAGTAACCTCACTTTTAATCTTTTTCAATTCAATTTCACCAGAATAATTTGGTTGTAAAGCGCTTGAAAGATACCAAACTGCTATAAATAAAACAGTTAAAATTAATAAAAGCGCTATCAGAATTTTTTTTACTATTTTCATGGAAATGTGTTTGATATTTTCAAAGATAATAGATTTATATTGTATTTTTGATGTATTCACAAAACAACTACTTTATGAAAAAAATTCAAATGGTAGACCTACAAGGTCAATATGCAAAAATTAAAGAAGATGTAAACAATTCTATAGAACAAGTTTTAAGTACATCTGCATACATAAACGGACCTTTAGTACACGAATTTCAAAAAGATTTAGAAAAATATTTAGATGTAAAACATGTAATACCTTGTGCAAATGGTACAGATGCATTACAAATTGCAATGATGGGTTTAGGTTTAGAACAAGGTGACGAAGTAATTACTGCAGATTTTACATTTGCAGCTACGGTAGAAGTAATTGCATTATTAAAATTAACACCCGTTTTAGTAGATGTAGATGCTAAGACTTTTAATATTGATATTGATGCATTAAAAAAAGCAATTACACCTAAAACAAAAGCTATTGTACCTGTACATTTATTTGGTCAAGTTGCCAATATGGATGCCATTATGGAAATTGCCAAAGAACATAATTTATACGTTATAGAAGACAATGCTCAAGCAATTGGGGCCAATTATACTTTTAAAAATGGTAAAAAACAAAAAGCAGGTACTATTGGTAATGTAGGTACAACTTCGTTTTTTCCGTCTAAAAACTTAGGTTGTTACGGTGATGGAGGTGCCATTTTTACCAATGATGATAAACTAGCTCATACTATTAGAGGTATTGTAAATCATGGAATGTACACCAGATATTATCATGATGTAGTTGGCGTAAACTCTAGATTAGACTCTATACAAGCTGGAGTTTTAAAAGCAAAGTTACCTAACTTAAATGAGTATTGTAATGCTAGAAGAAATGCTGCTCGCTTTTATAATAACGCTTTTGCACAAAATTCAAATATCATAACACCAACGGCAAAGTCGAATGCAACAAACCATTGTAATCAAATTTGTGATGTTTGTGATTGTCATGTATTCCATCAATATACCTTACAAATTACCAATGGTAAAAGAGATGCTTTGCATAAACATTTATTAGACAAAGGCATTCCAAACGCTATTTATTATCCTGTAGCATTACACGCACAAAAAGCGTATACAGACAAACGTTATAACGAAAGTGATTTTCCAGTTACAAATCAATTAATAGAAACGGTAATTTCTTTACCAATGCATACAGAGTTAGAGAATGAACAATTGGAGTTCATTACAAAAACCATCATTAATTTTGTAGGTTAGACGATTATAAAAGAAACTTAATTTTAAGCAAAAAGGAGGTTTTTTAGTGATATTTTTCGTGATTTTTAATGAATTTTTAGTGTTTTTTGCTAAAAATTCACTTTTTTGTAGCTTTTATTTTTAAGAAAACCAACTATCTATTAACATATTTACAAAAATAAACGGTGCTTTTTTTCATATCTGTATTTTTTATCTGATTTTCAATATTTTACGTCCTATTTATTGACATTACTTATCATTACAAGTAATTTTGTTATTTGTATTATTAATGATAAATGAACTCAATGAAATTGATTAAAATTAAAAGAGAGACCAGGTTAGAACAACGTCACACAATTAAAATGGGTACTTTAAATACTAAAGTAACCTATATAAAAATGACGCTTTTTAACCTTATCAATCTAAAAACATTACACAAATACAGAGAAACTTATTATGGTAAAATAAAAGATTGTGAAGATTGCGTTTTAGCAAAATAAATTTAAAAAAGCCTCAATTTTAAAATAAAATTGAGGCTTTTTTAAAAAATTGAATATATAATTTACTCAAAACTTGCTCCACTAGCAGCAACACTTCTATCAATTTTACGCATTAAACCTTGTAAAACTTTTCCTGGCCCAACTTCTATAAACTCAGTTCCACCATCAGCAATCATTGCTTGAACACATTGAGTCCATTTTACAGGAGCTGTTAATTGCGCAATTAAATTTTCTTTAATCTCATTAGGATTTGTAACCGCTTTTGCGACAACATTTTGATACACAGCACAAGTTGGTTCACCAAACTCGGTTGCTTCTATAGCTGCTGCTAATTCTTCTCTTGCAGGCTCCATCATTGGAGAATGAAATGCACCTCCAACAGGTAATAACAAAGCTCTTCTAGCTCCTTTTTCTGTCAATACCTCACACGCTTTTTCTACCGCTTTTATTTCTCCAGAAATTACCAATTGTCCTGGGCAATTGTAATTTGCAGCCACTACTACTCCATCAATTTCAGCACAAGTTTTTTCAACAACATTGTCATCCAATCCTAAAACTGCTGCCATAGTAGATTCTTGCATTTCACAGGCTTTCTGCATTGCTAAGGCTCTTTTAGAAACCAATTGTAAACCGTCTTCAAAAGTTAATACCCCATTTGCAACTAAAGCAGATAATTCTCCTAAAGAATGTCCTGCAACCATTTCTGGCTGAAAAGCATTGCCTAATACTTTTGCTAAAATCACGGAATGCAAAAAGATAGCAGGTTGTGTAACCTTAGTCTCTTTTAACTGCTCTGCAGTTCCTTCAAACATAATGTCTGTGATTTTAAACCCTAAAATATCATTTGCTTTTTCAAAGTATTCTTTCGCTAATGGTGACTTTTCGTATAAATCCAATCCCATTCCTGTAAATTGCGCTCCTTGACCTGGAAAAATATATGCTTTCATAATAATATGTAATCGTTAAGTTGTTAAACTGTTTAATAGCAACAAAAATAATCATTTTTATTAGAAGCTGATTCCTGCTTTTCGTTATATATTTTTCCAACAAACTTCTAACTTCTAACAAAATTCGTAACTTCGTTTTATGACATATAAAGACAAACTACTTGCAAATAGAATTTACCTAATTCTTGCTGCTCTTTTTATAGCCTCTTTAGTAACCTCTAACTTAATATTCCAAAAATTCTTTTATTGGTATCCTTTTGATATTCAAGTTTTCGATACAAAACTTTTTGAAGTTTCTGCAGGACTTTTACCTTATCCAATTACGTTTTTAATTACCGATATTTTATCAGAAATTTATGGAAAACGAAAAGCAAATGAGGTGGTTATTGCAGGAATTTTTGCTTCCTTTTTCTCGCTAATCATTATCTATGTTTCTAAAGAAGTACCAGCTACATCTTGGTCTCCTGTAAATGACAGTATTTTTGTCAATGTGTTTGGTGCAGCCCCTTTAGCAGTTTTCGCTTCGATGATGGCGTATTTGTTTGCCCAATTTATAGATATTAGAATTTATCATTTTTGGAAACAATTAACGAAAGGAAAACACTTGTGGTTGCGAAATAATTTCTCAACCTTTTCTTCTCAAATCATTGACACTCTAACCGTTTTAGTCTTATTATGTTTATTCGGAATTATCGATTGGAAAAACTTTTTAGGCCTTTTACTAAGTGGTGTTATTTTTAAAATACTAATTGCAGCTTTAGACACCCCAATTTTATATTTGGTTGTTTATGCTTTTCGAAAAAGATTCAACTTAGCAATCAATGAAGAAATTGATGATAAAGTTCTCATTGGAAAGGTTCAAGACGTAAATGAAATGAGTGTGTAAAATTTAGAGAAATTTTTGTAATTATTAAAAAAAATATTGCGTCTAACCCCTCAGAAATAGTATTAAATATGAAAAAAATAAGTTTAGTTTTTGTGATACTTTTTGTATATCTACAAAACAATGCACAAACATCAATTTTTAACAACTTACTACAAGCTCATGTTTCTGATGACGGAATTGTAGATTATAAATCTTTTAAATCAGATTATTCAAAATTAGACACTTACTTCTCTTATTTAGAAAAAACAACACCTAAAATTTCTTGGTCAGCTAATAAACAAAAAGCATTTTGGATTAATGCTTATAACGCTTATACGATAAAATTAATCTTAGAAAACTATCCCCTAAAAAGTATTTTAGACATTAAAAAGGATGGCAAAACAGCCTGGAAAATTCCTTATGCAAAAGTAGGTAGCAGAATTTATACTTTAGACTACATTGAACATGAAATTCTACGTGAAAAATTATTCGATCCAAAAATTCATGTGGGCCTTAATTGCGCCTCCGTTTCTTGTCCTAAGTTAGGAAATATCGCTTTTACAGAAAATAACGTAGAAACTAAATTAACAAAATTGATGAAGGCTTTTATCAATGACACATCTAAAAACAAAATAGATAAAAAGAAAGTTCAAATTTCAGAAATATTTAATTGGTTTAAAAGTGATTTTACCAAAAACGGTACTATAATAGATTACTTAAATATATATTCAAATACAAAAATTAAGTCTAACGCAAAAATTAGTTATAAAAAATACGACTGGTCTTTAAACGGTAACTAAACGACTCTTTTTAACAAAAATTATTAAAAACAAATTGTATCTTTCAATTTTAAAATTAAAATCAATTTATGTCAAAATCATATTATGACGCAACCGATTTAAGAAAGTTCGGTAAAATAACTGAATGGAGTGAAGAACTTGGAAACAAATTCTTTGATTATTATGGAAAAGTCTTTGAAGAAGGCGCATTAACCGCTCGTGAAAAAAGTCTAATTGCCTTAGCTGTGGCCCATACAGAACAATGCCCTTATTGTATTGATGCTTATACAAAAGACACGTTACAAAGAGGCGTTACTAAAGAACAAATGATGGAAGCCATTCATGTTGGTGCTGCTATAAAAAGCGGTGCAACTTTAGTACATGGTGTTCAAATGATGAATAAGGTAAATAAACTTGATGGATAACTAATTATGAATTTTAAAGTACGATTTATGAGTTAAAATACTCTTTTCGTAATTCATAATTCTACATTCGTAATTAAATGAAAAAATCATTAAAAGCAAGAAATAACGACATCGCAAATACTTCTCGTCAACTAGAAATTCTGTCAAAAGGTATTTTTGCAGATGGAGAATTACCCACATTTGCAGCTAAAATTGCAACAACCAATCAATTTCCACTCCGTCCTAAAAAGTTAGAGGTTTTACAAATAAATTTGGGCTATATGTGTAATCAGGTTTGTGAGCATTGTCATGTAGATGCAGGCCCAGATCGTAAAGAAATCATGACTAGAGAAACCATGCAGCAATGTTTGGAGGTCATCAAAAAAACAGAAGCTCATACCTTAGATTTAACTGGTGGTGCACCAGAAATGAACCCAAATTTCAAATGGTTTGTAGAAGAAGCATCAAAAGCAGGAATTAAAGATTTTATTGTGCGTTCTAATTTAACCATTATTAGAGCTAACAAAAAATATTACGATTTACCCCAATTCTTTAAAAAACACAACATTCATGTTGTTTCTTCTATGCCACACTGGACACGAGGAAAAACCGACAAACAGCGTGGTGAGGGTGTTTTCGATAAATCGATTAAAGCTTTACGAGAATTGAATGCTGTAGGGTATGGAATAAAAGGTTCTGGTTTAAAATTAGATTTAGTCTATAATCCTTCAGGAGCATTTTTACCTGGAGATCAAATGGGCTTAGAACGTGATTTTAAAAAGGCCTTAAAAGAAGATTTTAATATCGATTTTCATAATTTATTTGCCATTACCAATTTACCAATCAGTAGATTTTTAGATTATCTCATTGCATCAGAAAATTACGAAGATTACATGTATGCTTTGGTTGATGCTTACAATCCTGCAGCTGTAGAAAATGTAATGTGTACCAATACCATTTCTGTAAGTTGGGATGGTTGGTTGTATGATTGCGATTTTAATCAGATGCTAAATTTAAAAGTAGCTAGTAAAGTAAAACATATTGCCAATTACAACGAAGAATTGCTACAAAATAGAAATATCATTATCAACCAACATTGCTATGGTTGTACAGCTGGTGCAGGTAGTAGCTGTCAAGGAACTGTTGCGTAAAGCCTCATTTTCTTTGAGATATTTCCAGAAAAAAGAAGAAATTCAGCAAGTTTGAAAAAATAAATTGCAATTGACTATAATCAATTGTAAAAAATAAAAATATAAAATGAGTTATTTAGAAACCACCAAAGACGTTTATAAAGAAGCAGCCTTAACACCAGATGTTGGTTTATGCTGTACCACCAATCCTATTTGGGAATTACCAGGGTTAAAAATTCCTAGAATTATGCAAGAAATGAATTACGGTTGTGGTTCTACTGTGCATGCAAGAGATTTAACCAACAATCCAAAAATGTTATATGTGGGTGTTGGTGGTGGAATGGAGCTATTGCAATTTGCCTACTTCAACAGAAATAAAGGGGGTGTTATTGGTTTAGATGTGGTGGATGAAATGCTAGAAGCGTCTCGTAAAAACTTTAAAATCGCAGAAGAACAAAACAATTGGTTTAAAAGCAACTTTGTAGATTTACGCAAAGGAGATGCCATGAATTTACCAGTAGAAGACAATTCTATTGATGTTGCTGCTCAAAACTGTTTGTTCAATATTTTTAAATCTGATGATTTACAAAAAGCCATTGCAGAAATGTACAGAGTGCTAAAGCCTCATGGTAAATTGGTAATGAGCGATCCTACTTGCGAACAGGAAATGAATGATGAATTAAGAAATGACGAACGCTTGCGTGCTTTATGTTTAAGTGGTAGTTTATCCATTGCAGATTATGTAAAAGCGTTAACCGATGCTGGTTTTGGCACTATTGAAATTAGAGCAAGAAAACCATACCGTATTTTAGATCCAAAGAATTATCCAACTAACAAATTGATTTATATAGAATCAATAGAAGTGGCTGCTATAAAAGATCCAATGCCTGCTGATGGCCCCTGTATTTTTACAGGTAAAGCAGCCATTTATTTTGGTAATGAAGATTATTTTGATGATAATGCAGGTCATGTTTTATTAAAAAATCAACCCTTAGCCATTTGCGATAAAACTGCAGGAGCTTTAGCTGCTTTAGGTAGAGATGATATTTTTATTTCAGAAAGTACCTATCATTATGATGGTGGTGGATGTTGCTAATTGAAAATTACAAACTTTATGTCATTTCGAGCGCAGTCGAGAAATCTTTTACTGATTTTTACCAGAAACCCAGAATTGGGCAAAGCAAAAACACGTTTGGCAAAAACCGTAGGTGATAAAACGGCTCTAGATATCTATAAATTTTTATTAGAAAAAACTAAAAACATTGTTGTTGAAGTAAAAAGTGCAGACAAAGCTGTGTACTATTCAGTAAAAATTAGAGAAAACGATATTTGGAATGCCAATACCTTTCAAAAATACCAACAATTTGGTGAGGATTTAGGAATACGAATGCAAAATGCCTTTCAAAACGGATTTAATGCAGGTTACCAAAAAGTACTGATTATTGGAAGTGATTTGTATGATTTAACATCAGAAATTATAGAAAATGCTTTTGAAAAGTTAGATAAAAACGATGTTGTAATTGGACCTGCAAAAGATGGAGGCTATTATTTATTAGGCATGAATTCGCTTCAAGAAAATATTTTTAAAAACAAAAAATGGGGCACAGAAACTGTTAGAAAAGATACGTTAGCAGATTTAAATGATAAAAAAGTATTTTTGTTAAAAGAATTAAATGATGTAGATGTATTTGAAGATATAGAACATCACCCTGCATTTCAAACCTTTTTAAAGTAATGATAAATAAAAAACAACAACTGCAAGAAACCACTCAATTTTTAAAAACAAACGGAATTACCAACCCAGAAATAGGCATTGTTTTAGGTACAGGTTTAGGGAAGTTAGTGGATGAAATAGCTATTGAAAAAGAAATTTTATATGCAGATATCCCTCATTTTCCAGAAGCAACTGTTGAATTTCATTCAGGTAAATTAATTTACGGAGAATTATCTGGCAAAAAAGTAGTGGTAATGTCGGGTCGTTTTCATTTATACGAAGGCTATAATGCTTGGAAGGTAACCTACGGAATTAGAACAATGCATGGTTTAGGAATCCAAAATTTACTAATCTCTAACGCTGCTGGTGCCATCAATTTAGATTATAAAAAAGGCGATTTAATGCTGATTGAAGATCATATTAATTTACAAGGAGCATCACCTTTAGCATTTAAAGAGGCCAAAGATTTTGGAAATATTTTTGCAGATATGTTAGCGCCTTATTCTGAGAAGATCAATTCAAAAATGATAGAGGTAGCAAAACAAAACAACATTCAGTTACATTTAGGAGTTTATGCAAGTGTATTAGGACCACAACTAGAAACTAGAGCAGAATACAGAATGCTGCAAATTTTAGAAACCGATGCTGTAGGCATGAGCACTGTACCCGAAGTTATTGTTGCCAAACAACTCAATTTGCCTTGTGCCGCAATTTCTGTATTAACAGATGAGTGCGATCCAAAAAATTTACAACCTGTAGATATTGCAGAAATTATTGCCATTGCTGGTGAAGCAGAACCTAAAATGATTACCTTGTTTAAGGGAGTTATCGAAATACTATAAAGCTATGCAAGACTCTTAGGTTTTCAAAACCTGAAAGGTCTAAATTACATATTATATCAACAACCATTTTAAATCCGTTATTCAACAAAAAAAAGGCGCCAATTCTATGTAAAAAAAGCAATAGGTTTTTTTTGAAAGCTTTTTATAAAATTCTTACAATTTTCAAACCTAATAAATCTACTTAAAATAGTATTTTTAGCATAAATTAGAAAAAGACCCTTCAGGTTTTAAAAACCTGAAGGGTCTAGATTACATATTATATGAACAACCATTTCAAATCCATAATTCTACAAAAAACAGGAGCAACTTCCTTACAAGAAAAAGAGATTATTCAATCGCTTTGGAGTGGTTATGGCAACATTAAACGCATTACTTTACATGGTGGTGATATAAAAAGTGTGGTGATTAAAAACGTACAATTACCTAAACAAAATACATATCCCAAAGGGTGGAGTAGCGAAATTGGACATTTAAGAAAACTAAAATCGTATCAAGTAGAGACTTTTTGGTATCAAAATTATAGCAGTAAAAGCTTAGCGCGTTTGCCAAAATGTTATGGAGTTACCCAAAAAGATGATGAAGTGCTCATTATTTTGGAAGATTTAAACGCAGCTAGTTTTTCGATGCGAAAACAAAATGTCAATTGGCAAGAAGTTGAGGCATGTCTAGAATGGTTGGCAAAATTCCATGCAAGTTATCTGGGTGAAGTTCCAAAAAATATTTGGGACATTGGCACCTATTGGCATTTAAAAACAAGACCACAAGAATTGCAAGCTTTAGAAGATAATTCTTTAAAAAATGCGGCTTCAAAAATTGATAAAAAGTTGAATAATTGCACATACAAAACCTTTTTGCATGGAGATGCAAAATTAGCCAACTTTTGCTTTTCTGAGTATGGAAAAGTAGCTGGAGTAGATTTTCAGTATGTAGGCGGTGGTTGTGGCATAAAAGATGTTGCGTATTTTATTGGAAGTTGTTTACCAGAAAAAGAATGTGAACGCTTAGAAAACAAAATTTTAGATACCTATTTTACATATTTGCACAATGCATTAGGTGATAAAAACGAAGCTCTAGAAAAAGAATGGCGAGCATTATATCATGTAGCTTGGGCAGATTTTCATCGTTTTTTAAAAGGATGGAGTCCTGGACATTGGAAAATTAATTCTTACAGCGAACGCATAACCCAACAAGTGATTAAAAATTTATAAAATGGATATACAACACCTTACTAACATTGCTATAAAAGCAGCTTTAGCTGCTGGAAAAATCATTAAGAAAGCAATGCGTGAGGATGTAATTGTAGCGCATAAAGAAGGTGGCAATACCTATGCATCTCAAGTGGTTACCAAAGTAGATATTGCTTGCGAAAAAATGATTCTAAAACACCTAAAACCCACTTGTAAGAATTTTGATATTGCATTACTTTCTGAAGAAACTCAAGATGATGGAAGCCGGTTTGAGAAAGGTTATTTCTGGTGTATAGATCCTATGGATGGCACCTTGGCGTTTATCAATAAAACACCAGGCTTTTCTGTGGCAATTGCTTTGGTTGATAAAAATGGAACCCCACAAATAGGTGTGGTTTATAATCCAAATACAGGAAATTTGTATTCGGCTACAAAAGGCAAAGGCGCTTTTAAAAACGGACAACCTTGGAAAGTAACCGCTAACAACAAGTACTTGACCTATGTAACTGACAAAAAATTAGCAGATACACCCAACAAAAGTAAAATTCTAGCTGTTTTAGATGATAAAATGGCTTCATTAAAACTTACATATTTTCAAGAAATTTCAGGGGCAGGCGCTGTGTTAAATGCCATTTTAGTAGCAGAACATGCACCAGCTCTCTTTTTAAAACTTCCCAAAAAAGAAAAAGGTGGGGGCTCTATTTGGGATTATGCTGCCACTGTATGTATTTTTAAAGAACTGGGGTTAGAAGCTACAGACTTTTATGGAAAACCTTTAGAGTTAAATAGAAAAGATAGTTCTTTTATGAATAAAGAAGGGATTTATTATTCGAGTTTGAATATAAAAAAGTAAGTAGGTTTTTAACCTTAATCTTATTATTTTTGTAACGCCATGAACAAATACATAGACATCATAAAAAGCTCATATGCTAATTATTGGAACTACATAAAACAATCTGTTTTGATGGAGCTGAATTGGGAAAATTATTTCTATGGATTAATTTTGATTTCATTGCTAGTTTGGGGATTAGAAGCTATTTTTCCTTGGCGAAAAAATCAGTCATTGTTCAGAAAAGATTTTTGGTTAGACACATTTTACATGTTTTTTAATTTCTTTTTATTAAACCTATTTGTGTTGATGGCATTATCTAACACCACTGCAGCAATTTTTAATGACATTTTAAGCGTTGTAGGTTTATCTGTCTCTAGTTTTCAATTGTTAGAAATTAACAAACTCCCTTTTGTTGTAAGAATTTTTATCTTTTTTATTGTGGTAGATTTTGTACAATGGTGGACACATCGATTGCTACACAGATCAGAATTTCTATGGAATTTCCACAAAGTGCATCACTCTGTAAAACAAATGGGGTTTGCAGCACATTTGCGCTATCATTGGATGGAACCTGTAGTTTACAATTCTCTACGATACATTCCATTGGCAATTATTGGTGGTTTTTCTGCTCAAGATGTGGCTTTTGTACATTTTTTTAATATTGCAATTGGCCACTTAAATCATGCCAATATTAATTGGGATTATGGTTGGTTTAAATACATTTTTAACAACCCAAAAATGCACATTTGGCATCATGCAAAAGAATTGCCTGAAGAACACAAGTATGGCGTAAATTTCGGATTAACCTTAAGTATTTGGGATTACCTCTTTAAAACCAATTACATACCACATTCTGGTAGAGATATAGAGCTAGGTTTTTTTGGTGATGAAGATTTTCCAAAAGGTTTTATACAACAAGAATTGTATCCTTTAGGAAAAAAACACACCTCTTAAAGACTCTTAATTAACTTAAAC
The DNA here is from genome assembly GCF_057219325.1 of Polaribacter sp. YIW18. Lineage (NCBI taxonomy): Bacteria > Pseudomonadati > Bacteroidota > Flavobacteriia > Flavobacteriales > Flavobacteriaceae > Polaribacter > Polaribacter sp. YIW18. The sequence continues at coordinate 68,153 of NZ_JBXVVE010000002.1, read as the reverse complement.
AAAAAACCCTTTACATTAAAGTAAAGGGCTTCTTAATTTGTAGAGTTTAAACATCTACGTCTCTTTTTCACTATCTTTTTAAATTCGTAATATATTTAACAGAACTTTCTTTTTTGATTATAATTTAATTAATAACTAATTTAGGACATCATTCATAACATATTTGTAAATTTAAATTTTTAAAAGATTTATAAGTTTTTAAAAAAGTATTTTAAGTATTTAAACCAATGATAACCAAACTAGTTTTAAATTATATTTTTATTACATAGAAATGATATGTAAAACTAAGAGCTACATAGAGATGCTATTAAAAAAATATGCGACATCGTATTATCCTATATTTTTTTTAGCATGTATTTATGTTTTTTTTAATTGTGCTTGTATGTTATTCTAATAAAATTATTTTCTACTGCCAACATTTAAAAGGTATATTTTATGTTTTAAAACACTTATTATCAAGTCCCTTTACAATAATTCTAAAAATAAAAGTATAAGGCTAATATGCCTAACTTATTAAATAGCATAATAAACTTGGTATCTAAAATCTTCTTAATTCAAAAAGGCAATTAAACTATATTAAAATCTTTTTTTATTTAGGTTAAATTGGTTTACAACTAAAAAAACCAAAATAAAACACTAAATGTTCGCCTCTAAATCATCTAAATTAATATTTTAGTAAAAAAAACAATGATTTTTAAACAACTACTTTTAATTTTAACTCTTTTTGCACAAATTTCACCAAAAGTTTTTTTAGATAAGAACGGAATTACTATAAAATGTAATGAAGCTGCTAAAGTTGGAGAAACTTATACTTTTAACAATACTTCCTACTTAATAGTTGACAACGATCTATTAAAAGAATTAGTAAAAAACAACGAGTCTTTAGAAAATGTTGTTACTACTTATGTAACCGACATGAGCTATCTTTTTTATAAAAATAAAAAATTTAACGACAATATAAGTCATTGGGATGTTTCTAATGTTACCAGTATGAGTTGGATGTTTGGATTTTGCGAAGAATTTAATGGAGATATTAGTAATTGGAATACTGAAAATGTAGAATTTTTTAACGACATGTTTCATGGTACAAAAAATTTTAATTCAGACTTATCTAAATGGAATGTTAGTAAAGGCATACTATTTAATGGTATGTTTTTTGAAAGTTTTTTTAATAAAGACATTAATACTTGGGATGTTTCTAGTGCTTCTAATTTGAGTGGGATGTTTGATAATGCTTTGGATTTTAATAAACCTTTATCTAATTGGGATGTTTCTAATGTAAAATTAATGGGTGGTATGTTTGCTGAAGCCATTAAATTTAATCAAGATATAAGCATGTGGGATGTAAGTAAAGTTACGGATATGACAAATATGTTTAGAAATGCTGTTAAATTTGAACAAGATTTATCTTCATGGACACCAAGAATTTACATTACTCCAAAAAATTTTAATTTTAACAGCCCTGTTATAGGACCAGAGTTTAAAAAATCGACAAACATTTATTTGCCTTTAATTATTACAGTTATAATTTTTATGCTAATTTATTTTTATACAATTTATCGTTTTAAGAAAAAAGAGGAATTTAAAGAGTACAATAGCATTATTAAGAAATTAATACACAACAAAAAAATAAATGATCATTATTTGACAAAAAATGATTTAGATGAGATATTTGACATACAGCATTTAAAGTATGAAAAACAAAAAGCCAAAAGATCTTCTTTAATTAAAGAAATTAATAATTACAAACCTGAATTAATTAATAGAGTGAGAGACCCCGAAGATAAGCGGTCCTTTTTGTATAAAATAGATTGTTAAGCCTACACTATAAAAATTTCAGAATAACTTTACTTACACACTTTTTGGTTTAGTACCTATAAAAGCAAAAAAGGCAGTGATATAAAATCACAACCTTTAAATTATTAATTCTGTAACGCTATTTCAGGACGTCACTAGCTTTAACTCTCTCTTTTTTCTTAATTTAAAATTGATACTTTAACAAGACTTCTAATGAACTACCTACATTGCTGTATTGGCTTTGTGAGTTAACCTCGTATACCCACCTGTTAAAAATTGATTGTTTAATTTTAAGTTTATGAAAGTTGCAAAGCATTGTTGGTTATACAAATAGTTTTACTTAATCTACACAATTGAAAGAATCTTAATAATATTTAATTGAAAAGTATGTGCTTCAAAACACCCTATAGTAAAGCATTAAGATTATATTATGGACCTTTTGTCTATTTTTTAGATGCTCATAAGAATAATTTATACCACCTAATTATTCTTTATAAACTTCTTTAAAACCACACCTTTATCTGTCATCATTTTTACAAAATAAAGCCCATTACTTAAATTAGCAACTGAAAACTTTTTAAGCGCTGTTTTTGTTTTAAATATTTTTTTACCACTTACATTGTAAAGAACAATAGACTTTACATATACCTCATTGGGGTATGTTATAAAAATAAGATCTTTTACAGGATTTGGGTATATAGAAAATAGTGAGTCTAAAGCATATGTTTTTGTAGATAATGTTTGCTTATCTAAGAAAAAAGCAAACGTTTCTTGTGGTAAAATTGAATTCCCCATTAAATCTTCGATATCTGAATCTGATTTTACTTTTAAGAATAAACTTCCCTCACTTTCATCATTAGCAACCCTTATTACATTTATTCTATAAGTTGTAGCAGTTCTTTGAGATATTGGTGTAGAAAAATATCCTAATTGGCCTGTAGTTATTAAGTACTTGTTTTTGAGCATTCCTGTTAATTGAAAATCTGACAAATCTACATTATACACTTCTTCATTAAAGGTCAACTCAAAATACGTATCATTACCCTCAAATTTTAATTCTGCAAGGGTAAGCATTGGTGGCGTTGTATCACTAATAAATTCTAAGGTATTAGAAACAGTATTGGTAATATTATCTGCATCTACAACACTATCTGGTTTTAGAAAAATAGAGAATGTACCCTCTGTAATTGCACTAATTTCTATAATAAAGTTCTTAGCATCTACTTCAATAAATTTAGAAATAACTGCATTTTTTAACTCAAAATCGTCTCTTTCTAAACCTATTATAGGGTTCGAGAATTCTACCTCTATTTCTTTTAAGTAGTCTTTTGTAGTAGAATTACTTGAAATACTTACTCCTGTAGTTGTATTGTTTTGCGCCAGTGCAACATTAATAAAATAGTCCTTTCTATTGCTTTCATCTTCTGATAAAATTTGATAAACAACAGTATCTGTAAAATCTAAGGTATTTACACCTGATACTTGTCTTTGCCCTAATACAAAAGCCTTTGCATTAAAAGGTATACTTAAATCTGCAACCAATGTACTTAAATCTGTAGTTGGTGGTAATACAAAAGAAAAAGTATCTACTAAATTGTTGTTTTTTGAACTCGATGTTATTTTTGTAACTGCAGTAATCCCTTGAAAATTTACATCAGCTAAAATACTTCTATCGTCTAGGGTTGTATTGGAAATAGCATAAGATTGAAAAACACTTCCTTTAGTGGCATCTATGACAAAAATATCTGTTTGTATGGCAGTATAAACTGTATTTGCAGAACTATCGTATATTTTAAAATTAATAGTTTCTCCAGAGGTATTGGCATAGACTGTTAAAAAGGCTACAAATTTATCTGACGAAGCTACATATACTAAATTACCTACACCCCTAATCTCACCATTTACAAAAGCGGCAACTTGGTCGTTGGTCTTGTTTAAATTGGTTCCTGAGACCGTTAAAAAAGTAGTATAGGTGGCACTAAATTGATAGTTGGACGGATTAATCGACCAGTTTGGATTTTGTGCACTTACTTTGGTGCCAAGAAAAGAAAAATAAACTATAAACAGAACATATAAGTATGTCTTTTTCATATTAATAGTTTTTAAAAATAGCTGTTCTTAATAGGTTTCCAAAATTATCTTTTATGGAATGATCTGGGTTTAACGTTACAGAAACCAACCCATTGTAATCTACTAAACTAGAAACAGTTAGTGTATATATTGTATCTGTAACCTTTTCTACTGCAATAACACCCCCAGCAACTGTTTGGAAACTTTCTGGAGTTACATTTTGCACAGCTTTGTTAAATGTAGCTGTAAACACTACAGTATTTGCGTTTGTTATGGTCGTATTGGGCTGTTTTTTTAAAATAGAAACCAAATAAGGTTTGGAATTGTCATAAGTAAATTGCAAAATATTAGAAGCATTATTGGGAATATCTTGCAAGCTTTTGATAACATCTACAGGCATTTTTATCGTTAAAAAACCATCTTGTAACGCTACTAATTGTAACGTATAATTGGTTGCATCATTTTTAGTAATGGACTGTATAGCAGCATTTTCTAAAATAAAGTCTTCGTAATTAATGTCTATTACTTCTTCGGTAGTTGTTAGGGTAATGGTTATCGGGTTTTGAGCAATTAAAAAAGAAGATGAAGACAATTCTACATTTAAGTTAGAGATAAGCACTTCTTTTTCTACAGTAACCACATATTCTTTTAACGTACTTTCATCTTCAGATAATACTTGAAAAACTAATGGAGATGTATAGTTTTGTGAAGATACCCCTGTAGTTTGTAAAACGTTATCTATAAAAACACTTGCACGATCACTTACCGTAAAATTTGCAATCAAATTGGTAGTTATGGTGTTTTCTGGAACTACAATAGCAATGCTATTTTCAGATATAATTACAGATTTTTCTTGCACACCATTTAGAGAAAACTAGTAAAATTAGCACTACTTTGTAAAGCTGGTTGCGCAATACTTATAGCCTGAAAAACGCTTCCTAAATTATCATCAATTTGAAAAATTATGGTTTTATCTACTTCTACTACTGTATCTGTAGCACTATTATAAATTTTAAAATTAATCTCTTCTTCATTTGCATTTGCGTAGATAGATAAAAATACCACGTACTTTTGTGCATTATTCACATAACTCACGCTAGCAACACCTCTAAGTTCGCCATTTACAAAGGCAGCAACTTTATCATTTGTAGATGATAAAGTTGCACCGTTGATATTTAAAGAGCCTGTAAGGGTCATACTAAATTGATAATTGGTTACATCTAAATCCCAATTTGGGGGTTGTGCCCAAGCTTTTGTACAACAAATACCTATAAAGAATACTAGTAAATATCTTAGCATAAATTACTCTTTAATCATTTTCTTAATCGCAAATTTCCCAGATGTGTCAGATAAACGGATTAGATAAACACCTTGTGGTAAATTTGTGGTATTTAATTCTAGCTTCTGTACAACTGATACTTTTTTTGTTAGAACCTTTACACCAATCGCATTAAATACTTCTACTTTAGAAGTTGCTCCTGTTTGGCTAGATAAATCTATAAATATAGTATTGGTAAATGGGTTTGGATACAACGTGGTGTTTGTTAACTCCATCGTTTCAGTATCTAAAGCGTTTGCAGACAATTGTAATGGGGTATCAAAATCTCCTAAAACCTCATTGTCTTTAAAGGTAAATTTGGTGTTGATATCTAATGCTTCGTAATCGTTTACCAATACAAACTTTAAGGTCTCTACAGTGTTACTGAACGCAGTAATAAAACTATACTTTTTATCATTAATGGTTGTAATCTCTGCAAGACCACGTAATACATTATTCGTATCGTATACATGAACTTTATTAAAATCCGTATCCGCTATTACTTCTGCTACAATATTCATATTACTACTGTATTGTGCAAAACCTGCTTCATAATCGTTTTTACTTGCTACAATCGTTTTCTTATTTGCTGTTTTCTGTAATATCTGAGAATTAGGGTAATTAAAGGTTTGTGTAGTACTAGATTTTAGCATATACCCATGACCCGGTTCTAGATAATTAAGGGTACCACGCCAACCCGAACTTTCGTTATAGATAGCAAAATTAAACTGATCTTTAATTACATCGCCATCTGTGGGGTTATAAAAAGCCAACGCTTCTACTAGCGCAACATTTCTATGTATTGGGTAAGGCAACCAGTTCCATTTTGGGGTGTCGTTTTCATCTGCCTTACCAAAAATGCTTACTGTATAAGTATTCGAATCTATTTCTGGTCCTTTTAATGGTAGCGTATTGCTATTTGCCATTTTAACTTTATACATTTTTTCGGCCTCTAAGGCTTCTATATTACCCTCCCAGAACTCGCCTTCTCGTATTAAAAATTTACTTTGCGACTTTATCACATCTCCATCTTCAAGCGTTAGTGTACTAAACAACTCCTCGCTTATAGTTCCTAATCGTTCATCATCTACAAAAAAGGAAACCCAAGACCAGCCTTCATTTAAAGGAAGATTTTGTTCTGATAAATTGGTGGCTGAAAATATTTTAGGGTTGGAATTACTTCCTAAAACCTCATTAGATAATAAATTAATTGCAGCAGTATTGTCTATGGCTGCTACCAATGTTTTTCCATTGATGGCATCCCATATTTTAAAGGTAACTTGCTCTCCTAAATTTGCAGTAGCCGCATTGCTATAAATAGTGAGGTAGGCAAAATAAGTATCGTAAAAAGAATCGTAAACCAAATATGCCTCTCCCCTTGGCTGGTTATTTACAAACGCACCTACTTTGGTGTATTGATCTCTAGAGAACACCCCATCTAATTGAATCTTTCCAATAACATTCATACTATTAGAATACGCGGCGGCATTTACAGACCAATCTGGTGCATCTGCCAAAACTCTTAAACTAAACGATAAACGATCGTTGTATGTAGATGCTGTTTCTAAGAAAATTTCTGAAGCATAAGAACCCATCGCCAAATCTGCATCGACGGTAAAAGTAATTTGCCTTGTTGAATTGGGACTTATGCTCCCAGAGGTCACTTCTGCCTGCATCCATGTGGGAACTCCAGAAATGGTAAATGGCTGGTTGCTATTCCCTACGTTGATTAAATCCATCGTAAATGAATACGGATCTCCTGCTGTTTTTTGAGCGACAACTTCTTTGGTATTGTCTTCTGTAAACCATTCTAATTCTTGTTGGTTTACTAAAACAGACCAAGTAACGGGTGATAGTTGGGTATTAAAATGCATGTCCGACAATCGTGCTACTGTAAAGGTAATAACCTCTCCTTCAAACAATCGCCATTCTTCTTCGGTTAAATTGGGCTCTATAATCATCTCATCGCCGTTAATTACCGTGTTAAATGGGATATTGGTTAGTTTTAACGGTGGCTTTATAGGCGGTGAATCTTCTTTGTAATTCTGAGAAGCCCCAGTACTTAATACTGAAAAGGTAGTACCTGTTGTTAGGTTGATATCTGCATGATGATACGCTGGTCCTTTATCTCTATTGGTAGTATCTTCATTAAAATCCATATACAACAACAACCCTGTACTTTCTTTATCTATCTCAAAATAACGATCTCTTTGTATTTGATCTATACTTCGTGCGGTATTCCAAAAGCGCAACTCATCCAGTATGCCTGTAAAATGATTGTCTATCGTTACATTTCCTGAAAGATCCTCGAACAAACGAGCTCCTACTAGTATTTTATTTCCTGTAAAACCTCCAATAGTAGCGGCATTTACAGAAACCTCTTGTTTACCGTTTACAAAAGCGTTTAAAGAAGCTCCTCTTCGTAGAGTAAGTGCTATATGACTCCATTTGTCTGATGCTAATACATTGCTAGTTATTGGATAGGTCTTATTTTCTGTAACCAATACCAAATGGCCATCTGTTTCCATATTTATAGCCCATTTGTTTCTATAGCCGTTGGTTAATACAGGCTCTGAATCGTCTCCTTTTCCGTTAGAAAAAATAGTCCCAGAGCTTGTGGCACTTGGCTTTATCCAAAATGAAAGTGTTACATCTTCTTGATCTGTGGGTTGTATAAAACCAACACTATTTAAACTCAGGTATTCGTTATTCTCAAAAGCATACCCTGTTCCTTTTGGAAAAATAGCCCAATCTAAAGCTACTATCGCATTTTTTCGTTTGGCTTTGTCTAAGCCTGTACTTCCATGCCCTTCGTCTAGTTTCCAATATCCTAGTAAATTAAGCTCTCTTCCTGTTAAGGTAAGGTCTTTGGCTACTGTGGCTTGAGCTCTTGTAAACGATTTTGCCCACATACGTACATCATGTATATTCCCCTTTACATTTTGGCCTCCAATAAATAATGAACTACTGGTGTTAATGTCTAGAGGGTTCTCTAAAGTTAGATTTTCTAGTATTTCACCATTCTCTATAATTAAAAGCTGTGGATCTGTACCATCTTGATATACAAAAGAATAAAAATTATATTGCGAGGCATTTAAAGGAGTGTTTCTGGTCTTGGTAGAAACGGTTTTACCGCCTACAGAAAAATCTAGATGATTGCCATCGATTCCAATTTCTATTCCGTTTTCTTGAGATACTAAGGTTCCAACACCTGTAGTGGCATTGTTAAACCAAAATTGTAAAGCAAAAGAATGATTGCTTAAACGTTGGTTGGGCAATTCTATTTTACGGCTAGAACCATCCAATTGTACAGACACACTGTGGTCTATTTCTTGTTGGTTTTTTAACCCTACAACATCTATAGTGGTGGTGATTCGCTCAAAGATATCTTCGTTAAAACGAACTGAAATATCTTCGCCTACATCTAAAATACCATCGGTTGGTTTTGGTGTTCCAAAAACTACAGGCGCATTTAGGTTAATGGTTCCGCTTACTATGGCAGACTCATTGGTAATGTTATCGGTACAATAAGAAATAGCTCTAAATTCATAATCGCCATCAGGAATGTTTTCTCCTACAATATCCCAATTGTAGGTAAACTCAGCATCAGATGTTCCTATTACAAACCCTTCTAGATCGCCTGCTGTATCTTTTAATTCTTCAGAACCGTAATACGTAGCAAATTTAGACCAAGTAGAAGCACTTGCATTTCTATATTGCAACTCTATTTTACGAAAACCTGCAAAATCGGTATTAAAATCGGTAAAGCTTATTGGTAGTTTGTTTATGGTGCGATTACCCTCTATATCTACAGAATAAGCTTCGTTGATGTTAAAAACCCAGTTGTTCTGTGGCGCTGAAAGTGCCACTTTGGAACACGATTTCTTAAACTCTACAGATACATCTACATAATCTTGATAGCTATCTATTTGGTCACAAGGACTTTTTAAGAAAACTCTAATATTTTCGTAATTGTACACACTAGAAGATGAAGTTTTTCTAAGTTCAAAAGGAAACTCTATCGTTTCATTAAAGGGTAAAAAAACATTCACCCCAGATGACCTAATATTAGAAGACAAGCCATTTAAACTGGTGGCATCTACATGTAAACCAAACTCTAAATCCGTTTGGGTTTCACTATTATTTTTTAAATACAAAGTAAAAATAGCAGCATCACTCTCTGGAACATTAGACAGCAAAGCTTTTTCTACCGTAATTTCTGATGTGTATACATTATTTGTAGCGACAGATAAACTCTCGCCTCCTTCGCCAACAACAGCTGCATCAAAATCTTGATTCTTAAAGAAAATAGAGGTGGTTTCTCCCTCGTAAGGACAAGACGTAGCACCTCCTTTAGTAACAAAAACAGGACCATTACCATCAAAAGCATTAATGACATCGACACTTAAAAAATTGGCATCGTCATTGTCTTTAAACGTATATGAAATATTAGTGGTGAGTTCTTCTGCACTATTTGTGGAATCTGATTCAGAATAACCAACAGATTTAGTGTTAGTTACGCTAATACCATTGCTATTAATAAACATTCCAGAGGTCTGCCTAAACTCTGAACTTACATCTATTGTAAAATCTACAGAACTTGAACTTATAGAAGAAGTAGTTACACTATTAGTAAACTCACCAACACCAGCATCAAAAGATTTGTTAGAAAAGAAATTTTCTTGAATAAGTATGTTAAGATCATTTTCTAAATTACCGTATTTACCAGAAACCTTTGACAATACAGATTGTTTTAGTGCATTTTTATCTGTTAAGGCATCGTACTTCATCTTTTCATTATTCTGAATTACCCTACGCCATAAATTAGCTTGCTTTGTATAAAAAACAGGTGCTTGATATTCCTCTGTTTCGCTTGGTGGATTACCAGCAGCCAGATTAGCCGCTAAAGACTCTAAATCTGGAATTAATTTTTCAATGATATGCTTCTGTGAATAGGTAAAGAAAGTTTCAGTCGGTTCTTCTGCAATTAGAACATCTTTAATTGTAGAAATATATAATGTCTTAATACTATCATCTTCGGTTGGTACACTTATTTCTATATTAGCTATCTCATTATTATTATTATCTACTAGAACAGAATCACTTACAATCATGTTATTAATAAGACCATAATAAACGTTTTTAGAATTCCCTATATATAAATCGCCATCTGACCCTACATAATCAGGATCATCACTCGTAGAAATGGTTTGGTTAAAGGTATAAGTATTTGAAACAGCGTTTTCTTTAGTGTTTTCTGCACTTAAACTCATATTCATTTCAGTCTCGGAAACAATATCAGTTTCTGTAGACATTAAAAAACCAATACCACCTGCTGATATATCTATTGTGTTACCTACTGATATGAACAAACCTCCACCTACTGAGCCACTGATAGTATTGCTATATGTTTTTTCAAAAGAAATGGAAGTCCCTTTTTCTATGGTAGCAAAACTATTGGATCCTGGAGGATCTCTTAAAATAATGTCGGGTACTTCTGGCGCCACTGTAGAAAAGGTAGTACCTTCAGCACCAACACCTCCTTTAATGATTCCTTTGTTTTTAAACAAAGTGTTTTCAGGTAAATTTAACGCATCTTGCCCATCAATCTTATACTGTACAGATGAAATTGCTTTTTCAAAACCCTCTGCAAGGGTTATATTGGGCTTTCCTGCCATGAATGTATACTTGTATTCTGTATTGTTTTTTTCTAAGCTAACTGTTTCTGAACCTTCATAAGCCATATTATTGGTTATTTTCAATTCACCCTCAGTAAAAAATTCTTGGGTCACCACCTCTTCTTCTCCATCTTTATTTACATAGTTTTGAGATGCTTCAAAAAATACATCGTATTTTTTCTTTTGGATGTAAATAGGCACCTCTAACCCACTTATGTCGTAAGTTTGCTCGCCAACGGTAATGTTATTTTCATGCGTTTGACGTAAAAACCTAAAACTAACCGGAGAATTGTAGCGAAAGTTCTTTACATAATGATACGGATCTGATTCTAATTCTGTACCGTCTTCTGTAGTATGAGTTGTAGTTTCTAACGCAGGTACCTCACGTAAATCTAAGGTTTCTGTAGCCGTTAATAATGAAATATCTGTATTACTAGCAATACTTATCCCAGATTGTTGTATGCTATATTGGTAAGGAATCAAATCTACTTGATACTCTCCTGTTACTGAATTAGTCGCTATAATTTTATCTAAACTAGGAGAATTCAAATCTCCTTTAAAAGTAATTTGTGCTACCCCAATATTGTTGTTCGATGAAATGGTTTCAGTCGTTTCTTCTGTAGTATCTTCAAAGTTTTTATGGGTAAACGCGCCATCAAACCCAAAGCCAATGGGCTTTTCAAATTCTTTTTTACCCCCAACCACTCTACCTACTAAAGAAACTCGTGTAGTATCTATAAACCAACGGGTTTCTATTTGATCTTCGAAGAACTCAAAGGTGCCTGTTTCTGGAAAACGACCGTTTAATGCAAATACATGGCCTTCTTTTTTTACTTCTACCTTATGATTCCCTATAGGTACAGCTATTTTAAATTTACCCTCTGCATCTGTTACCACAGGTTGATTGTCTTCATCAAACACAAGATTGCCATCAATATATATGTTGGCTCCTTCTACTTCTACTACTGGGTATTCCTTTAAAGCTCCTCCTTCATAAAAACCAGTTTCTGGGTTTTTTGTGCCTCCTTCGTAATAAAAGCGTCCTTTGTTTATAGGTACTCCATTATTTAAGTATTGGTTGTAATTTTCAGAATCTCTTAAAGTACTAGGATCTGTTTGTTCTAAAGGGTTAAAAACACCTTGTACATTGTACACCACCTTACCTCTAAATGCAAATGAAGAAACATCTGTAAAATCTACTTGGTTTACTACAGGTTCATCTTTCCCTAAAAATAGAGTTTGGGTAACTGGGCTAAACTCATGTACCCCTAAAGATGGGGTAATTTCAAAACTTTCACCATTACCTGTGTATGGTATACCTGCAATAATGTAACTACCATTTTTGTCTGTAACCCCAAAAACCCCTAATTGACTTCTTTTTGGTACTTTGTTGCTAAAACTAAAGCTACCACCGTTATTAATTATTGTGGCATGGTTTTGATTGAAAATAAAACCTGCTTTAGACAAATCGTACAATACATTACCTACCCCTTCATCGGCTCTTAAATAGATTTTAAGATCTTTTTCACCACCACTTAAATAACGTCTAAAATCTCTTCGGATTTCTGAAGCCGCTAGAGCTTTTTCCCAAACTCGAATTTCGTCTAAATTATTATCCTGGCAATTGTTACAAATATCAAGTTTTACAAGTTTATCTGTTTCTAATGGATTATAATTATTAAAAATACTTTCAGAAAGATCGGGTATTATTTCGTTTTCTAAGGTATTAAAAGCTAAAATAGCCTCAGAGGTTATAGGTCTTCCGTTAATATAAATTATTGGAGTTTTATTTTTTTCTAAAACTAATGAGAAATGATAAAACTCAAGTTCATTAAAATCTGTGATATTTTTATAGATGTCATTCCCAAAAGCATCTATTTCTCCTGTAGGTATTGCATTTTCTAGTTTTAATTTTACTAATTGAGTATTGTTGTATAAAATATCTGCAACATAATTTTTTTGTAGTGTAATTTTAGAAATTATCTTAAAATTATTCCCTTCATCTGTTGTTATATTAAAGATTGTAGGTGAATCATCGGCTGCTTTAAAATTTATCCATGCTTGTAAAGTAATGGCATCTGCATGTATTTTTGTTCTTAAAGATCCTGTAGTAGCTGAGGTATTTTTAAAGGCAATGCTTTTACCAGCTCCTGTATTTTCTGCACCCACAGCCTCTGCAAATACAGTAACGTCTTTTACGGGATTACCCCCTTCGTAATTTACACTCCCAGAAACCGTAGCCGTAGGGTTTCTAAAACCAACCCCTTGAACGTAAGTTAAAAATTCTTCTTCTGTAGCACTTATCCCGACAGCATTTACTTTATATTCATATAATTTACCAGCCTCTGTTTGGGTATCATTGTATTCATATACATCTTTAGCAAGTGTACTAATTAATACAAAAGGATCAGTACCTCCCAACTCTTTTCTTAAAATTTGAATATTGTCTATATTATCTTGGTTGGCCCCAATTTCCCAATTTAATTTTATTACATCTGAATAGAAGCCTTTAGAAATAATTGTTTTCCCTGTAACAAATGTATTGGATATATAGAAAATTGGGTATGGAAAAGCTAATGAATGTTTATTGTTGGTTTCTGTATTGGTATAAAAACTTAATGCACCCCCAATTTGTAAACTTATGTTAAGGTTTTCTGGGTGTTGTAACTCTTGTGCAGCACCAGAACCAGCAAAAAATTGATTTTCACTTTGCGTTGTTTGTGCTTGAAGCCTAAAGCCACAGAGAACTACCACAAAAAATAGTATTTTTTTAAGCATAGGATGAGTTTTTAATTTTTACAATTTTACAATATAGTTGATAACTACTGTCCAAGGTCTAATTTCTTCATTTCCAGCATTTTTAGTATTATCCTGTATACGGTGCTGATGGTTACCATTTGCTACTATAGGATTAAAACTACTTAACTCATTTCCATTTATTCGATCAGTAAAGTTTGTCTGATCCCACCACGATAATTGTCCACCAATTTTATGGGACGCTCTAAATGCTTGTACATTACTAGTTCTATTATCATCAACCACATTATGACTTGTATCTATACGTAATTGGTGTGCATGATTACCATTACTTGTAGTTAAGAAATCTACATCATGTGCATGCTCTAAGAGGGATTGGTTTTGGTACCCACCAATTGCGGTATTATGTACTATTTTATCTTCAGGGATATCATTACCACGTGCATTTCCTTTTAAATAACGCCCTCTTAAATCGGGTAAGGTAGACCCAATTACAGCTCTAAGAGCTGCATATTCATCACCGGAAGAAATGTTTTGCCCCATACATTTTACCCAGCCTGTAGGTATTTCATCATCTTCCCCTAAAAAAGCAACAATAGTACCTGGAGGCACGCCATTACCTGCTTTCTTTGCAAAATGTGCATAAGGTGTATAATGAAATGGTTGCTCGTATACTTTTACATTATTTCCAAGGTACTCTATCCAAACCACCAATTGTAAACCATCTAAGCTAAAGTTAATATCTTTAAAAACAGTACCATCTTGGGCTGTTCCTGTGCTTACTACGTGAGTAAATAATCCAAAATTATCGGTTTTTATTTGTTGTTCTTCTCTGTATAATACTGCATCTTGATTATCTAAAATTCTAAAATCAAAGTTTAAATCTTTATTCATTATTGCAGAATTAGTATTATCTCTGGCAATACCTTGTATGGCAATACCTTGTGCATAGATGTTAATGCTTAGTAAAAAAACAATTAAAAAGTAGTACGATTTTTTCATAATGTTGTAATTATATTTTTTTTTAAAATTTTATACATTAATTTTGGTACATCAAAAAAAAACAATTTTTACTGTTTTTAATAATTTTAGTACTCTCAAAAAAAAAAATAGGAGACAATGGTTGTAGATATTATATACTTTATAGGTATTCTTTTTATGTTATTAACAGGGGTTAACCTTCTTATATCTAAAAACAAAGAAAATTCTTACTCGCTTTTATTATTAGCTACCTACTTTATACTACTTGCCATTTCTAATAGCTTCTATTTTATTATTAAGTATGGGGTTATGAATTATGTGCCTCATCTTTATAAGTCTTTTGCGCCTATTACATTTTTAATTACCCCTATTGGCTATTTTTATATTAAAAAAACACTACGAAATAAAAGTACCTGGACGTTAAAAGAGAGACTCCATTTTTTACCAGCCATAATTATTGCTATTAATTACATTCCGTTTTATTTTACTGGAGCCGCCGAAAAAAGAGAGATTTTAGAGGCAGTAACCAACAATCTGCAAAATATTGTTGCTTTATATTATAAAGGATTTTTAAATGAGTCTTTTATACTTTTACTGCGTATTGCGCAGTCTTGGATCTATTTGGTTTTATGTTGGGTACTCTTTCTTAAAGAAGGCAATACTTTAAAAAATAAAAATACTAAAGTACACCAATGGATATCTGTATTTATAAAACTTAAAACTTTTTATTATGTGCTACTTCCTTTAGTGTATGTTGGTATTTTTATTGTTAACCAAAGTAGTTTTGAAAGCATAGAAAGTGCAAAAGATATCTACTTTACTATTGTTTTTATTTTTACATCATTATTCTTTTTTACACTATCTATTTACTTACTTATAAAGCCTAAACTTTTTGTAAAATTAATAAACTATAAAGCCCCAACAGAAAATAAAGAAGGGCTTACTATGGATAATATTATTCTTACTGTTTCTACGAATGCTCTTTATAAAGACCCTGAGTTAAATTTAGAGCGTTTGGCAAAACAGATAAACATTAAAAAAAGTGAACTCACCTTAATCATACAAAACTCTAGCTATGAAAACTTTAGAGATTTTTTAAATACTATACGTTTAGAAAATATGGTGAACCACATTTCTAAAAAAGATTACGAGATAAAATCGATAACAGGTTTGGCAAAAGAATACGGATTTAAATCTGAAAGTACTTTTTATCGTATTTTTAAAAAACAATTTAACCAAACACCTCAAAATTACTTTTCTTCTAGTTTTTTATAGTAAGTGCTATAGTATTGCGTTAAAAAATAGTTTAAAAAATTATAGTTTTTTTTTAAATGATTACTTGCTGACTCTTGACATACTTTATTAAATACCCCACCTACAGCAGCTTATGGCTCAAAAAAAAACTAAAAAACACACGTATACTTAAACATTTCTATATAATTGGTGTGCGATTGCACAATAGAAAACTCTGGATTTTTGAAACTGTAATCTGTAATAAAATACATTTGTATTGCTAAATAATAGTTAATGTATTGTTTTTTTGTGGTATCCCATCAAAAGACAAACTACCATACAATACTATTCCATAAAAAATTCTAACAAAAAAATAATGCATAAAAAAATGCTCTTTATATGTAGGCTACAATAATAAAAAACGAAGTTACTTAAAAAATTTAAGTTGCTTACTCTTTATAGAATAAGTAGGTCGGTGCACTTCCTAATTCCTACCTTTTTCATTTGGATATAAAGAAGGTAAATCATCACTTTGAAAATAAGCTTTTGTATCTATATTGATAGCCGTTAATTTACCTTTAAATGCGGCTCCTGTATCTACATTCCAAATATTTAACACATTTATAGGTTCTAATTCGTCATAATTTGTAGTTGGTGTGTGCCCAATATAAATTTCGTTGTAATGCTGAACTCTTTTTGGGTAAAATTTAGAGGATTTATCGATGTTTTTATCGGCAACCAAAGCCATTTCCCATAAGGTTCTATCGGTGCAAAATTTATGCGTATACGTTTCTTTATCTACACCATGCATAGAGGTAAAACCTGCATGTAAAAACAATCTATTTTCAGCATCTAAATAATACATTTTTAAATTCTTAAAAAAATGCAGGTGTTGCTTTTTTGCTTCTTCAGAAAAAGAATGATAACTTTCTATGGTTTCTTTACCACCATGTAAATACCAAGACGGATTGACATCTTCGTTATTTTCTAACCAATTTTCGCACCAAACATCATGGTTTCCTTTTATAAAAATGCAGTTTATTTTTTCTGATAAGTTGATTAAAAACTCAATAACTTGTGCAGATTCGCTCCAACCATCCACATAATCGCCCATAAAAATCAGGGTGTCTTCTTCTGTAATTTCTAGTTGGTTTAAAAGTTGAAGTAAGGCTTGTAAGCCTCCATGAATGTCACCAATTGCAAAAGTCCTCATAAAATATACTGTTTATAACAAAACTAGTTGTTTTTAAAAGAACACAAAATTATTTTTAAATTAATTTAATTACCAAACTGGCTTGCGTTATAGATGCCATAGAGATTCTTTCGACTTTGCTATGATACTTTAAAAATTCATTAAAACGAATAAAAAACAGCTTTTAAGCAGAAGCATTATTGTGCTATAAAGGTATTTTGAATAATTAAATTGGCCCAATTATCGTTATCTAAACCAAAAACAGAAAATTTATATTCATCATCTAAAATTAAATCTGGTGGTGTACTTGTATGAATTTTAGTAGCCTCTATATTAGATTCGTTGTAATATTGAAAGGTTTTTTCTTTGGTAAATGTACCAGACAAAAAAGTATCACCATCTTTGGTTAGGGCATTTAAAAACAAGTTGAACAAATACGTACCTTCTTCCCAAGTAAAAAGTGGTTTTAAGGTTTCTGGATAAGTAATTTCCACAGTGGTTTTCCATTCTGTGGGTTGCGTGTTATTTTTGGTTTTTATCGGTTTAGATATGTATAAAACATCATCAACAATATAAGTTACCAAACACCAAACTTCGTCTGAAGATTCTTTGGTAAACCTTCTAAATTTATCACCTATATCTGCTTTATCAGCTAAATTTCTTCTACTGTAATTTTTATAATCTGTTGGATCTACTGTAGTGTTTTTTGTTTCGTAATATCTAAAGTCAAAAGAATTTTCTAAAGGGTAATAATAAATATAATTGGTAGTAGCATTGCCATTTGCTGTGGCCCCGAATGCAAAGGCTTCTGCAATCGTTTTATCTGAATTTGCGACAACAAATTCTTCTAAATTTCTAGGTATAAACTGTTCTTGGATAATTAAATTTACCCAATTATCTTCACTTACCCCCATTAATGTGAAATTGTAAACTTCATCTTCTACCAATTCTTCAGGCTTGATGGTGTTGATGTTTAAGGTTACATTAGAAGTATCGTAAAATTGAAAGAATTTTTCTTCTGTATATGTTCCAGAAATAAAGTTATCTTCTTCATCTGTAATGACCTGAAAATAAACGTTATTTTCATTTATAGCACCATCTAACCAAGTAAAATTAGGCTCTGTAGTGGTTTTATAATTGATAGAAACATCATTGGTATACCGGGTAGATTTTGATGTATTTTGAAGATGTATGGGATCTGAAATATGCAAAACCCCTTCTTTTGCAAATGTTACCAAACACCAATTTTCTAAACCACTAGATCGTGAAAAACGAGCCAATTTACCACCAAAAACACTTGTAGATGTTAAGCTTTGTCTTCTGTAATTAGAAAAATCGTTTTTAGCTAAAGCTGGGTCTGTAAGTTCATAATATCTAACATCTGTAGCACCTTCTTCTGGATAATAAAAAATATAACTAAGGTTCGTATTGCCAACTGCATTAGCGGCATAAGCAATAACACCTTCAGATTTAAAATCGGGGTTTTCATCTATATATTCTTGTAAACTTCTTGCCACTTGCACATCATTATCTTGTGAACAAGCAGTAATTAAAATTGCGAAAACAATGGTAAAAAACAGTTGTTTTATCATGTATAAATTAAATTTTAAAAGTCATAATTGGCAATGCTGCATGGTTAGATAAATCTTCAGAAATACTACCCGAAAAAATATGAGACAAACCAGTTCTACCATGCGTTGCTGTAGTAATTAAATCTGCACCAACAGCATTAGAAAAATTTAAAATTCCTTTTTCTATAGATCTCTCACATACAAAATTTACGTTTATTAACCTATCTGTATTGCCCTCTGCTTTCATTAAAAACTCGTGGGCAATAGCATCCATTTCTGGAGAAGTTTTAAAGTTTTCGTTTGGTAAATTTACATACAAAATATGTTTTTTAGCATTAAAAACATCTAATGTTTTTAACATGTTTTTAAAAGCTGGTATAGATTCTTCTGAAAAATCTGTAGCGTAAACAACATCTTTAAAATCAGTATCTTTTAATTCTTTTTTAACAACAAAAACGGGTACTTCAGAAAAACGAATTACCTTTTCTGTATTAGAACCCATAAAAAATTCTTTTAAGCCACTAACACCATGAGAACCCATTACAATTAAATCTGCATTTACTTCTTTAGCAACCTGATTTACTTCGCTAAAAATTTTATAATGCTTTATTAAGGGAACCACTTCTAAATCTTCTAAAAAACCTTTCTGTAAAAACTCTGAAATTTTTTTTTCTGCTAATTTTAAGAAAAAGACTGCTTTTTCTTGCTGATAACTTGGGCTTTCTGACAAGTTTACTTCTTGTATATCTAACATGTGTAAAGCTATTATGGTAGCATTTGTTTTTTTTGCTAATAGCGCAGCAGTTTTTAAAGCGTTTTCTGAGTGTATTGAAAAGTCTACAGGTACAATAATCTTTTTCATAATTTTTATTTTTAATATCTCTTCAAATTTAAAAACTTTTAAGATCTTAAAAGAAGACATTTATCATGTTTACTGTTGATACAGTTTTGTTAATAATTTTTCTGCAGGTTTATTTTGTGGTGTAAATCGGTTGTCTTTTTCACCCCCCACTCTTTCATGAGCATGAAACCATTTCCATACAAAACCACCTGCAAACCAGTCTTCTTTCCAAAATTGATTGTGTATTGCTTGCAAAGCATTTACTTGTGCTTTAAGATTGATAGCGCCTCTAACTCTATTTGCTTCCCAAGGTTTTTTACCATTAAAATGGATACTTCTATAACCAAATTCTGTAAACAATATAGGTTTTTTGATTTTTTTTTGCAAGGTGATAATTTCTTTTTTGTGTTCTTGCCAGCCTTCTTCAAAATCTTGAACAGTAGGTGTTTTGTTGTCTGATAACGGAAAATAGGCATCTATACCAATGTAATCTAGTTCGTTCCAAAAAGTGATCCTTTTAAATTCATCCCAATTAGCAGCATAGGTTAATTTACCTTTGTAAACAGCTCTAATTTGTTTGATTAATTTTTGCCAAAATTCTGGTCTGTTTTTTACAAATTGTTCTAACTCTGTACCTATACATAGAATTTCTGCTTTTAATTCTTTGGCAGCTTTTGCATAGGTTAAAATATAATCTTTATAGGAGTTTTCTAAAATTGTCCAGTTTTCTTCTGTAGTTGCTTTTAAATCACCTGTAAAACCACCTCTTCTTAACCACATGTGTGGTTTTACCATAAGTTTTACACCTTCTTTTTTAAATTCTTTGGCATATTGCAACAGTCCGTTTTTGGTTTCTCCAAACCATTCTCTGTTTGTATTAAACTCAACTTTAGGGTGTGCTATATTTCTTATAAAACTATAAGGCATCAAAGCAACATAATTGCTTTGTATTTTTAAAACAGGTGTGATATGTTTTTGACTAATAGAATCTCTAGAAGCTACAAAACTAACTCCGTTAATTTTTTTAGTTTGACTTTTACAAGAAAAACATAAAGCAGTTAGTACAATTAAAAAGATGTTTTTTATTTTCATAACATCTCTAAAAATACTTCTTTTTATTAAAACAAAGCTCTTAAACCAATGTTAAAACTTTGCCCTAAGTCAACTCAAATTCCTTTGATAAATGACATAAAAGTGTAAGAAAATTTATTTATAATGATTCTAAACTTAAAAAAAAACCGATTTCATTTTTAAGTTCTTAACTTTCGTTTCTACATAAGAGCAACAAGCAATCAAAATGATGGAACATATAGTAATAATTGGTAATGGTATTTCTGGCGTAACTACCGCTAGACATATTAGAAAAAATTCTAACAAGAAAATTACTATCATTTCTGGAGAAACAAAATACTTTTTTTCTAGAACAGCACTCATGTATATTTACATGGGACATATGAAATTTGAGCATACAAAACCTTATGAAAACTGGTTCTGGGAAAAAAATAATATAACACTAAAAAAAGGGGTTATTAACTCTGTAAATACTGCTAATAAATTACTTGCTTTTACCAATGGCGAAACAGTATCCTATGATAAATTAATAATTGCAACAGGTTCTAAACCCAATAAATTTGGTTGGCCTGGACAAGATTTAGAGGGTGTTATGGGCATGTATCATAAACAAGATTTAGAGAAATTAGAAAAATATGCCCCAAATAATAAAACTTGCAAAAGAGCTGTAATTGTAGGTGGTGGATTGATAGGAATTGAATTGGCAGAAATGTTACGCAGTAGAAACATACCAGTAACTTTTTTAGTGCGTGAAGATAGTTTTTGGAATGGGGTTTTACCTGCACAAGAATCAGCAATGATTAACAAACACATTAAAGAACATCATATAGATTTACGTTTAAGTAACAATTTAAAAGCAATTAAAGCTGATGAAAATGGACATGTAAAATCTGTTATTATTGAAGAAACTGGTGAAGAAATATTTTGTGATGTAGTAGGATTAACTGCAGGAGTAACACCCAATATCGATTTTTTAAAAAACAGTGATATTGAAACTAAAAAAGGTGTTTTAGTAAATCGGTTTTTAGAAACCAATATAAAAGATATTTATGCCATTGGCGATTGTGCAGAACAACAAAAAGCAATTGGACAGCGCAGAAATATAGAGGCTGTTTGGTATACAGGCCGTATGATGGGCGAAACTTTAGCACAAACAATTTGTGGAAACAAAACAGCATACAATCCTGGACATTGGTTTAATTCTGCTAAATTTTTAGATATCGAATACCAAACCTATGGTTGGGTATTTAGTGAGAAAAACAAAAAAGAAAATGAACTGTACTTTCAATGGAAACATCCCAAAGAATATAAATGTATCACCATTTCTTTTGATAAAGACACCCATCAATTTTTAGGAATAAATACCTTTGGCATACGAATGCGACACGAAATTTTTGATAAATGGTTAACCGAAAAAAGGGCTATAGAACATGTTTTAGAATACTTAGCAGATGCTAATTTTGACCCTGAATTTTACAAATTGTACGAACCTCAAATAGTTGCAAAATTTAATAAAGAAAATAACAAAAACATACAGCCAAAAAAGAAAAGCTGGAAAAGAATTTTTAGCAAAACATAAAATATGAAAGCAATTAAACATACTGGTTTTGTTCTTTTTTTAGTAGCCTTAACCATTTTTACAGGATCATTGTTTACAGGATCTTTTCAGTTATCTAAATCTGAATTAGATGCTTTTTTAAAGGAAAAAAATTACAAAAACACAGTTATTAGAAAGGCTTTAGAAGATGCTTTAATAACAGATAAAAAACTTACTATTTTTCAATTTTCTGCTAGAGTTAGAAAAGCGTTTGAAAAATCAAACAGCTATTATGACGCTTTAATTACTAAATATAATGCGGCAAAAAATTGGGACAAAAAAGGAGAACAATATCAATATAAAATATACGGAAAACCACACACACTCAGTTATACTTTAGCCAAAAAGGCCGGTAGGGGTTTTGTAAAAGAAAACGCTAGTTTAATATGGTTTTTAACTTTTGGCTTGGGTATGATTGGTGCTTTGTTATTTATGTTACCAAACTTAATCTTATTAGGAAAACCTGGCATTAAAAACAATCATATTTATCATAATTCTGCAACCAACAGAGGTTTTGTGGCGTGGTTAGTGCTTATTTATTTGGTGGCTTTTTACTTACTACTTTATTTTAAACCAGATTATGTAGTAAACTGGACGTACATTTTAGACCCAATTAGTAATTTTTTAAATGGTGGTGATGCCTCTCAATGGTTTGTCTATGGATTTTTGTACTGTACAATAATGGTAACCATGGGAGTTAGAATGTACATTAAATATCGCCATAATAAATATCAAATTATTAGAACTACCTCTGTACTTTTTTTTCAAATTGTATTTGCTTTTTTAATTCCAGAAATTATGACCAGTTTAAACATGCCTGGTTACGATTTTAAAAATGCATTTCCTTTAGATTACGATTTCTTTTTTGAATGGAATTTAGACACCTTAACCTCTAGTGGAAAAATTGGACTTTTTATATTGATTTGGGGTATTGTTTTAACCTTAATTATTGTACCAGTTATGGTCTATTTTTTCGGAAAAAGATGGTACTGTTCTTGGGTTTGTGGTTGTGGTGGTTTAGCAGAAACTTTGGGAGACCCTTACAGGCATCATTCAAACAAAAGCGTAAATGCATGGAAATTAGAGCGCTGGCTAATACATTCTGTTTTGGTGTTTTCTTTAGTAATGACTGTAGTAACATTGTATTGTTATTTTTCTGGAACAACCTCTTTTATCGGAATCAATTCTCAATGGATTAAAGATACCTATAGCTTTTTAATTGGAGCCTGGTTTGCAGGTGTAATTGGCACAGGGTTTTATCCCATTTTTGGAAACAGAGTTTGGTGTAGATTTGGTTGTCCGTTAGCTGCTTATTTAGGATTGGTACAACGCTTTAAATCTCGCTTTAGAATTACCACCAATGGTGGCCAATGTATTTCTTGCGGAAATTGTTCTACGTATTGCGAGCAAGGAATTGATGTTAGAGCCTATGCACAAAAGGGTGAAAATATTGTGCGTTCTAGTTGTGTGGGTTGTGGTATTTGTTCTGCAGTTTGCCCGAGAGGTGTTTTAAAATTAGAAAATGGTCCCGAAGAAGGAAGAATAAACCCAACAGAAATTTTGTTAGGTAATGATGTAGATTTAATGAATTTTGTGAATAAAAAATAATGTTTTAAGACAATGAAACCAATTGTTAATGTAATAATACCTGCTTTTAACGAGCAAGACTCTATAGGGAACGTAATTGCAGATCTTCCAAAATTTGTGGATGAAATTATAGTTGTAAATAACAAATCTACAGATAAAACCAAAGAAAACGCAACAAAAGCCGGAGCAACAGTTTTAACAGAAGAGAGAAAAGGCTATGGTTACGCCTGTTTAAAAGGGATGGATTACATCGCAAAAAAAGAGGTTAAACCTACGATTGTTGTTTTTTTAGATGGAGATTACTCTGATTATCCAGAACAATTGACAACTTTAATACAGCCCATTGTAGAAAACAATACAGATTTTGTAATTGGTGCACGCATTAAAAAATTACGTGAAAATGGTTCTATGACACCACAACAAATTTTTGGTAATTGGTTAGCTACTTTTTTAATGAAATTATTTTTTAATGCAAAATTTACAGATTTAGGTCCTTTTAGAGCTATTAAATATCAAAGATTATTAGATCTAAATATGCAAGATAAAACATATGGTTGGACAGTAGAAATGCAATTAAAAGCCTTAAAACAAAAATTGACCTATACAGAAATACCAATGAAATACAGAAATAGAATTGGAGTTTCTAAAGTTTCAGGAACTGTAAAAGGTTCTATATTTGCAGGAATTAAAATTTTAAGTTGGATTTTTAAATACAGTTTCAAATAATGGTTCTAGAGTACATTATCATCATCATTTATTCTCTCTCTTTACTGCTAATTTTTATGTATGCATTAGCACAATTAAACTTGCTTATTAACTACTTAAAAGCAAGAAAAAAAGTAGATACTTCTGTAAAATTTGATTTATCCAATCCAAAAGAAATTCCTTTTGTAACCATACAGCTACCTGTTTATAACGAGTTGTATGTAATGAAACGTTTGTTAAAAAATATTGCAAAATTAGAATATCCTAAGGGTAAATTAGAAATACAAGTTTTAGACGATTCTACAGACGAATCTATAGAAACCACAGCAAAACACATTAAAAAGATACAAGAAAAAGGCATTGATATACAACATATTAGAAGAACCAATAGAAAAGGTTTTAAAGCAGGCGCTTTAAAAGAAGGTTTAAAAACTGCAAAAGGAGAATTTATAGCCATTTTTGACGCCGATTTTCTTCCAAAAAAAGATTGGTTGCTACAAACCATTCCTTACTTTAAAGACGATAAAATTGGTGTGGTTCAAACACGCTGGGGACATATCAACAGAAATTATTCTACCTTAACAAAAATTCAAGCTTTTGCTTTAGACGCTCATTTTACATTAGAGCAAGTTGGAAGAAATAGCCAAGGCCATTTTATAAATTTTAATGGAACTGCTGGTGTTTGGCGTAAAAAATGTATTTACGATGCCGGTAATTGGGAAGGAGATACATTAACAGAAGACCTTGATTTAAGTTATAGAGCCCAATTAAAAAAATGGAAATTTAAGTATTTAGAAAATGTAGAAACTCCTGCAGAATTGCCTGTAATAATAAGCGCAGCAAGATCACAACAATTTAGGTGGAACAAAGGTGGTGCAGAAAATTTTCAAAAAATGATGAAACGTGTTGTCAAAAGCAAAAATGTTTCAGTTAAAACTAAAATACATAGTTTATTACACTTGCTAAATAGTTCTATGTTTACTTTTATTTTTTTAGTAGCAGTACTAAGCATCCCTATGTTATATATTAAAAATGAATATGCGCACTTAAAAATGTATTTTTATGTTATGAGCTTTTTTGTCATTAGCTCTTTAATATTTTTTATTTGCTATTGGGTTATGTACAAAAGCATTTATGGTGGTGGTATTAAAAACTTCTTTAAATATATTGGTGCATTTTTTACCTTTTTTTCAATTGCAATGGGCTTTTCTTTACACAATAGTATTGCCGTTTTAGAAGGGCATTTTGGTAAAAAAAGTGAGTTTGTTAGAACACCAAAATTTAATATTAAAACCGTAAAAGACGGCTGGAAAAACAACAAATACATTAAAAAGAAACCCTCTGTACATGTGATTTTAGAAGGTATTTTAGCATTGTATTTTGTATTTGGTATGTATAGCGCTTTTATAGTGGGCACACAAGGTGGAGATTTTGGTTTATTCCCTTTCCATTTTATGTTATTTATTGGCTTTGGTTATGTTTTTTTAAAATCGATTTTTTCTAAAGCATAATGACTATTCTAAAACAAAATAGCCAATATTTAGCCATTTTTTTCAGTATTATTACCTATTTTTTTTTCGCCTATTTCTTAGAAAGAACTCAGTTTTACACCTTTTCTTTTCTTTGGCTTTTTTTATTTGGATGTTTTTATGCAATCATAAAAAACAAGCACATTTCTTTTAAGAATTTAGTGGGAATTAGCATTTTATTTCGATTGATATTTTTATTTGCAATACCCCGTTTATCACAAGATTTTTATCGTTTTATTTGGGATGGTCGCATGATTTTAGAAGGTTTCAATCCTTATTT
This sequence comes from Polaribacter sp. YIW18, assembly GCF_057219325.1. Taxonomy (NCBI): domain Bacteria; kingdom Pseudomonadati; phylum Bacteroidota; class Flavobacteriia; order Flavobacteriales; family Flavobacteriaceae; genus Polaribacter; species Polaribacter sp. YIW18. The sequence continues at coordinate 41,946 of NZ_JBXVVE010000002.1, read as the reverse complement.
ATCTTTACCAGAAACATTTATACAACAAAGCTTAACACCTATTGCAGATACTAATGAATTGTATGCAGGAATGGGGGAGTTAAATGGAAGTCATTATACCAATTACCCGCCTTTAAACCAGCTGTGTTTTTTTATTGCTGCACTTTTTGCTAGTAAAAATATTTTTGGTTTTGTAATTATTTTAAGAATCTTTATTATTTTAGCAGATATTGGTATTTTATATTTTGGAAAAAAATTATTAGAAAATTTAAAATTGCCTGTTAAAAACATCTTTTGGTATATTTTAAATCCTTTTGTTATTTTAGAAATGACAGGTAATTTGCACTTTGAATCTGTAATGCTGTTTTTCTTAGTTTTTGCATTGTATAAATTGTATCAAAGAAAATGGATTTTTGCAGCCTTATTGTTGGCCTGCTCTATTTCTGTAAAGTTAATTCCCTTATTATTTTTACCTTTATTTTTTAAGTGGTTTACAAAATATTTTCCCGCCTATGGAGATCATAGTACTCTGTCTGTTCGAGCGCAATCGAGAACTAAAAAACAGCTTATTAATTTTAAAGGCGTTTTAAAAATAGCGGGGTTTTATATTATTATTATAAGTACAACCATCATTTTATTTTTACCTTTTTATTCTATAGAATTATTTAGAAACTATACAAACTCTGTAGGTTTGTGGTTTAGAAGCTTTGAGTTTAATGCTAGTTTTTACTATTTATTTAGAGAAATTGGTTACCTCTTTAGAGGATATAATGAAATTGCCATTATTGGAAAAATAACGCCTATATTAAATATTTTGTTTTTAATTATTTTAACATTCTTTAGAAAAAACAATTCCTTTAAACAACTCATTACAACTTTATTATTCGGGTTGTGTTTTTATTATTTTACAGCTACAACCTTACATCCTTGGTACTTGGCAACACCTTTAATTTTGTCTGTTTTTACTAAATATAAATTTCCAGTTGTTTGGACATTAGTTATCTTTTTAAGCTATCAAGCCTATGCAAATGAGCCTTGGCAAGAAAATTTATGGTTTGTATTTGCAGAATATTTACTCCTGTTTTCTTTTTTATGTTTCGAAATTTATCAATCTTACAATTTAAAGAAATTGTAAATAAATTTACTTAACTCCCTTTTTTAAGCACTTTTTTGTATTTTAGTACTTATTTTTAATATTTTATGAAAAGACTTACTATAAAAGACATAGCTAAAGAATTTAATGTTTCTATTTCTACAGTATCTAAAGCGCTAAATGATAGTTATGAGATAAGTGTAAGTACCAAAGAAAAAATACAGAAATTTGCAAAAGAGAACAATTACAAGCCAAATTTTAATGCACTTAGCTTAAAAAACAGGCAAACAAAAACCATTGGTATTATCATACCAAACATGTTAAATTACTTTTTTGCGCAAGTTTTTAATGGGATAGAAAAAGTTGCCAACGAAAAAGGTTATAAAATAATTTCTTGTATTTCTAACGAATCTCATACCAAAGAAGTAGAAACTATGGAGATGCTTTCTAACGGAAGTATAGATGGCTTTATACTTTCTATGGCAGAAGAAACCGTTTTAAATAACAACTTTAAACATTTTGATGAAATATTACAAAACGGTACACCTATAGTAATGTTTGATAGAGTAGCAGAATCTATAAATTGCGATAAAGTAATTACAGATGATTTTAAAGGCGCTTCTAAAACCGTAAAATATTTAGCAAAATCTGGCAGTAAAAATATTGCTTTTATATCTACCATTAGTAATTTAAAAGTGGGTAAAAAAAGACACCAAGGCTATTTAAAAGGTTTAGAAAAAGCAGGCTTACCAATAAATAATAACTTAATAATTAACATATTAGAAGAAGATTACAAAAAATACGAAAGTATTTTAACACCTATTTTTAATGATAATGAAATAGATGCTGTAATAACTACAGACGAATCTTCTGCAATTGCAGCTATGAAGGTAGCACAGAAAAAAGGTCATAAAGTACCAGAAAACTTTGCTGTAGTTTCCTTTTCAAATGGTATTTTAGCAAGACATTCTAGTCCTAAATTAACAACAGTAAGCCAGCATGGAGAGCAAATGGGCGAAACTGCTGCAGAACTATTAATAAATAGATTAGAAGACAAATCCGAAGAAGAACCAGAACACAAAACTATAATTATTAAAACAGATTTGGTAGAACGTAACTCTACGAAAAAGTCTTAATTAATGAACCTAAAAAACGTACAATTGGTAGTTTCTGATATGGATGGAACACTACTAAATTCTAAAGGTGAAGTTAGCAATCAGTTTTTTAATCTTTTTAAAAAATTACAACAACAAAATATACATTTTTGTGCAGCTAGCGGTAGACAATACAATAGTATTGTAGATAAATTAGCCTCTATAAAAGATGATATTTATGTGATTGCAGAAAATGGTGGTATTGCCAAGAAAGGAACCCAAACATTACTTTCTAACTTTTTAAATAAGGATAAAATAGTAAATATTATTCCTATTTTAAGAAATATTAAAGACACAAACATTGTGCTTTGTTCAGAAAAAAAAGCTTTTATAGAAAGTAAAGACACCAAGTTTATCACTCTTTTTCAAGAGTATTATCATAGCTATACAATTGTAGATGATTTGATGGAAGTAGCAAAAAATACAGCTATTTTAAAAATTGCTATGTACCATTTTTCATCTTCAGAAGAATACATTTATCCTAAAATTAAACATTTAAAAAACGAATACTTAATAAAAGTTTCTGGGCAAAATTGGTTAGATATTTCTGATGATAAAGCCAACAAAGGAAATGCTTTAAGAGAGGTTCAGAAAATATTAAATGTTACCAAAGAGCAAACCCTTGTTTTTGGAGATTATCATAATGATATAGAAATGTTACAAGAAGCCAATTTTTCTTTTGCCATGAAAAATGCGCATAAAGACATTACAAAAATTGCAAATTATAGCACAGCTAGTAATAACGATTTGGGTGTAGAAAAAATTTTAGAAAAGTTAATTGAATGTAGCCGTTAATTACTGTTTTTTTTTCTATTCTTATTATCAAATAAAAAAGTTACACCTCTATTGCAACCACCAACCCTTCATTACTCCTCACATTAAAAACAGTTTCATCTTCAAAAATTAAATACTGACCTTTTATACCCATTAATGTACCCTTATAAGAAGGTGTTTTTTCTAAATTTAAACTTTTAGGTTTTAGTGGATATTTTTTTACAGGAAAATTTAAGTTCGTTTCAGAATTGTTATTTATATAATATTCTTTAGCTTCTTCTGGTATATATTGGGCTAACTTATTACGCCATTCTACCAAATTTTCGTCTTCAATATCATTTTTTAACATTTTGCGCCAGTTGGTTTTATCTGCTACATATTCTTTTAGAGCAACTTCTGTAATTCCTGCTAAATATCTATTGGGCACTTCTACAATTTCGATGGCTTCGTGTGCACCTTGATCTATCCACCTTGTAGGTACTTGTGTTTTTCTTGTTACCCCTACTTTTACATTACTAGAATTAGCTAAATACACAATATGTGGTTGTAATTGCACTGATTTTTCATATGCCAAATCTCTATCTTCTTGGTCTAAATGAGCTGTACTTAATTCGGGTCTCATAATCCAATCTCCAGCAGAAGGAATATCAAAAAAACAAGACTTACAAAAACCTTGTCTGTAGATTTTTTTTTCTAAATGACAGTTTAAACACTCATACCCCACAAATTTTAGGGTAATATTTTTATCTATTAACTGATTCATATTTAAAAAATCAGTTTTCATGTCTAAATAGTACTGAATTTCAGCCGCATTTTCAGTCATCATTTTTTTTAAAACTCCTTGGTAAATCATCTCACAAATTTTAGTATTTTTAAGTTTCAGTTTTAAATGTTGTATAGCTCTAAATCGAAACTAAACAAACTTACGAATTTCTATGGCTTTTCAGATTATCAATTCTATAATTTCTTGGTTTTTAAAGAAACGAAAACATCAAATTGAATTGTTTTTAAAATATCCTGAAGAAGTACAAAATGAATTGCTTTTAAAATTATTAAACAAAGCTAAAAACACAAAACTTGGTAAGGAAAAGGAATTTGCATCAATAAAAAATTATAAAGATTTTACTGCAAAAGTACCGATACAAAAATATGAAACGTTTGAACCGTTGATAGAACGTTGCAGAAAAGGAGAACAAAATATTTTTTGGCCATCAGACATTAAATGGTTTGCAAAATCTAGTGGCACTACCAACGCAAAAAGTAAATTTATACCTGTTTCTGATGATGCACTTGAGTATTGCCACATGAAAGCTGGTAAAGATATGTTGTGTTGGTACATTAACAACAATCCGAAAACGCAACTATTTACAGGTAAAGGTTTGCGTTTAGGTGGAAGCTCAGAAGTATATCAAGACAATGGTTCTTACTTTGGAGATTTATCTGCCATTATTATAGAAAACATGCCTTTTTGGGCAGATTTTAGCTCTGCCCCAAGTCAAGAAGTTGCTTTAATGAGCAATTGGGAAACCAAAATGGATGCCATTATTGATGAAACCATCAACGAAAATATTACCAGTTTAGCAGGTGTACCAAGTTGGATGTTGGTTTTGTTAAATAGAGTTTTAGAAAGAACTGGAAAAGATAATATTTTAGAGGTTTGGCCTAATTTAGAGGTCTATTTTCATGGTGGGGTTAACTTTAACCCTTACAGAGAACAATACAAAAAAATGATTCCTAAAAAGGAGTTTAAGTATTACGAAATTTACAATGCCTCTGAAGGTTTTTTTGCAATTCAAGATAGAAACCATTCTAAAGAATTACTATTAATGTTAGATTATGGTATTTTTTATGAATTTATTCCTATGAGCGATTATAATGGAGAAAACTCTAAAACCATTCCTCTTTCTGAGGTAAAAAAAGACATCGATTATGCTTTGATAATTACTACAAATGGTGGTTTGTGGCGTTATTTAATTGGTGATACCATTCGTTTTACTTCTTTAGATCCTTATCGAATAAAAATTACAGGACGTACCAAACATTATATTAATGTTTTTGGTGAAGAATTAAACATAGAAAATGTAGAAGATGCCTTAAAAATGGCTTGCGAAAAAACATCTGCAACGATTTCTGATTATACAGTGGGACCTATTTTTATGAGTGGCAAAGAAAAAGGTAGCCATGAATGGATTATAGAATTTAACAATAAACCAGATTCTATGGGCTATTTTACAGAAGTTCTAGACAATGCCTTAAAATCTATAAATTCTGATTATGAAGCAAAACGTTATTTAAATATAACTTTAATGCCACCAAAAGTACACCAAGCAAAACAGGGTTTATTTTACAGTTGGTTAAAGAAAAAGAACAAATTAGGTGGCCAACACAAAGTACCTCGTTTATCTAATACCAGAGATTTTTTAGAAGAACTTTTAGAGTTGTAAACTTTATATTTTTCTCTCTACAACATAATCTATCATAGTAACTAAAGATTTTTTGTAGTCGGTTTCTGGAAAGTCATTTAAAATTGCCAATGCTTTTTTTCTATAATCATACATTTGCGCAACTGTGTATTCTATACCTCCATTTTCTTTTACAAAAGCAATTACTTCTTTAACCCTTTCTTTGTTTTTGTTGTGCTTTTTTATAGAATTGATTAACCAAGCTTTTTCCTTTTTAGAACAGGTATTTAACGAGTGTATCAGTGGCAAGGTCATTTTTTGCTCTTTAATATCTATCCCTGTTGGTTTTCCTATTTTGGCATCAGAGTAGTCAAACAAATCGTCTTTTATTTGAAAAGCAATCCCAATATATTCGCCAAACTTTCTCATTTGCTGAATGGTATCTTGATTTGCACCTACAGATGCGGCACCAATACCACAACAAGCTGCAATTAAAGTAGCTGTTTTTTTTCTAATAATATCAAAATAAATAGCTTCTGTGATGTCTAATTTTCTAGCTTTTTCAATTTGAAGCAATTCCCCTTCACTCATTTCTCTAACAGCGATAGAAATTAGTTTTAAAAGGTCAAAATCTTCATTATCTATAGACAACAATAATCCTTTTGAAAGCATAAAATCTCCTACTAAAACTGCAATTTTGTTTTTCCAAAGTGCATTTATAGAGAAAAAATCTCTTCTTCTATTACTATCATCAACAACATCATCGTGCACTAAAGTGGCTGTATGTATTAATTCTACAACAGAAGCGCCTCTATAAGTACGTTCATCAAAACCACCATTAGAAACCATTTTTGCCACTAAAAAAACAAACATCGGCCGCATTTGTTTTCCTTTTCTACGAACAATATAATAGGTAATCCTATTTAAAAGCGGTACTTTAGAAAGCATAGAATCTTTGAACTTTTTCTCAAAGAGTTCCATTTCGTTTTTAATGGGAAGTTTTATGAATTCTATGGGTTTCATTTATTCTAAATCTAGTTAATTTTTAAAATATTCTAAAGTATATATCTAACACCAAAAACTAAAACAACTGGAGAAATATTTATCTGCAAACTAAATCTTTTAGAAGTCTTATAATCTAGTATAAAACCTCCAGATAAATTTATAGGACCAGAATATAAAAATGTATTTCTAAAAGGAATACCACTTACATTTTGCAGTTTTCCATCGTAACCATACATAAGTCCTAAACCATATATAAAAGATAATTTTTTAAACAATGGTATTTCTCTTTTATACAAGGCTAAAATTGTTAAATCTTCGTAAGAGTTTTTAAAAGCAGCGATTTCAAAACTTTTATAATTATAACCAACATAGTAGGTATCAACAATGCTTCCATCTTTTGTATGAACACCAATTGGAAGAAATTTTATTGAAGTCTCTAACTCTTTACCTTTTAATAGTTGCCAAAAAGATTTTTTTTCTTCTTGAGATTTTACACTTAAAGTAATAAAAAGTAAAATAGTGGTAATAATTAATCTTTTCATAATTTTATTTTTCCTTCAAAAATATAAAAGTTTAGCTTTTATTTGCCAATTGTCCACATGCTGCATCTATATCTTTACCTCTAGAGCGTCTTACATTTACGGTAATATCATGCATTTCTAAATTAGAAATGTAATTATTTAACGCTGCATTACTTGCTTGTTGAAATTGCCCATCATCTATTGGGTTGTACTCTATTAAATTTACTTTACAGGGTACATATTTACAAAAATCTACTAAAGCTTTAATATCTTCTTTTCCATCATTAATATCTTGCCAAACAACATATTCGTAAGTAATGGCTCTTTTGGTTTTTTCATACCAATATTCTAAAGATTCGCGTAAATCTTGTAAAGGAAAATTAGTATTAAATGGCATTATAGATGTTCTAACTTCATCAATTGCAGAGTGTAAGGAAACAGCTAAATTAAATTTCACTTCTTCATCGGCCATTTTTTTTATCATTTTTGGCACACCAGAAGTAGATACTGTTATTCTTTTTGATGACATTCCTAAACCTTCAGGAGAAGTTATCATTTCTATAGATTTTAAGACATTTTTATAGTTCATTAAGGGCTCTCCCATTCCCATAAAAACAATATTAGTAAGTTTATGGTTATGATACAACCTGCTTTGTTTGTCTATAACTACAACTTGATCGTAAATTTCATCTGGATTTAAATTACGCATTCTTTTTAAACGTGCTGTTGCACAAAACTTACAATCTAAACTGCACCCTACTTGACTAGAAACACAAGCAGTAGTTCTTTTTTCTGTAGGAATTAGCACAGACTCCACAACCAAACCATCGTGTAATTTTATACCATTTTTGATAGTCCCATCTTTACTTTTTTGCATAGAATCTACCTTAATATGGTTGATTACAAAATTAGCTTCTAACATTTCTCTGGTTTCTTTAGAAATGTTGGTCATGTCTTTAAAAGTGTGCAAAGATTTACTCCAAAGCCATTCATAAACTTGGTTTCCACGAAAAGCTTTGTCTCCATTTTCTACAAAAAAAGTTCTTAGCTGTTCTTTTGTAAGTGCCCTTATGTCTCTCTTATTCGTCAAGTTGTATTATTTGGTTCTAATAAAATTACGTTTGCAAAAATACATATATATTTTTGATGTTTTTAGAGATACAGCATAAGTGTGTAAACATTAACATTATCTCAAAATTTTTCATTTTAAAACTAAAATGATTCATGAAAATCCATAAAAAAACTGACAATTTTTCAATTGTCAGTTTTTTAAATATTTCTAAATCTTGCTGATTAAATAATTAACATTGCATCTCCATAGGTAGAAAACCTATAGCCTTCTTTTACAGCTACTTTGTAAGCTTCCATTAAAAAGTCGTAACCAGCAAATGCTGCGGCTTGCATCATTAAGGTAGACTTTGGTGCATGAAAATTGGTAATCATACTATTAGCAATACTAAAATCGTAAGGAGGAAAAATAAATTTATTGGTCCAGCCTTCAAAAGCATTTAATTGCTGATTAGACGACACCGAAGACTCTACAGTTCTCATCACAGTAGTACCTACAGCGCAAATTCTTCTTTTTTCTGCTTTTGCTTCGTTAATTCTTTTTGCAGCAATTTCTGGAATGATAATTTGTTCAGAATCCATTTTGTGTTTAGACAAATCTTCTACTTCTACAGGACTAAAAGTACCTAAACCAACGTGTAAAGTCATTTCTGCAAAATCTACGCCTTTAATTTCTAAGCGCTTTAATAAGTGTTTAGAAAAGTGTAAACCTGCTGTTGGTGCAGCAACTGCGCCTTGGTGTTTTGCAAAAATTGTTTGATAACGTTCTGCATCAGAAGGTTCTACATCTCTGTCTATTTCTTTTGGTAAAGGTGTTTCGCCTAATTCTAATAATTTTGCTCTAAATTCTTCGTAAGAACCATCGAATAAGAAACGTAAAGTTCGTCCTCTAGAGGTTGTATTATCTATAACTTCTGCAACTAAACTATCATCTTCTCCAAAAAACAACTTGTTACCAATTCTAATTTTTCTTGCCGGATCTACTAAAACATCCCACAACCTGTTTTCTGCATTTAATTCTCTTAATAAGAAAACTTCTATTCTTGCACCTGTTTTTTCTTTGTTTCCAAACATTCTAGCAGGAAAAACTTTGGTATTGTTTAACATCATTACATCACCTTCATCAAAGTAATTAATAACCTCTTTAAACAATTTGTGCTCTATAGTACCCTCTTTTTTGTTTAACACCATTAAACGAGATTCATCTCTATGTTCTGCAGGGTATTTTGCTAATAATTCTTGTGGTAACTCGAATTCGAAGTTTGATAATTTCATAAATATATTTTATTATAAAAGCTGCAAAGATACGATATCGAAATAGGCGTTGTCAAGTGTTTGCCTGTTTAATTTACAGTTTATCTATTTTAATACCAATTTGTTGCATATTTTCCCAAAAATTTTGAAACGATTTTGTAACCACTTCTGCATTTAAAATTTTGATAGGAACTTTTAAAGCCAAAGGTGCAAAAGCCATAGCCATTCTATGATCATTATACGTTTTTACACCAATATTTGTAATAATTTCTGATGATTTTTCTAAATATAAACTCTTATCTGTTACAGAAATACGAGCGCCTAATTTTGTTAATTCTGCTTTTAAAGCCTCTAACCTATCTGTTTCTTTAATTTTTAAGGTATGTAAGCCTGTTAAACTACAAGAAATGCCCTCAGAAAAACAGGTTACTGCAATGGTTTGAGCAATGTCTGGTGCATTTTTTAAATCGATTTCTAGGGTGTCTTTTAGGGTTTCTTTTTCTTTTTTTAGGATAATAAAATTATCACCAAAAGAAGTTGTTACACCAAAATGTTGGTAAATTTCTACCAAACAAGAATCGCCTTGTAAGCTTTGTTGTTTATAAGCTGATAGTTGAATGGAAGAACCGAGTTCTGCAGAAGCAATAATCGAATAAAAATAACTTGCAGAAGACCAATCTGACTCTACAACTACGGTTTGTTTTTTTATGGATGTTTTTGGTGATACTTTAATAACATTTCCACTAAAAGTAGCATCAATATTTAGTTGATGTAACAAACTTATGGTCATGTTTATGTATGGTATAGAAGTAATATCACCCAACAACTCTATTGTTAAACCATTTTCTAATTTTGAAGCAATTAATAGTAAAGATGAAATATATTGGCTACTTACATTTCCGTTAATCTGAACCTTATTTTTAGTAATTTTTGTTCCTTTAACTCTAATAGGTGGATAGCCAATTTTGGCTTCGTAAGAAATTTCTACACCCAAATCTTTTAAAGCATTTACTAAAATTTCTATAGGTCTGTTTTGCATTCTTTCAGAACCCGTTAAAACCACTTCTCTACCTTCTTTTACAGCAAAATATGAAGTTAAAAAACGCATTGCTGTACCTGCATGACCAATATCTACTATTTCTTTATTTGTAGAAAGTGCATGTTGCATGTGTACAGAATCGTCTGAATCTGATAAATTTTTAATTGAAATTTCTGGAAATAAGTTTTGTAAAATCAGTAATCTATTCGATTCACTTTTAGAACCAGAAATAATTATTTCTTCCTTTATTTTTTTATCCTTTAAAACATTTAACAATATGTCCATCCTAAAAACTGATTTTAATTCTTATTTTAAATTTTAATACAACAACTTACCATGATGAAAAACTACTTTTTATGGCATTTTGTTTGCTAATTTCTGCAAACGCCAAAGTTAATGCACAAAAAAAATCTACCAAAGTTTCTAACGAATATTTTAGCGAGGTAAAATAGCGAAATATTGAACCCTTTAGAGGTGGTAGAAGTGCTGCTGTTACTGGGGCTTCTGGTAAAGCCAATCTTTTTTATATGTATTCTACTGGTGGTGGTGTTTGGAAAACCACAGATGCAGGGAACACTTGGCAGATTATTTCTGACGGATTTTTTGGTGGGCATCTTTAAGTGGCTCAATAACTTTATCAGGTAATTACAAAGTTAAATTGGCTGTGAATGAAAACAAAATGACTAATAATTTTAATATTTTGAGAAACTCAACTTTTGAAGCCACAGAAAATGATATGAAAGTACCAAAGAAATAAATGCTGAATTGGTAACATTAAATGCACTATTTGTAAATAGTGTAAAAATACTAAACCAACAAATAAAAGAGAGCTGTATTGGTTTGATTCAGCTAGATTAACAATTATAATACCTGTTAAAGTATAGTCTAAAAATTTACCACTTTTTCTATTGCGCGCTAATAGACAAGTTACTTCATTTTTTTATTGGTAACCCAAATACCATAAAAAGTACTAATTACTACCTTTAAACCCCAAAAACTTTTCCATTTTCCGTTGGCAAAATTGGTGGTATTTACTTTTGCAAAATCGCCAGCAAAAATATCGCGCCAACTATTCATAAATAAAGAAATTAAGGTTACTAGTATAAAAAAAGGAATGGCAACTTTTGCAAAGTTTTGCCAAAATGAGGGTTGTTTTATTTTTTGTAAAAAAGTCATTTTATTTTAATTTTTGGTTGTTTTGATGACGATTGTGATCTCTTTTTGTTTTAACATCTAATTTTTTCTCAAATGCATCTTGTAAGTTTATTCCTGTTTGATTTGCCAAACACAATACTACAAAAACAACATCTGCCAATTCTTCTCCTAAGTCTTTTTTTTTATCAGATTCTTTTTCGCTTTGTTCTCCATAACGTCTTGCAATAATTCTTGCCACTTCGCCAACTTCTTCTGTTAATTGCGCCATGTTTGTAAGTTCGTTAAAGTAACGAACTCCATGATTTTTAATCCAATCGTCTACTTGTTTTTGTGCGTTTTCTATGTTCATGTTTGTAAGTTTTCAAGAACACAAAGTTACAAAGTATAAAAGAGAGTTTGGTTAGAATAATTTAGTTTGTCTCTAAATTTATTTTCTTGTAACTTCGCTAACGCCGAATATAAGTCATTAAAACGACGTCATATTCGTCTTAAGTTAGCGAAACTCCAAAAATTACTTCCATTTAATACCACAACCCACACTTGGTTTTTGGTTTTCTAAGGGGCTTTTGTTGGCCAATAAGTTGTCTAATGCTTGTCTTATATCTTTTCCTGTTACTGGTTTTTCATTTCCTGGCCTAGCATCGTCTAATTGTCCATGATAAACCGATTGTAAATCTGCATCAAATACATAAAAATCTGGGGTACAAGCAGCGTCATAAGCCTTGGCTACTTTTTGAGTTTCATCATATAAATAAGGAAAAGGATAATGTAGCTTTTCTGCCAATTCTTTCATCAACTCAGGTGCATCTTGCGGATAATTTTCTACATCATTCGCACTAATAGCTATGCAATTGATTCCTTTTTCTTGATAATCATTTGCTAATTTTACCAACGCATCATTTACGTGAATTACAAACGGACAGTGATTACAAATAAACATAATTACAGTTCCGTTTTTCCCTTTTGCTTGCTGTAAAGACACATTTTGATTGGTTACAGTATTTATTAAAGTAAAATCTGGGGCTTTTGTGCCTATTTTAAATTCGTTAGATTCTGTTCTTGCCATAGTTTTGTTGTTAGTTTATGGTTTTTAGTTCTTAGTTTCTGCCAAAGCTTTTGCACAAATGTAACCACCTGTCCATGCATTCTGAAAATTAAATCCGCCAGTTACAGCATCAATATTTAAAACTTCACCTACAAAAAAGAGGTTTTTATGTTTTTTGCTTTCAAATTTTTTGAAATTAATTTCTTTTAAATCTACACCACCAGCTGTTACAAATTCGTCTTTAAAAGTAGTTCTACCATTTGCATTGTAAATTCCTTTGGTTAATTGATTGGCTAAATTTTCTAATTGTAAATTACTTAAATCTGCCCAATTCTGGGTTTTAGAAATGTTAGAAAATACTACAAAACGTTCCCACAAACGTTTAGATATTTCTGCAAATGGCGATTTTAAAATCACCGTTTTTCTAGGCTCCTTCTTCTTTAAATTCAGTAATATATTTAGCACTTTTTCTGTGGGTCTAGACAACCAATTAACCTCCACATTATATTGGTAATTTTTATCAGCTAAAATTCTTGCTCCAAAAGCAGATAATTTTAAAACTGCGGGGCCACTTAAACCCCAATGTGTTATTAATAAAGGCCCAGAAGCTTCTAATTTTGTACCCACAATATTTACAGTTGCATTGGGTAGAGAAATTCCTAATAAATCTACAATTCTTTTATCGTTGATGTTAAAGGTGAATAAAGATGGAACAGGTTCTATAATATGATGAGATAAGGTTTTACAAAGTTGCCAAACTTTTTTAGAACTTCCTGCTGCAATTACCACTTTATCTGCTTTAAAAGTTTGTTCTTTTGTGTTTACAATCCATTCATTTTCTTGTTGATAAACGGAATTTACGCCACAGTTTATCAACACTTTAATCCCTAAATTATCAACAGCTTTTTGAAAACAATCTATAATTGCCTGACTTGTATTTGCCTCTGGAAAAACACGATTATCTTCTTCTATTTTTAAAGGAACTCCTCTATCATCAAACCATTCAAAAGTATCTCCTGTCATAAAAGTATGAAAAGGCCCCAGCAATTCTTTTGCTCCTCTTGGGTAGAATTTTACCAGTTCTCTAGGTTCAAAACAAGCATGAGTAACATTGCATCTTCCACCTCCAGAAATTTTCACTTTCTGCAAAACAGCTTTCCCTTTTTCTAGAATGGTTATATCTAAATCTGGGTTATTTTCTTTGGCATTTATCGCTGTAAAATATCCTGCTGCTCCTCCGCCAATTATGATTATTTTGTTCATTATTTTTATAAAAAATTCTCGACTGCGCACGAGGAGACATTTAATAACTTATGTTCAGGTATTGCGCAGTAGAAACCTGAATGTTTTTATAGAATTATTTGTTGATATCTTAAAACTGTATTAAATCCTTTATTTTTAAAATAGTTGGGGGTTTGATCATTACCTGTAACCATTACAAAATCTCCGCCCCAAGCACCTAAACTTTTTATTTCACCCAAGTGATAATCTGAAAATAATTGTTCTTTAATAGGTTTCAATTTTATGATTGATGAAATGATTTCTTCATGCTCAACAAGTAACTGATTAAAGTTTTCAATTGATTTTGCTTTTAAAAACTCATTAGAAATTTCTGATATTCTTTGTATCTCCTTATCAAAATTTTGCTCACTTTCTCTAAACTTTGCAATACCTTCTTTAGAATCTTGTTTCTGATTTAAGTATACAAAAAATATATTTTCTTTAAAAGCTGGATTGAATTCCACTTGCTTAACAACAGGTTTTTTACTTGAAATTTGATAAAAAACAGGAGTATTATTTTGTGCACATGCAATATCGTATCCACTACCTTTAAAAGAGTTCCATAAAAGTTGAAAAGCATCTACTTTTGCCCAACTTGCAATAGAATTTATTAACGTTGATGAACTTCCTAATCCCCAATTTCTAGGGAAAGTTAATCTTGTTTTAACTACAAATCCGTTTTTTGTACTCAAAAAATCTGGATTCATACTTTTTGCTTCGCTTAAAATTTCTAATAAGGTTTCTGCAATAAATTCTGCACTTCCTTCTTTATCAGAGTTAAAAGTACAACTTACCAAACGCAATTTAGGTAACTCAAAAACAGCTTCAAACCAACAATCTCCAGTATGTGTAAAACTACCCCAAATTAATTGTGGTTGTTGAATATTTTCTACCACTAAATCTTGTCCGAATTTTGTGGGTACAGCTAAAGAAACTGCACCATCTAAAACAAGGTATTCTCCTGATAATAATAGTTTTCCGTTTGAATAAAAATTCATTAAACTAGTTTAAATTGTTTAAAATGATGAGTAAAATGTTTTACATGAAATTTTTTCCAATACTCGTAATCTAACTTACCAAAAAACGGATGATTTTCTATTTTTGCAGTTTTAAAATGAGTCTGAAAAGTATCTATTTGTAAAAGTAAATCGTCTATAGATTTTTCCATCGTGTCAAATTTTACAGGATAAGGTTCTTCTGATAATAATGGTGCTTTAAAACCAATTTGCAATTCGTTATCGGTATCTAAAAAAGCTTTTCTTCTTAAAGATTTCTCATCTTCTACAAAATAATCTGCTTTTATTTTTCCGTTAGAAATTTTTATCAAAAAGCTTAAATGTTCTATCATTTGTTGACCGGTCATTTTTCCAAAAACGGGTTTTGCATCTGCTTTTAAAGAAGATAATAAATCTTTTAAGCCAACTTTATCTGTAAAATTCACCCATGTTGTTTTTGCTTTTCTAATTTCTTCAAACTTAGAAACTACTCCTGAATGTGAGACTGTTTTTCCTTCAAAAAAAGTTTCAATGGTTTCTTTCTCTAAATCGGTTGCACCTAATTGGTTTAAGATATTCTGCAAGTGCATTTTCATGTGCCCATGCTGAATACCCTTTGTTGTTAAGGCTCTTAAAGCTGCAAAATTTTGAGCTAAACCAGCAGCAGCCATAATTTGCATTAAATCTTTTGCAGATGGTTTTTGCAACATTTCTAAAGACAATTTTGCTAGTGGATGTAAAGCTGTTAAACCACCTACAGTCCCTAAAGCTAATGGAATTTCTATCCAAAATTTAAACATTCCGTTTTTAATTTCGCAATGAGATAAACTTGTGTAAGTTCCATTTCTAGAAGCATAAGCGTGCACACCTGCTTCTACTGCTCTAAAATCATTACCAGTTGCTAAAACCACAGCGTCTACTCCGTTCATAATTCCTTTATTATGGGTAACAGCTCTGTAAGGTTCTATTGCAGCAATTTTTACAGCTTGGTAAAATTTTTCTGCAAATTTCTGTGGATTTTCGCCACCCAAATCTTCAATTTTACAACTTACTTCTGCTCTAACTAAACATTCTGGAACGTAATTAGATAGAATACTCATAACAATTTCAATTTCATCATTTCTAAAGCTATTGGCTATTGCCTCTAAACAAGAATTGATAAAATTTGCCCCCATAGAATCTTTGGTTTCAAAGGTGATGTGCAATTGATAATAATTGTCTAATTTATCGGTTTTATCAACTAATTGAATGTCTAAAATACCACCCCCACGTTTTTCCATGTTTTTAGTAATGGAAGCAGTTGCAGTATATAATTCTGTTTTATTTTTGTTGAAATAAGTAATTAAATCATCTTTATTACCCGCAAACATAAAATGTACTTGCCCAATTTTAGTAGTTCCTAAAACTGTGGTTTTAAAGCCTCCTCTTGAGCTCCAAAATTTAGCTACTAAAGATGCTGCTGCCACTACAGAACTTTCTTCGATTACCATAGGTATTGCATATTCTTTGTTGTTAATTACAAAATTTGGGGCAACTCCCATTGGCATATAAAAGTTAGAAATGGTGTTCTCTATAAAATCGTCATGCAACTGTTGTAGTTTTTCATCATCATTCCAATATTGTTTTATAATTTCTACAGCTTTTACATTATTTTGAAAATAATTTGCTGCCAACCAATTTAATTTTTCCTCTTTACTAAACTTCGAAAAACCAGATATTTTTTTGCTCATTTATTCTTTTATAACTATCGAGAACAAATATAAATTAATCTATTTTAAACATTTACTAAATTTTAAAACTCTTTAGTTTCTTTAAATAATTGTTACGAAAAGAAATATTTAAATTTAATCAAAAAAGCAATACCATATTTTTGAAAAATTAACTAAAACTCTTAAAACTATAGGTTTTTACAATAATTTTATCAATAAAATCAATCATTTTAATCGCTTATTTAAAAGTATTACTTTTAAATTTGAAAGTAATAAATTTAAAATATTTAAACATGAAAAATTTTGGAATATTATTAATAGTAATGGGCTTATTTACAAGTTGTGCAGTTATTAGACCAGGTGAAGTTGGTATCAAACAAACTTTAGGAAAATTTTCTGGAGATGTTAAAACACAAGGGACACTAGTTTACAATCCTTTAATTAGTAAAGTTGTAAAAGAGTCTACACAAACAAAAAATATAAAGTTAATATTAAGTCTACCGAGTAAAGAAGGGTTAAGTGTAAATTCTGAAATTTCTATCTTACATAGATTAGATGGGACCAAAATAACCTCTATTTTAGAAAACCTTGGTAAAGATTACGAATCTGTAATAACCAGCGTATTTAGATCTGCAGCTTCTGATGTTTGTGCTCAATTTTTTGCAAAAGACATGCATTCTGGTATGAGATCAAAAATTGAAAAACAGATTCTAGAGAAAATGAAAATAAATTTAGAGAAACAAGCTGAAGGTATTGAGTTAATTGCTGTTTTAATGAAGAGAATTCAATTACCAAGAGGTTTAGCAAGTTCTGTAGAAAGAAAATTACAAGCAGAACAAGATGCAATGAGGATGGAATTTGTTTTAAAGCAAGAAAGATTAGAAGCTGAAAGAAAAATTATAAATGCAAAAGGAGAAAGAGACGCTCAACTAATTATAGCAGAAGGTCTTACTCCAGGAATTATTAGATTAAAGGCAATTGAAGCTTTTAAAGAATTATCAAAATCTACCAATGCAAAAACAATAATTACAGACGGTAAAACACCTCTTATTGTAAATGAAGAAGATAAACTTTAAATATAAAAAAGCAAATTACATAAATTAAATATTTTTTAGAAATCTCGATAAATTAACTTTATCGAGATTTTTTTATAGACTCTAAAGAAAATAAAAGAAAAACATAAATTATAACCCCTTTTTTGGCATTTTATTAATGATTTTTCCGTAAACTTGACAAATTATTATTAAATCGATTTCTGTAATGAAAAAAACACTCATTTTATTAGCAATAATATCATTAATAGGCTGCAAAAAAGAGGCTTCTACAACAGCGAACTACACTACTGGAACTAAAGAAATAACATTAGAAGAAATTTGGAATGGAACGTTCTCTCCAGAGAGAATGAATGCTTTAAATGCCATGAATGGCGATTATTATTCTTTATTGAATTACGACAAAGAAACCAAAACCACTACTGTAGATAAATACAGTTATAAAACACTAAAAAAAGTAGCTACTATTGTTAATAGTGCAGTTTTAGAGGATTTAGATAGTTTTTCTTCTTATAATTTTAACAACGAAGAATCTTCTGTTATTTTAGGCGCTGAATTTAATAAAATTTACAGACGCTCTTTTACTGGTACTCTCTACTATTACAACATTAATACCAAAAAGTTTTTATTAATTGGTAAAAACATACAGCAACCTACTTTTTCTCCAGACAGCAAAAAAATTGCGTATGCTAAAAACAATAATTTGTATATTTTAGATTTAGCAAATAACAACAAAATTACTCAGGTTACTAATGATGGTAAAAAGAACAGCATAATTAACGGTACAACAGATTGGGTTTACGAAGAAGAATTTGGTTTTGTAAAGGCTTTTGAATGGAGTAAAGAAAGCAGATACCTTGCCTTTTTACGTTTTAATGAATCTAAAGTTCCTACCTTTTCTATGGATATGGTTGGGACTGGCAATTACCCAGACAAACAAGTTTTTAAATATCCTAAAGCAGGAGCAAAAAATGCGGATGTTACCCTTCACACATACCAACTTTCAACAAAAAGAACTAGAAAAATCCCATTAAGCGATTACGAATACATACCAAGAATTAAATGGTCTAATGATGACAATATTTTAGTGGCAACTACTTTAAATCGTCATCAAAATAATTTAAAACTACACAAAGTAAATGCTTTAAAAAGTAGTAGTGTTTTATTATTAAATGAAACTGACAAAGCCTACATAGACATTACAGATAATTTAACTTTTTTAGAAGATAATAGTTTTATTTGGACAAGCGAAAAAGACGGTTACAACCATATTTATCACTATAATTTTTCTGGAAAACTAATAAACCAAATAACCGATGGAAACTGGGAGGTGACCAATTATTATGGTTATAATGATAAGAAAAAAACTATATATTACCAATCTGTAGAAAATGGCTCTACTAACAGAGGTGTATATTCTATTGGTTTAAATGGCAAAAATAAAAAATTACTTAGCAATAAAACAGGTACAAATACAGCTTCTTTTAGTGCGAATTTAAACTACTTCATCAATACCTTTTCATCAACAGAAATACCACCAATTTACACTTTGCACACTGCAGAAGGTGAAATGCTAAAAGTAATTAAAGACAATGTAGAATTAAAAGAAAATTTAGCAGACTATAAAATGAGTCCAAAAGAGTTTTCTACCATTTCTATAAACGGAAACGAATTGAATATGTGGATGATAAAACCGGCAGATTTTGATGAAAATAAAACATATCCGCTTTTAATGTTTCAATATTCTGGACCAGGTTCTCAGCAAGTTGTCAACAGATGGAATGCAAGTAACGATTATTGGCACAATATGTTAGCCCAAAAAGGAATGATTGTAGCTTGTGTTGATGGACGTGGAACAGGTTTTAAAGGAAGTGATTTTAAAAAATCTACTTATTTAAATTTAGTGAAATACGAGACTGAAGATCAAATTGCAGCTGCTAAAAAATTAGCAGAACGTTCTTACATAGACGAAAATAATATTGGTATTTGGGGCTGGAGTTTTGGTGGTCATATGAGTACAAATTCACTTTTAAAAGGAAGTGATATTTTTACAACTGCTATTGCAGTGGCACCAGTTACATCCTGGCGTTTTTATGACACTGTATATACAGAACGTTTTTTAAGAACACCGCAAGAAAACCCTGCAGGTTATGATGAAAATTCGCCCATAAACTATGCAGATAAATTAAAAGGAAACTATTTATTGGTACATGGTACAGGAGATGATAATGTACACATACAAAACAGTTACAGAATGATAAATGCCTTGATAGAAAACAACAAACAATTTGATATGTTTATTGTGCCAGACAGAACTCATGGTATTTACAAAGGAAAAAATACGCGTTTAAACCTCTACACAAAAATGACCAACTTTGTAGAAACGCATTTAATTAATAAATCAAATTCAACAACAAAAATTAAAGGATAATAAATTATGAACAATGTAGCAAAACTTCCACATAAAAAAGAATTAATGGGACACCCAGTTGGACTATATGTACTCTTTTTTGTTGAAATGTGGGAACGATTTTCTTACTATGGAATGCGTGCAATTTTAACTTTATACATGGCAGCTCCTGTGATTTTTGGAGATCCTCAATCTGGTTTTGGCTGGTCTAATGCAGAAACACTTTCTTTTTATGGTACATATACAATGTTTGTTTATTTAACTTCTATTCCTGGAGGTTGGATTGCTGATAAGTTTATTGGGCAGAAAAAAGCAGTAATGTTTGGTGGTATTTTGCTTTGTATTGGTCATAGCATTTTAGCCGTAGACCAACAATGGGCTTTCTTCACAGGCCTTATTTTTATTGTAATTGGAGTTGGGTTTTTAAAACCAAATATTTCTACTATGGTTGGTGGTTTATATGGAGCTGGTGATGATAGAAGAGATAAAGGTTTCTATGTTTTTTATATAGGCATTAATTTAGGAGCTTTTTTAGGCGCTTTACTTGTAGGGGCTGTTGCTGCAAAATGGGGATGGCACTATGGTTTTGGTTTAGCTGGTATTGGAATGGCTTTAGGACAAGTGGTTTATATGTTTGGTTTAAAACATTTACAAGGAGTTGGAGATTTTATAGGGAGTAAAGGCTCTCCTAATAAAGATTTACTAAAAAAACCATTAACTAAAGTAGAAAAAGATAGAATGTTAGTCATGTTTTTATCTTTCTTAATTATCATTGTTTTTTGGGGTGCTTTTGAACAAGCAGGTGGTTTAATGAGTTTATATACAGAACAAAAAACAGATAGAATATTATCTTTTTCTTTACCTTTAATTGGTAATGAAGTTCCTGCTGCTGTTTTTCAATCGATTAACGCATTTTTTATTATTGTTTTAGGAACTGCTGTTGGTAGTTTTTGGCATAAATGGAAAAACAAAGGAAAAGAATCTTCCTCTATTTTTAAAATGGCTGTTGGTATAATTATTATGGCTTTTGGTTTTTTCTTTATGAGTAAAGCTGCTTCTGAAGTTGTAATGAATGGTGATAAAGTTGCTGAAAAATCTGCAATGATTTGGTTAGTGTTAGCATACTTATTCCATACAGTTGGTGAGTTATGTGCATCTCCAGTTGCCTTATCATTTATAACTAAATTAGCACCTTTAAAATATGCTTCATTTATGATGGGTGCTTATTTTGCAGCAACAGGTTTAGGAAATAAAGTCGCTGGCTTTGTTGGCGGTCTTTCTCAAAACGCTGGAGATTTTGAGGTTTTTACTGGTATTGCAGTCACGTGTACGGTTTTCGGGTTATTAATTATTGCAATATTAAAACCATTAAAAAGACTTACACATGGAGCTGAAGATAAAAAAGCTAAAGATGAAGAATTAACAAAAGGCTTTGAGTTAGCAGAAAATTAAAATAAAAATTATAGCCTCATAATTAAAAATTATGAGGCTTTTTATATGGATAAATTTAGGTATATAATTAAATACTATCTCCTAATTCTTTTAGTTTTTCTGTATTCTCTGCTAGCATTAACTCATCTATCAATTTTTGAATGTCGCCATTCATAATATTAGGCAAATCATACAAAGACAAACCAATTCTATGGTCTGTAACTCTACCTTGAGCATAATTATAGGTTCTAATTTTAGCACTTCTATCTCCAGAGGAAACCATAGAACCACGTTTTAAAGCATCTTCTGCATTTTTCTTTGCTAACTCCATATCATACAAACGAGAACGCAATACTTTAAATGCCTTTTCTTTATTTTTATGTTGTGATTTTTGATCTTGACATTGTGCTACCAAACCAGTTGGAATGTGCGTTAAACGAACTGCCGAATACGTTGTATTTACAGATTGTCCTCCAGGACCTGAAGAACAGAAAAAATCGATTCTTACATCTTTTGGATTAATCTCTACATCAAATTCTTCGGCTTCTGGAAACACCATACAAGTAGCTGCAGAGGTATGTACTCGACCTTGTGTTTCTGTTTGTGGTACTCTTTGTACACGATGCACACCAGCTTCAAACTTTAAAGTTCCGTAAACATCTGGTCCATTTACTTCAAACTGAATTTCTTTAAAGCCACCATTAGTCCCCTCAGAATAATCGACTGTAGAAACAGACCACCCTTTACTTTCGCAATACTTGGTATACATTCTAAATAAATCTCCAGCAAAAATACTTGCCTCATCTCCACCTGTTCCTGCTCGCAATTCTACTACTGCATTTTTAGAATCTTCTGGGTCTTTTGGTATTAAAAGAAATTTAATTTCTTCTTCTAATTCTGGTATTCTAGCATTGGCTTCTTCTAATTGCATTTTTGCCATTTCTGTCATTTCTGCATCAGAACCGTCTGCTATAATTTCTTTAGCCTCTTCTATATTATTAGTTAATTCTTGGTATTCGTCACCTTTTTTTACAACGTCTCCTAAGTCTTTGTATTCTTTCATTAATTGCGCATAACGCTTCTGATCCATAATAATTTCTGGCTGAATAATTAAATCAGAAACCTCATCATAGCGTTGCTTAACAATTCTTAATTTATCTAACATTTGTTGTGTATTTCTTGGATTGCGAATTTACAAATTTTATAGGTATATTTGGAAAAACCTAGTTTTTTTTTATAAGGAAACTACTTTTGTTAAGCACCTTTTTATTAATTGTTTCTTGTAAAAACGAGTCCAAAACCTCGAAAAAACGAATAATTTTAATCGGATAACGGAAGCATTTAAATGATAAACCTGGCAATCTAACTTTTGAAGTTTGGAGTACAAATTTAGTAGGTATGGCTACACAATGAAAGTTTAAAAAAATCTTTTCAAGAAATACTAAGTATTATAAAAGTTTATGATACAATACATTTAGAAGTTAAAGGAGTAAATGAAAAACTGACGTTATTTAAATTTACCAATCAAACAGACACCTCTTTTATATATGAAAATACAAAAAATGAATTCCCGAAAAAAATCACCTACTTTAAAGATAATAAACAACTAAAAGCTATTGAGACAGTAGATGATTTTAGAATTGACTTTCTTTTTAAGAAAGTGAATTAACTACAAGTTTTTAGGAATTGTAAAATAAAATGTGGTACCAATTTTCTTTTCACTTTCTAACCAAACCTCTCCATTGTAAAAGTCAACAATTTTCTTTACGGTTGATAGACCTATTCCCGAAGATGTATCTATATTCTCTAATTTTGTGAATACTTTAAATATTTTTTCAAAATATTTTGCCCCTATTCCTTTACCATTATCTTTTACAAAAAATTTAAAATGACTTTGTTCATCAAAAAAACCAACTTCAATAATACCTTGTTCTTTGTCATTATATTTTACTGCATTTTGGATTAAATTCTGGAAAATTTGATTAAATCTCCATGTATTACCAAATAATTTAGGTAGATTTTCTTGAACTTTGATTGTAAAATTTTCTGGAACCAAAATTAATTTAATAACTGCATTTACCAATTCGTTTAAATCTATTTGTTTATCATTAGACTCTAATTTATTAACTATTGAATACTCTAAAATACCTTTAATAAGAAAGTCCATTTTTTCTACATTAAACAATACTTCATGTAATGTGGTTAGTGCTTTTTGGTTTATAATTTGTTTATGATCGTCTAAAAACCAAGTCACTAATGTATGAATATTAATTAATGGGGCTTTTAAATCATGAGACACCATTTGTGCATAATCGTTTAGTTGTTCGTTTTGGTTAGACAAATATTTTAACAGTTCTTCCTTTTTTTCTTTTTGTTGTTTTATTAATTCTTCTTGCTCTTTTCTTTGTATTACATTCACCAACATATTTGCAAAAACAAAGAGAATGTTTTTTTCATTTTCTGAGTATTTATGCAATTGCCTAACAGAATCAAAACCAATAAAACCAATTAACTCGCCATTTTTAATTTTAGGTATGGCAATTAAACTTTGAATACCTTGAGGTTCTAAAATTGCACGTAAACCAAGCTCACCATCATCAGGTAAAAGACTTACATCTTCTACATAAAAAGCTTCTCCTTTTCGATGAGCTTCTAACCATTGAGTAATATAATCTAATGGTATATTTTGCAAATTTTCAATTTCAGCTCCTATACCATTTGCGCACCACTCATAAGTATTACTGGTTGTATTGTTTGTAAAGTTGTAAGAAAAAATGTAACTTCTATCTGCTTTTACAAATTCACCTATTGTTTTTAAAGAATTTTCTATTAACTCATCTATATTAGATAAATCTGAATTAATATATTTTGTTGAAATACTTATTAATACATCTTGAAAACGTAGCTGGTAGTCTATAATTTTATCTTTCTCTTCTTGAGAAATGTCTTTTTTTCTAATCAAACTCTCCTTTTTTTTTAAACGATAAATTAAAGATACGTTATATTTTAAAAATCATGTTGTATTTGTTGTAGTTCCTCTACTAATATTTTTAACTTGTATAGATCTTTCATAAACTTAACTTAAACGTATAAAAAAACGCAAAACACATCAGTATTTTAAGTTTTCGTGTTATATCTTATGCTAAAATCTAGTACTCAAATGTACCAAACTCACTTTTAATCGTAAGCTTCTTATTTTCTGATGTTGCTACCCTACCCACAATTTGCGCATTTACATCATATGATTTTGAAATTGCAATAATTTCTTCTGCAATTCCAGGAGACACATACAATTCCATTCTATGACCACAATTAAAAACCTGATACATTTCTTTCCAATCGGTTTTAGATTGCTCTTGTATCAATTTAAATAAAGGCGGTACTGGAAACATGTTGTCTTTTACAATATGTAAATTATCTACAAAATGTAATATTTTGGTTTGTGCGCCACCTGAACAATGTATCATTCCGTGTACAGATTCTGCATCGAATTTTGATAATATTTCTTTAATAATTGGCGCATATGTTCTTGTAGGTGATAAAACTAATTTACCTGCATCAATGGGCGAGTTTTCAACTTCATCTGTCAATTTTGTATTTCCAGAATATACCAAATCAGCAGGAACAGCCGCATCAAAACTTTCTGGATATTTTTTTGCTAAATCGTTATCAAACACATCGTGTCTTGCAGAAGTTAACCCATTAGAACCCATACCTCCATTATATTCCGTTTCATAAGTGGCTTGTCCAAAAGATTCTAAACCAACAATAACATCACCTGCTTTTATGTTGGCATTATCAATCACATCAGAGCGTTTCATTCTTGCAGTAACGGTAGAATCAACAATAATTGTACGTACTAAATCTCCAACATCTGCAGTTTCTCCTCCAGTAGAATGTATGGTAACTCCGAATTTTTTTAGATCGTCAATTAATTCTTCTGTTCCGTTGATAATTGCTGATAATACTTCGCCAGGAATTTTACTTTTGTTACGCCCAATTGTAGAGGATAACATGATATTATCTGTGGCTCCAACACATAGTAAATCATCAATATTCATTATTAGAGCATCTTGTGCAATACCTTTCCAAACAGAAATATCTCCAGTTTCTTTCCAATACATGTAGGCTAAAGAGGATTTTGTACCTGCACCATCTGCATGCATAATCAAACAATAATCATCGTCATTGGTTAAATAATCTGGCACAATTTTACAGAATGCTTTCGGAAACAAACCTTTATCTATATTTTTTATGGCATTATGCACATCCTCTTTAGATGCAGAAACACCCCTTTGTGCGTATCTTTTAGAAACTTCTTGACTCATATTATTGTATTGTGAATTGCAAATTTAGGCTTTTACAAAAAAAATCCTACAGATTTGTAGGATGTTTTTACACTATCTTGTAAACAATAGCTCTCTATACTTGGTAAGTGGCCACAAATTATCATCTACCATGGTTTCTAATTGATCGCAATGAAAACGAATTTTATCGAAAAACGGTTTTATTTTATTACAGTAAGCTTCTGCTTTCACTAATGCTTTTTTATTGCTTACTTTTTTACGCTCTTCTATCATTTTTAAAACCAAAGCATTAATTTCTGTAATGTGGTTAGATATGGTCATAATTAGCTCTATTTGTTCTTTGGCTATATTTTTATAATCAGCACCAAATATTTCTTTTAAATTTTTAGTATTTTCTAATAATGTATTTTGATATATAATTGCTGTTGGTACAATATGATTTCTTGCAATATCGCCTAAAACACGTCCTTTTATTTGTAATCTTTTCGAATATTCTTCTAATTCAATTTCGTAACGCGCTTGCATTTCTACTTTAGTCATTACTTTCATCTCTTCGAAAAGTTTAATAGTTTTTTCTGCAACCTTAACTTTTAAAGCTTCTGGGGTTGTTTTATTATTACTTAAACCTCTCTTTTTAGCTTCTTTTTCCCAAGCTTCTCCATAACCGTCACCATCAAAACGAATTTTTTTACAAGATTTTATATACTCTCTAAGTACATTAAAAACAGCTTCGTCTTTTTTAAGTTTTTTAGTATCTATTAATTTGTCTACTTCTATTTTAAACTCTTTTAGTTGTTTGGCAACTATGGTATTTAAAACCGTCATTGGTGCTGCACAATTGGTTAAAGAACCTACTGCTCTAAACTCGAACTTATTCCCAGTAAAAGCAAAAGGCGATGTTCTATTTCTATCTGTATTGTCTAATAAAATCTCTGGTATTTTACCAATAATGTTTAGTTTTAAATCGGTTTTTTCTTGGGGTGATAACTTGCCTTTAGTTACGTTTTCTAACTCGTCTAAAACTGCCGATAATTGACTCCCAATAAATACTGAAATAATTGCGGGAGGTGCTTCATTGGCTCCTAATCTAAAATCGTTACTTGCAGAAGCTACAGAAGCTCTTAACAGCTCTTCATACTCATAAACAGCTTTAATAGTATTTACAAAAAAAGTTAAAAACTGTAGGTTTTTCATCGGTGTTTTACCAGGCCTTAACAGGTTTACACCATTGTCTAAAGATAATGACCAATTATTATGTTTACCAGAACCATTAATGCCTGCAAAAGGTTTTTCGTGAAACAATACTTTAAATTTATGTCTTTTAGAAACTTTTTGCATTACATCCATCAATAAAGAGTTGTGGTCTACTGCCAAATTAGCTTCTTCAAAAATTGGTGCAATTTCAAACTGATTGGGTGCTACTTCATTATGCCTAGTTTTTACAGGTATACCCAACAACATACATTCTTCTTCTAAATCTTGCATAAAACTCATGGCTCTTGCAGGTATTGTTCCAAAATAATGATCGTCTAATTGTTGCCCTTTTGCTGGTGTGTGCCCTAAAAGCGTACTTCCTGTTAACTGAATATCGGGTCTTGAGTTTGCCAAAGCGTCATCAATTAAAAAAAATTCTTGCTCCCACCCCAAAGTTGCAGAAACTTTGTTGGCGTTTTTGTCAAAATATTTACAAACAGCGGTTGCATGCAAATCTATAGCTTGCAATGCTCTTAACAAAGGTGTTTTATTATCTAAAGCCTCACCAGTATAGGCTACAAAGATGGTAGGTATACATAAAGTAGTTTCATATATAAATGCAGGTGATGTTGGATCCCAAGCTGTATAACCTCTTGCCTCAAAGGTATTTCTAATTCCTCCATTTGGAAAACTTGATGCATCTGGTTCTTGTTGTACCAATTGCTCTCCATCAAATTTTTCCATAGCCAAACTACCATTGATAGATTCAAAAAAAGCATCGTGTTTTTCTGCAGTAGCACCTGTTAAGGGTTGAAACCAATGTGTATAATGGGTTGCTCCTTTAGAAATTGCCCAATCTTTCATACTTACTGCAACTTGGTCTGCAATTTTTCGGTCTATTTTGGTTCCATGGTCTATGGCATTCATCACACTTTCGTAAGCTGATCTTGTAAGATACTGTTGCATAGCGTGTTTATTAAACACATTATTACCAAACAAAGATGATCTTTTATCACTTTGAACTACTTTTATAGGAGTTCTATGTAAAGTTTCGGCTAAAGCATTAAATCTAATTCTTGACATATTATTAATATTTGCAGTAGATATTTTATTTTCATTAAATATACCCCTTAAAATTTAGGGATAAAATTATTTTTAAGCAAAAATAAACATTTGCCCCCTATTTTTTTTGATATGTAGCTAAAATATTTCATTTTTGTAGTGTAACATACACTCAATTATTTTATTATGGCAAAAATTAAATTAGAATACATTTGGTTAGATGGATACTTTCCAACTCAGAACATGAGAAGTAAAACCAAAGTTGAAGAACATGAAAATTTTCAAGGAACTGTAGAAGAACTAGATATGTGGTCTTTTGATGGATCATCTACTAGACAAGCATCTGGAGGTTCTTCTGACTGTTTATTAAAACCAGTTGCAATCTACCCAGACCCTGCAAGAATTAATGGTTATTTAGTAATGACAGAGGTTTTAAATGCAGATGGAACACCACATGTTTCTAATGGTAGAGCTACAATTGAAGATGAAGATAACGATTTCTGGTTCGGTTTTGAGCAAGAATACTTTATTATGGATTCTAAAACACAATTACCTTTAGGATTCCCTATTGGTGGTTATCCTGCACCACAAGGAATGTATTATTGTTCTGTTGGTGGTAAAAATACTCATGGTAGACTTTTAGTTGAAAAACATGCTGATTTATGTATTGATGCTGGTTTAAACTTTGAAGGTATTAATCAAGAAGTTGCATCTGGACAATGGGAATTTCAATTATTTGCAAAAGGAGCTAAAAAAGCGGGAGATGAAATTTGGATTGCTAGATATTTATTAGATAGATTAACTGAACAATATGGTTACTACATAGACTATCATCCAAAACCATTAGGTAAAGATATGGACTGGAATGGTTCTGGTATGCATGCAAACTTCTCTAACACAACTTTAAGAACTTGTGGTTCTAAAGAAACTTATGAGAAAATTTGTGAAGCATTTAGACCTGTAGTTAAAGAGCATATTGCTGTTTATGGTGAATTTAACGACCAACGTTTAACTGGTGATCATGAAACTGCTTCTATTAATGATTTCTCTTATGGTGTTTCAGATAGAGGTGCTTCAATCCGTATTCCAATTATTACTGTAGAAAAAGGTTGGAAAGGTTGGTTAGAAGACAGAAGACCTGCTTCTAATGGAGACCCTTACAAAATTGCTGGTAGAATTATTAAGACTGTAAAGTCTGCTAATATTAGCTAGTAAAAAGTATATATTTATTTTAAAGTCTGTTTTCTTTCTTAGAAAACAGACTTTTTTTTTGCAATCATTTTTCATTGCTATTCTATATCTTTGAGAATATATATTATTTGTTAAATTAGAAGAACTAACTTATAAAAAACGAATACAAAATTATTCTAATGAGTGTTAAAAACTGGACTTTACTAATTATAAATAGCTTGGTACTTTTAGTAGTACTTACCATTTCGTTTAGTTTTTACTCAGAATTTTCTAAAGTTTTAGACAAACGGATATTGTTACATTTAAGATCTATAAAAACCTTAAAAAAAATACAACTACAACGCCTAGTAAACAAAGAGTGGAATGCATTTACGTATGCTACTAATATTGCTAAACAGGGTGGAATAAAATTACCTGAAAACGAATTTTTAGTTGATGGTATATACGATTTAACACATTTACATCCTTCTAAAAAAACATCCATTGGTTTAGTTAAAATAAAAGATAGCGTTAGATATTTAAATATTGTTTCTTATAAAAAAATTCAACAAATTTTGCTAGAAAGAACAGGAATGGGCGCTAGTGGTGAGTCTTATTTAGTAGGAAATGATTATCGGTTACGATCACAATCTCGATTTTTTCCTAAGACAAATCCTTATGAAATCATCGTAAAAACTGAAGGCGTTATTAATGGACTTAAAAATATTAGAGGTGAAGGTTTTTTTCCAGATTACAGAGGTATAGAAGTTTACAGTGTATATAATTCTTTAAATATTGGGAATTTAAACTGGGTAATCTTATCTGAAATAGATGTAAAAGAAGTACAAATTCCGTTAAAAGAAATGCGTGATAAACTGTTAATTTTAACCTTAATTACACTTTTAGTTTCCATAACCATCTCTTTATTTCTTACCAAAATCATTACCAATCCTTTAAAAAAGATACACAATCTTATTGGGTTTATGGCGAAAGGAAATTATAACGAAAAAATTCAACTAAAAAATAGCCCAAAAGAAATTACAGAAATGAATGTTGCCTTAGCCAACTTAAGCGAGGTTATTTCTAGTGCTGTTAATTTTTCTGTAGAAATTGGTAACATGAATCTAGATAGCGAATATCAACCTAAAGGAAAAAACGATTTGCTAGGAAAAAGCTTACTTAAAATGCGTAATAAACTAAAAGCATACAGAACTTTAGAAAGCGAAATAAACAAAAGCAATAAACGTTTGCTTATTCAGAATTTAGAATCTGAAAGAAAAAGGTTAGCAAGAGAACTACATGATGGTTTAGGTCCCTTATTAACAACCTTAAAAATAAATGTACAAAACAAAATAGAAAGTAGCGAAAACAAAGACACCATCAAAAACATTATAGATACTACCATTGCAGAAATTAGACAAATGACAAATGTTTTAATGCCCACAAGTTTAGATAAATTTGGCATTGGAGCTACTTTAAATAATTATGTACAGAGTATTCAAGACTCTATTTCGTTTCCTATAAGTTTCGAGAATTTAACACAACACGAAAACTCAAACATTACTAAAGAACAAGAAATACATCTTTTTAGAATTACCCAAGAATTAATAAATAACACAATAAAACACGCCAAAGCAAGCCAAATAAAAATATCTTTAACAGAATTTGCTGATTTTTTGTCTTTATTTTACTTTGACGATGGTATTGGGTTTGATTCAGAAAAAGTTACAACTGGTTCTGGTCTTACAAACATTAAAGATCGAGTAGAAATATGTAATGGTATTTTGATTATAAATTCAAGTAAAGGAAAAACAACTTTTGAAATTGAAATGCCCATAAAAAACAATAAAAATGATTAAAATTGTTGTTACAGATGATCATAAACTATTTAGAATAGGTTTAGCAGAATTACTTAAAAAACAAAAAGATTTTAGTGTAATAGCAACATTTTCTGATGGAGAAAAGTTTTTAGATTTTTATACTAAATCTCAAGACTTTGATATTGTTTTATTAGATATTAATATGCCAAATATAGATGGTATAGAAGTGCTAACTAAATTAAGAAAAATAAAAAGCTCTGTAAAACCCATTATTATATCTATGTATGATGATGGCAACTATATTGCAAAATGTTCTAAAAATGGAGCTTACAGCTATCTTTTAAAGAATACAGATGAAGAAGAACTAATTAAAGCTATTAGAATAGTAGCAAAAGGAAAAAAATATTTTAGTTCTTTAATTGCAGAAAAAATGGTGAATTTTATGGCAACCCAAAGTGTTAGCGAAAATTTACTTTCTAACAAAGAAACAGAAGTATTACTTTTAATTAGTAAAGGACTAACTACAAAAGAAATAGCAACACAACTTTTTGTAAGCACTAGAACTATAGAAACACATCGTGCTAATATTTTAAAAAAATTAGAAGTTAAAAATACGGCTCAACTTATTAAAAAAGCTTCAGAAATAAAATTAATTTAAAATCTATATCCGTATAAATACGGATACAAAATACCAATTTTCTTATACAAACAAAACAGCTAATTGCATCGTAAATTTATAGTAGCTAAATGATAGTATTTAGTTTAACTTAAAATGTATTAGTATGAAATATTTAATATTAACTTTTGCAGCTTTACTCTCATCTACAGTTATATTTTCTCAAAATAATTCTCAAAAAACATTATTAAAAGACACCAATGAAGTAAAGGTTATAAAATTAGTTACATCTAAAAGAACTAATTTAAAAGGACCTGCTTATAAAAATTATAAACCTTGGAAAAAAAGCGAAAAAGAAGTCCAAGAAATACAACTAACAACCTCTAAAAAAAGCGAATTGGTTGGTGTAGATTATAAAAACTATAAAGTTTTAGACGAGACTGAGAATAAAAGTGTAAAGAAAATTACATTGGTAACTTCTAAAAGAAGAAAACTTACAGGACCTGCTTATAAAAACTTTAAGCCCTGGAAATAAAATTTTAATAAGTGATTGTTTATCAATTTTAAACCTTCGTAAAACTTTTGTTTTATGGAGGTTTTTTTTATAATATAATATTACACCATTTGCTTTTTTAATTTTCAAATTTTTACGGTTGAAAATGCTCGGGATTTTTTCTTTTCTAAATAGATCAAATTGCGTTTTTGAATACATTAAAAAATATTGAAAATTAGTCTTTTAGATTCAAAAAGGTTTTGTATTTTTGCGCGCACTTACTACGTGATAGTAAGATTTTTAATAACCAAGGTCGAGAACCTTAAAAAATTAATAAATTATGTCTGTAAAAATCAGATTACAAAGACACGGAAAAAAAGGCAAGCCATTTTATTGGATTGTTGCTGCTGATGCACGTGCAAAAAGAGATGGACGTTACTTAGAAAAAATAGGTACGTACAACCCAAATGTAAACCCTGCAGAAATTAACTTAGATGTTGATGGCGCTGTAAAATGGTTACAAAATGGTGCACAACCAACTGATACTGCAAAAAACATTTTATCTTACAAAGGTGCTATGTTGAAGAATCATTTAGTAGGTGGTGTGCGTAAAGGTGCTTTAACTGAAGAGCAAGCTGAAGAGAAATTTAAAGCTTGGTTAGAAGAAAAAGCAGCTAAAATTGCTGATAAAGAAGCTGGTTTATCTAAAGCAGAATCAGAAGCAAAAGCAAAAGCTTTAGCTGCTGAAAAAGCGGTAAACGAAGCAAGAATAGAAGCAGCAAAACCTGTTGTAGAAGAAGTTGAAGAGGCTAGTGAAGAAGTTGAAGCAGCTGCTGAAACTACTGAAGAAGCTACAGAAGAAGAAGCTACAGAAGAAAAAGCAGCAGAATAAATTGTAATTTTTACGAACATGCGTAAAGAAGATTGTTTTTATTTAGGCAAAATCGTAACAAAATATAGTTTTAAGGGTGAAGTTGTTATCAAATTAGATACAGATGAACCTGAGTTGTATAAAAATATGGAATCAGTTTATGTCGAATTTGGCAGTAATCTGGTTCCATTTTTTATTGAAAAAAGTTCTTTACATAAAGGAAATCAGTTACGTGTACAGTTTGAAGATGTTTATTCAGAAGAAGAAGCGGATTCAATTTTAAAATGTGGTATTTATTTACCACTCGATTTATTACCGAAGTTAGAAGGAGATAAGTTTTACTTTCATGAAGTTATTGGTTTTAAAATAATTGATGCTATTTTTGGTGAAGTTGGAGAAATTGTACATATAAACGATAAAGCAGCACAACCACTTTTTGAAATTGATAGAAAAGGAAAAGAAATTTTTATACCTATGATAGACGATTTTATAAAAGAGGTAGATAGAACCAAAAAACAAATACACGTAGAAACTCCTGAGGGTTTAATTGATTTGTATTTGTAACAATTTTAAGTTTCTAAAAAAAAACTGCGACACAAAGAGAGGTGTCTGAGTGGTCGAAAGAGCTACCCTGGAAAGGTAGTATATGGGTAACTGTATCGAGGGTTCGAATCCCTTCCTCTCTGCAAAAAAATATTAATTTTAATAAACCTACAAATATAATGTTTGTAGGTTTTTTTTTATTCTACAATTAGTTTTTTGACAGCTGTTTTATTGTTTGAAGATATTTTTAAAAGATATAATCCTTTTGGTAAATTTTCAATATTAATTTCACTATTGGCTATGTTTTTTTGAGAATATACTTTTTGACCAATAGAATTAAATAGTATTATTTCATCAATTTTTTCTGTAGTCTTTATCTTAAAGAACCCAGAAGCTGGATTAGGATACAGAGAAAAATTACTGCTAAAATTTTTATCAATGCTTGCAGTATTGGTGTTTTGATAAATTCTTACATAATCTACAAGCATGCTACTTTCTGTAAAACTTGGACTTACGGCTCCAGAGATACCTCCCATTGCAAAATTAATCAACAAAAATTGAGGATCATCAAAAGGCCAACCATCGTCTACACCATCAGAGTTTACATCTGTAAAATTTTCAGGTTTTTTGTAGATATAATGTACTTCATCATCTACTAAAAAAGTAATTTGGTTTGGAGACCAGTTCATCGAAAACACATGATAGGTATTTGTAACATCTGTTAAAGGTTTTGCTTTAGTATTTACAGTACCTCCATAACTTGAAGTTGTATGCAGTGCACTAGAAATAGTATTTGTTGCGTGTAAACCATGTTCCATAATATCTATTTCACCACAATGTGGCCAAGCTGTTGTGCCAAAACCTTGTGTTTGCCAATACGCACCTGTTTCGCTAATATTTTTTCCTAAGGTCCATATTGCAGGAAAAGTTCCTTCTCCTTCTGGTAGTTTTGCTTTTACATCAACTCTACCATAAGTAAATGCAAATTTTGAGTTTAATCTTGCTGAAGTAAAATCTCTAGAAACTCCATTTTGTATGATGGTTTCTCTTTTAGCCACAATATGTAAGTTGTCAGCTGTAACAAATGAGTTTTCGATCCTATTTGTGTAGTGTTGTATTTCTCCATTTGCCCATCCACCATTTACAATTCCTATGGTTTGATGATGCCATTTATTGGTGTTTAATGTATTTTCATCAAATTCATCAGACCATACTAGATCACTATAAACAACATCTAGCTCATTTGGATTTGTAGGTGTAGATCCATCAGAAATACCTTCTAACAAATAGGTTCCAGCAGTTGTATCACCTAAATCTATAAAGATCACCAATTTGCTATATTTACCAGATGCATTGGTAGTGCCATTGGTATCTGAAAATATGGCATTAGAAAAATCGAACGTAAGGTTTTGCCAATTTGTTGCATTTCCACTTGCAATAGTTTGTGTTACTTCTACATCTGCATTGGTTCCATTTTCTAATTTTAATGTGATAGTATGTTGATTCGGGTCATAAGCATAAAATGACAGAGTAATTTCTTTTTGATTTGTTAGATCTATATCTCTATTTAAATCGATATAAAAGCCTTGAATAGCAGCTGAACCATTATTATGAAATTGACCTACTTTATTAGAAGAATTTGTAGGGTCATTAAATGTAGCAAAACTTGAACCCGAAAATCCTGAAAAAACATGATTGCTATTTTCGAAATCTATAGGCATCTGTTGTGAAAACGATACAAAGGTTACTAAAAGTGAAAAGGCTAAGAGATAAAAATGTTTCATAAATTAGTTTTTGTAAAAATAGCTACAAGATTTTTTTTTTAGCATTAAATTACCAATACAAAAACCATACATTATGTTAAAAACCCTAATTTTTCGTTGTATTTTTGACAGATGACAAAGCTATTTCAATTTAAAGAGTTTTCTGTAAATCAAGATAAAACAGCTATGAAAATAGGAACAGATGGGGTTTTATTAGGTGCTTGGTGTGCTCTACATAATTATCCAGAAACAATTTTAGATGTTGGTTGCGGCACAGGAGTTATTGCTTTAATGTTGGCACAACGTTCTAATGCTATGTCAATTGATGCTGTTGAGGTTGATGAAAATGCTTATGAACAGACTGTTGAAAATTTTGAAAATTCAGATTGGGGAGATCGTTTATATTGTTATCATGCTTCGTTTTCTGAATTTGCGAATGAAATTGCAGAAGAGGAGGAAAGTTATGATGTAATTGTTTCGAATCCGCCTTTTTATACAGACGATTTTGAAACCGAAGATAACGCAAGAAATAAAGCACGATTTACCTCTTCTTTATCTTTTGAAGAATTGTTAAAAGGTGTTTCTACTATTTTGTCCGAAAACGGAATTTTCTCAACCATTATTCCTTTTAAAGAAGAGGCTAATTTTATTGATTTGGCTAAAAAATACAATTTGCAAGTACATAGAGTTTGCAGAGTTCAGGGCAATCCAAATTCAGATATAAAAAGAAGCCTGTTAACATTTTCTATGCATTCATCAGAAATTATTGAAGAACATTTAATTATTGAAACAGCTCGTCATCAATATACAGAAGAATACATTAACTTAACCAAAGATTTTTATTTAAAAATGTAAAAAAAATCTAATTATTTATAGAAGTTTTATAGAAAACTAACCAATTACATGATTGGGATTATACCCTAGATAGGGAACTTTTTTCTCAATGAATTCAATTCCGTGATTTTTCAATTCCTTTAAAATGGGTTGGTACACTTCTTTAGCAATTGGAATTTGTACTCCTGGTTTTGTAATCTCCCCATTTAAAATTTTTAAAGTAGCTATGGCTAAAGGTAAACCTACAGTTTTTGACATGGCTGTGTAATTTTGATTTTCTCCTAAAACAATTAAGCTACTTTCAATTTGTTCTTTTTTACCCTCTTTTTCATAACCAAATAAGTGTTGCATCACAATCATATCTTTATCATTTTCTTGTAAAGTCCAAGAATCTTCTAAAATTTTCTGTAGTATTTTGGCAGGAGTTGCATTTTTAATTCCAATTTTTTTATTCGGATTAAAAAGGTCTAACTCTAATAGTTTTTCCCACATCACATCATCTTGATCTATCTTTAGATAAGAGCGTAACTTTAGTTCTACAGAGTCAGAAGGAGAATATGCTAAAAATAGATTTACAAAATCACGATAACTCATGTTTTCTGAGTTTTCAATGCTATAAGAATCGTCTGTCATGCCTAGTTGTACAAAAATATTCCAAGCTCTAGAGAAACCAACACGTCTAATAGTGCCTCTATACATGGTGGGTATGTTTTTTAAACCATAGGTTTCTCTGTATTTTAAAGAATCTCTATTTTCATACGCTTCAAATTTTTGATTGTTGATTTTTAAAAACTCAGTTCTTCTAAACAATTTATGATAAGGAATGTATTTATACGTACCTTCTTGTATAAACATTGCGGCACCGCCTTGTCCTGCAAGTACCACATTTCTTGGATTCCATGTAAATTTATAGTTCCATAAATTAGTGTCGCTTTCTGGTGCTACCAAGCCACCTGTAAAAGATTCAAAAAGTAACATTTTGCCACCTTTATTTCTAATTTTATCAATTACTTGCATAGCACTCATATGGTCTAAACCTGGGTCTACACCTATTTCATTCATAAAAACTAATTCTTTTGCTTTTACTTGTTTATCAAGTGCTTTCATTGCGGGAGAAACATAAGAAGCAGTTACTAAATTTTTACCATATTTCAAGCAATCTTTGGCAACTTCAATATGAAATCTTGCTGGTAGCATAGAAACCACAATAGTTGCATTTTTAATTGCATTTTCTCGTTGATTTTTATCAAAAACATCAAAAATAATTGCCTTTGCATTTTTATGATTATTGATGAGTTTTGTTGCGTTTT
The DNA here is from genome assembly GCF_057219325.1 of Polaribacter sp. YIW18. Taxonomy (NCBI): domain Bacteria; kingdom Pseudomonadati; phylum Bacteroidota; class Flavobacteriia; order Flavobacteriales; family Flavobacteriaceae; genus Polaribacter; species Polaribacter sp. YIW18. The sequence goes on along the minus strand of NZ_JBXVVE010000002.1, from coordinate 4,596 downwards.
CTATGGAAATATCACCAATAGTTAAGTGTAATTTCTCCTCATTAGACTTTTCTAATAAATATTTTATTACATACGAACTAGATTTTCCTGCACCAATAATTAAAATGTTTTTCATATAATAAATAATGTATTTTTGTAAGGATACTAAGATAAATCATTTGTTTAATATTTAACAAAAACTCAATAAAATGTTTAAAAATTTAGTTATTACTTCTTTTTTAGGGATGCTTGCCATAATTTTAGGTGCATTTGGGGCACATGCTTTAAAGGAATCACTTACTGCAGAAGCTTTGGCTAGTTTTAATACAGCTATACGTTACCAAATATATCACGTAATTGTGTTGCTATTTATAAATACTTTTGATGGTTTTTCTTTAAAACAAAAAAATAGAATTAGCATATTGTTTTTCTGTGGTATTTTTCTTTTTTCAGGCTCCATTTATACCATACAATTAACATCAATTACTGCAAAATCAATTTGGTTTGTAACACCTCTTGGTGGACTCTTTTTTATTGCAGGTTGGTTTTTAATGATTATTATATTTTTAAATAAATTAAAAAAATAATAATGATTTCGTAAAAATATGGTTGATTTTATAGGTGTATTAAAATATTGTTTAATTTTGTAACGTATTTATAGAAACATAACTAAAAATATACAAATGATACATTCAAATACGAAATCGATTTCGCTAGAGAATTTAGGAATCAAAAATGCGACTATTCGTTACCAATTATCTTCCAACGATTTACATGAAGAAACTTTAGAAAAAAAACAAGGAATGCAATCTTCTTTGGGGGCAATTGCCGTAAATACTGGCGAGTTTACAGGACGATCTCCAAAAGATCGATTTATTGTTAAAGATGTCATTACACAAGATGAAATTTGGTGGAGTGACATTAACTTACCTTTTGATGCAGATAAATTTGACTTATTGTATGATAAAGTAACCAATTATCTATCTGAAAAAGAATTGTTTGTTAGAGATAGTTATGCTTGTGCAGATAAAAATTATAAATTAAATATTCGGGTGGTTACAGAATATCCTTGGAGCAATATGTTTGCTTACAATATGTTTTTAAGACCCACACAAGAAGAATTGCAAGGCTTTTCTCCAGAATGGACTGTAATAAACGCACCTGGTTTTATGGCAGACCCAGTAGTTGATGGTACTCGTCAGCATAATTTTGCAATTTTAAATTTTACAAAAAAAATAGCCTTAATAGGTGGTACAGGTTACACTGGCGAAATTAAAAAAGGAATTTTTTCTGCTTTAAATTTTATACTTCCTATTTATAAAAAGACATTACCAATGCATTGCTCTGCAAACGTTGGTAAAGATGGAGATACCGCCATTTTCTTTGGTTTGTCGGGTACCGGTAAAACCACACTTTCTACAGATCCAAATAGAAGTTTAATTGGTGATGATGAGCATGGTTGGACTGCAGAAAATACCGTCTTTAATTTTGAAGGGGGTTGTTATGCCAAAGTGATTAATTTATCTAAAAAGCAAGAACCAGAAATATTTGCAGCCATTAAAAAAGGAGCGATTTTAGAAAATGTAATCATAGATGAGAATGGAGAAGTAGATTTTACAGACACTTCTATTACTCAAAATACTAGAGTTAGTTATCCAATTTATCATATAGATAATATACAACAACCTTCTATAGGTAAAAACCCAAAAAATATTTTCTTTTTAACTGCGGATGCTTTTGGTGTATTGCCTCCAATATCTAAGCTAACACCAGCTCAAGCTGCTTATCATTTTATATCTGGTTATACCGCAAAAGTTGCAGGTACAGAGGCTGGTGTAACAGAACCTGTGCCAAGTTTTTCTGCATGTTTTGGAGCGCCTTTTATGCCATTACATCCTACAAGATATGCAGAAATGCTAAGTGCAAAAATGAAAGAAGCTGGTGTAAATGTTTGGTTGGTAAATACAGGTTGGTCTGGGGGGCAATATGGAGTTGGAAGAAGAATGCCTTTAAAATATACAAGAGCTATGATAACTGCTGTTTTAAATGGAGATTTGTCTGATTATACTTACGAAAATTACCATATACATTCTGTTTTTGGAGTAGCTCAACCAAGATTTTGTCCTGGTGTTCCAACAGAATTATTAAGTCCGAGGTCTACTTGGAATGATGATGATCCGTATTACAAAACAGCTTTTAAATTATCGAATGCATTTAGAATGAACTTTAAACAATTTGAAGAATTTGCTAGTGAGGAAATTAGAAGAGGTGGTCCTCAAAGATATGCCCACTAATTTTTTTATTTAAATCAGAAACACCTCATTTTTATGAGGTGTTTTTTAATAGCGATACGGCTTATATTTATTAGTATCATTTTTATTGATACAAAAGAAAAATTTAAAAACCTACTTACTTCTATAAACTTAGTAGTCTAAAAAAACTTGTTTTTTTGATATATATACCCGTTGTGCATTATGATTTAAGAAAAAAAAGTTGCTCATATTACTGAAAATCAGTAAATTGATTTAACCACAAATCATTAAATATGAACAACTTAAATGCAAATTACGAAAGAATTTTGGAAGTATTAAGAAAAATATCAAAAGAACAGCTTTTAAGTTATCAAAGGCGTCAACCAAAATTTAGTGATTTAGAACTTATTAGTTTGAGTTTAACTGCTGAATTTATGGGAATTGATAGTGAAAATGACTTGTTTAGAAAACTTCCAAAACATATTTTATCAAAAATTGAACGCAGTGTTTACAATAGAAGACGAAGAAGACTCACTAATTCGCTGAATGATATTCGATTAAAATTAGCATCAGCTTTCAATGAGTTTAAAATTATTTTGTTGTAGATAGTATGCCTTTAGAAGTTTGTAAATTATCAAGGAGTTCCCGTTCAAAAATCTGTAAATAAGATACTTATGCGTTTCCAGACAAGGGTTATTGTGCTGCGCAATGTTCTAATTATTATGGTTATAAGCTACACGCTGTTTGCTCTGTAAATGGTGTTTTTCAAAGTATAGAATTGAGCCCAGCTTCGGTACATGATATCAATTATCTAAAAGACATTAAACTGCAAATAAGTGATTGTACATTAATTGGTGATAGAGGTTACTTTGGAATGTCTAGTTTTGTTGGTACGATTTTAAGTGAATAACTTAACTTAGCAATATGGGTAAAATAGTTTATGATCAAAGTTTTAAAAAGACCTTAGTAGAATTATTAAATTCTGGTAAATCTGTAAAAGACCTTACAAAAGAGTTTGGTATTAGTCAAGCTTCCATTCATCGGTGGAATAAAGAATTTAACACTACAACTTCAAAACAAAACAATCAATCTGAAGTACTTAAAATAAAGTCTTTAGAAAAAGAATTAAAGGATGTAAAATTAGAGCGTGATATATTAAAAAAGGCGGTAAGCATCTTTCCAAGAGCGACAAGTAATATACCAGTTTATTAAACTTAACACTGGTTTATTTCCTGTTGAAAAGATGTGTAAATGTATGAGAGTTAGTAAAAACAGTTATTATACCTGGTTGCGGTCTGGTCAATATAAGCGACAGAAAAGCTCCATATCTCTCTTAAAATCAAGAATTACTACTATTTTTAATCAAAGTAAACAAATATATGGTAGTTTACGTATTCAAAAATCGTTAGAACCCGAAGGGCTAGTTTATTCAAGATCTTACATTGCTTTAATTATGAAAGAACTGGGTTTAAGAAGTGTACTAAGTAAAAAGTTTAGAGTTTGTACAACAGATTCAAATCATACTTTTGCCTTGGCAGATAATGTATTAAATAGAGACTTTACAAGTACGCAATTAGGTGAAAAATGGGTTTCTGATATTACATATATAAAAGTTAGCAATCAATGGAATTACCTTACAACGGTTTTAGATTTAGCAGATAGAAAAATAGTGTCATGGGCATTAACTGAAGATATGAGTACTGAAAATACCGTTTATAAAGTCTGGTTACAAGCAAGAAAAAATAGAACTATAACTAATAATCATATTTTTCATTCTGATAGAGGCGTACAATATGCATCCAATAAAATGACAAGCGTTTTAAAGGCAAGTAAGAAAATAACGCAAAGTATGAGTAGAAAAGCAAACTGCTGGGACAATGCTGTTGTCGAGAGTTTCTTTAAAACAATAAAATCTGAATGCACAAACAGATATTCTTTTAAATTCTTTTTAGAAGCATATCAAGTTATTGACCAGTATATTAAATGGTACAATTATAAAAGACTTCATTCTTCTTTAGGTTATAAGTCACCTCTAGAAATGGAAATGGAATTAATAACGAAAAACAATAAAAATGTAGCTTAAAAATTAGTACCAAATTTATTAGGTAGTCCACACTGCAAATATGGCTGCTAGATTGATATATTTTATAGTTTTAAATACATAAAAAAACCTTTTAGAAAATTCTAAAAGGTTTTTTTAATAGTTTTTAACTGCGCTAAAAGAGTCATTTATTTTATTAACCTGAGTTCGATTAATATTTAGATAGATTTTATTAGTAAAGAAGATAGATTTTTAGTAAATTAAGGCTCTGAATATCAATTTATTAATCTAAAAATCTATCTATGATAATCTACTCTAAAATTA